>DAIDKV010000130.1 GCA_027449865.1 Planctomycetales bacterium
AGAAGGAACGGCTGCAATCGCTGTTGCAGACCGAAGCCTATCGTGAGGTCAAGCCTCTCATGCAAACGACTTATGAACGCGGCAAGGCCGATGCGCTTCGCGAGGTCAAGCCTCTCATGCAGACCACATACGAACGCGGCAAGGCCGATGCGCTTCGCGAGGTCAAACCTCTCATGCAGACCACATACGAACGCGGCATCAAACAGGGCATCGAACAGGGCATCGAACGCGGCATCGAACGCGGCATCGAACAGGGCATCGAGCAGGGTATGCGGCGATCGGTCCTTCTGATGATGGGGAAGAAGTTCGGCCCGTTGCCGGCTGAGGTCGAACGCCGGGTCGAAGCTCTCTCGACGGAGGCTCTGGCCCAGCTTCAGCTCGACCTCCTTGATGCGCGGACCCTTGAAGAACTCCGCCTGGACGATTGATTCCCCCAGGTCGTTCAGCGACGAGGCGAGTCCCAGAGTACCCGGAACGAGGACGGACGAAACCTCGCGACGCGAACGCTGTTGATCCTGACCGCGACTCCGGACACGACGGCCTGGTCCACCCAGGCCGCCGAGCAAACGGGGTTCCCCTTATGACGTTCCAGACCGGAGCTGTCGGAGTCGGCTCCGGTCGGCGACCAGGTCGAGATCCAGTGCTCCCTCCGGCAAAAGACCGGCTACCCCAGCCATCACCTTCCGGACAGGATCATCGGGCTCGTGAATCCGTGGGCAACGCCCACTCGTAAAACCGACCGGCACCCGCACGCGTTCGCTCACGATCTTGAGAGAGCCACCTCTGCCAGGTTCGGGTGCCCGTCGCCCATTTTCGGCCAACCGGGTTGGAAACCGGCCGGAGTTCCACCAGCGCGCGCTGGCCGCCGCGTGGTTCGTATCCTATAATGAGGGCGATTCTGGAGCGACGCCCGATTTCACCTCAAGGGCGAGTCCCATCGATGCCCGCAACCTGGCCCTCCGCATCCATGCCCCGACATTTCCGCGCCCGATGGGAGCAGCTTCGCCGGGGCGAATACGATCCCGAGGCGCTCCGGACCGTCCCCGCCTGGGGCCTCAGCCTGCTCCTCCACTCGCTCGCCCTCCTGATCCTCGCCCTTTTGATCCGATGGTCGCACCGCGCGCCGGTCGCTCCGCCCATCGAGGGCCAGCTCGTCAATACCCAGCTTGGCGACGTGACCTCCCTGGTCGACGCCAAACAGGCCGGCGACCCGTTCACCGTGGCGCGGTCGGCCGACCCTCCCTCGATCGGACTCGATCCCGACCCGCACCTGAAGCTCGCCGGTCAGCCCGAAATCCCGAACCTGGTCCAGTACGCTCCTGTCCTCGCCGCTCCCACGCCGCTGCTCGACCTGAAAAACCCGTCGATGGTCGGCGCCCGGTTCCCCGAGATCGCCATGAGCCTCAAGGCGCCGTTCTCGGGCCGACAGGGGATGAACCGGGCCAGACTCGTCCGTCGCGAGGGAGGCACGGCAAAGTCGGAAAAATCCGTCGAGGACGGTCTCGACTGGATCGTCCGCCACCAGCGCCCTGACGGCGCCTGGAGCCTCGACTACCACGAGCAATGCCAGGGCACCCCCTGCCCCTCGCGTCCGGTCATGGCGACGGACACCGGCGCCACCGGGCTGGCCCTGCTTCCGCTCCTGGGTGCCGGCTACATTCACACGGTCAAGAGCAAGCATCAGGACGCCGTTCGTCGCGGGATCGGATGGCTGGTCGACCACCAGCAGCCCGACGGCAACCTCTTCACCGGCCCGCCCGGCATGGCCTACATGTACAGCCACGCCATCGGGACCATGGCCCTCTGCGAGGCCTACGGCCTTTCGCAGGACCCTCGGCTCAAGAAACCCGCCCGGCTCGCGATCGAATTCATCACCAACTCTCAGGATCCCAGCACGGGCGGCTGGCGTTACTTCCCCGGCCAGGCTGGCGACACCTCCGTCTTCGGCTGGATGATGTTCGCCCTTCGAAGTGGTCGAGGCGCCGGCATCCCCATCCCGCGCCGCGTTCTCAAGGACTGCTCGAAATACCTCGACCTCGCCTCAATCGATCGAAGCCGGGTCGGATACGCCTACCAGCCCGGCCGCCCCGGCTCGATGATCATGACCGCCGAGGCCCTTCTCGCCCGACAGATCCTTGGCTGGCCCCGCAAAACCCCCGCCCTCGTCAAGGGCGCCTCGATCATCGCCCGTGACCTCGACACCAATCACGACCGAAACATTTACTACTGGTACTACGCCACCCAGCTCCTTCATAACATGAAGAACCAGGACTGGGACGACTGGAACCTCAAGGTCCGCGAGGGCCTGATCTCCATGCAAATCCAGGACGGAACCTGCGCCAACGGAAGCTGGGACCCCGACTTTCCCGCCCAGGACGTCTGGGGTCAGCGCGCCGGCCGACTTTTCACCTCCTCGCTTTCGATCCTCACCCTCGAAGTCTACTACCGCTACCTGCCCCTTTACCGAGACTACGACGAGGACCAGGAAAACGACGCCCCCCTGCTCCGCGCCGATCGCGGCAAGAACTGAGCGTCTGGGAAAGAATGGCCATCGCGTCCGCCGTCTCTCAGACTGAAGATTCCAGATTCCAGACCCCGGACTCCAGATCCCAGAAATCCAGGGGCAGTGGAGTGCGTCGATCGGCAATCTGTCGGGAATCCCTCGGCATTTGCCTTCCGGCTGATGCGGGGGTTGGGAGTCAGTCGCCGACGGCGGGCGCCTGGGGAAACTCCTTTTGTCAATAAGCCCACTCTTCATGACGGACCGGCAATTGATTCAACTTCTCCCTGAAGAATCGCCACTGCGGCAGGAACCGGTCCATGAGATCGACAAAACGGGTGTTGTGCGTTGGCTCCAACAGATGAGTCATCTCATGAACGACGATGTATTCGAGGCACTCGGGCGGCTTCTTGGCGAGGTCCGTGTTGAGGCGAATGCGGTGCCTTTGGGCGTTGCAACTCCCCCATTTCGTTTTCATCCGTTGGACGAAAAACCGGTCTACCTTGACGCCCAGTATCGGTTCCCACTTGCCGATCAATGGCGGCACGGCACTCTTGAGCTGCTCGCGATACCACGCCTCCATAATAGCCTGCCGGCTTGACTCGGCTGTACCCGGCCGCAACCGCAGGATGATCGTGCTATGTTTCCGTTCGACGGAGGGCGCTTCGTCGCATTCGACAGTCTTGAGCAGGTAGCGTTTCCCCCAGAGATAATGGCTTTCGCGGTCCAGGTATTCGCGGGGTGTCTCGCGCTCCTGGGCGCGGAGCTTGTTCTGCTGCTGCCGGATCCAGCTCAGCTTGGAGATGGCGAAGACGCGGATGGTGTCGAGGCTCATCCGCCGGGGCGCGGAGATCTTGACCCGGCCGGCGGGAGGGTAAACGCTCAGATGGAGATTCTTGATATCCTTGAGCTCGACCTCCACCGCGATGTCGCCCAGCTTCAGTTGAGTGGCCATCAGTATTCCTTCTGGGCCTTGACGATGAGGAAGATGCGCTCCACCTCCTCGACATCTTGCAACACACCGTAAAGCGCCTGTTTGACGGCCCGTTCGCGGGTCTCGACGCCCCGCCAGGCGTCGGGACGCGTGGCCTTCACCGTCTCGTCGATCCGCAGGGCCAGCTCCTCGTCCTGGCCCAGGTTGTTGTAGAGGGCGCGTTTCCCCGGCGTGTCCAGCCGCTCGGGCGTATCGTCGGCCTGGCCGGCCTCCACCTGCTTCGCCAGCTCGGCGATCCGCTTCAGATACTCCTCGTACTCGATGGCCTTCGCCTTCCGCGCCGCGATGATCTCGTCGAGCAACGCCGACATTTTCTCGTAGAAGGCCGGATCGTTCAAATGCTCCTTGACGATCTTGCTGCGGACGTTGTTCTCGATCGTCTCGGCGATCGCGTTTCTGTCTCCCTTGAGCCCGCCGAGCTGCGCGGCGATGGCGTCGGCGATCCCAGACTTCACGATCAGTTCGAGCAGCCCCATCGTCTCGAAAGGCGAGATCGTCCGAGGCGCGTCGGCCACAATGTAGGTATCGATCAGGTGCCGCATGTCGGCCTCGTACGCCTTCAGGTCGAGGCTTTCGCCGCTGGCCCTGCGCACGGTGTCGCGGACGTTGACGTAACGCTCAAGTTCCCTCTTGATCCGCGTGATGTCGGCCGGCGTGTAGCCGGCGGCTTCCAGATCGTCGGCGATGTTGGCGTAGGACCGCACCAGCGACGCGGTCCCCTTGTAGAGCGCGGCGCGTTGGGGCTGTCGCTCCTCCAGGTCGGTCGGGATCTCGGTGTTGCCGCAGAAGTAATGGATGTGCTCCAGCTCGCCCCTCGGCGGCTCGACCGGCTCGCAGAGAAGGGCGAGCGTCTCCAGCGCGGCGTCGAGCCGCTCGCGGCCCTTCTGGAGGTGGTCGTGGATCATGACCTCGGGATCGGCGCCGGGGGCGGTGTGATCCAGCTCCGAGGTGTAAACCGCGACGGCGTTGTTGACCTTCTTGAACAGGTCCTTGTAATCGACGATGTAGCCGAAATCCTTGTCCTCGCCGTCGAGCCGGTTGGTCCGGCAAATCGCCTGGAATAGCCCGTGGTCCTGCATCGACTTGTCGATGTAGAGGTACGTGCAGGGCGGCGCGTCGAAGCCGGTGAGCAGCTTGTCCACCACGATGAGCAGCTTCATGTTCGCCGGCTCTCGGGTAAAGAGCGCCTTGGCCCGCTCCTCGTAGGATTCCGTCCGGGTCATCCCCGGCCGGACCTCGACATCCCGGAGCAGATCGGTGTACGTGTTATAAACGAACTGCTTTTCGGTCTCGGTGTTGGCGCCGGTCTCCTCGCGGGTGACGTCCTGCGTCTGGGGATTGTAAGAGGTGATAAGAGCGCACTTTCCCCGGAGCGGAGTCTCCTGGAACAGCGAGAAATACCGGCACGCCTCATAAATGCTCGACGCCACGAGGATGGCGTTGCCGCGCTCATTCATCAGGCGGGGCTTCACGCTGAAATCGAAGACAACGTCATTGACGATCTCGCCCATGCGCGACCGGGAGCTGAGCAGCTTCTGCATCGTGCCCCATTGCTTCTTCAGTTCGTCCTTCTGCCAGTCGTTGAGCGCCCGAGTCTTGGCCTCGAACCAGGCATCGATCCGGTCCTGCGAGACGAGACGCTGGTCGATGTCGCGCGCCTCGTACACGAGGTCAAGCACCACCTCGTCCTCGACGGCCTCGCTGAACTTGTAGGTGTGGATGTAGCCGCCGAAGACCATCAGGCTGGTCTTCTTATCCTCCTTGAGGAGCGGCGTGCCCGTGAAGCCGATGAAGACGGCGTTGGGCATCATCGCCTTCATGACCCGGTGCAGCCGCCCCCCCTGGGTCCGGTGGCATTCGTCCACGAACACGAACACCTCGCCGGTGGTCAGGCTCGGGCCGGATTCCAGTTCCTTGATGTATGCGTTGAACTGCTCGTCCGTCTTCTTCTTGCCTTTTGGTCCAAACTTGTGGACCAGCGAGCAGAGCAGCCGTGGAGTGGCCAGCCCGAGCTGTTGAATCAGGTCGCGTCCGCTGTCGGCGCGGTAGACCGGCTCGCCGGCCTCGTGGAAAACGCGCTCGATCTGCCTGTCCAGCTCATCGCGGTCGGTGATGATGGCGACCCGGGCGGCGGGGTTGTTCTCCAGGATCCAGCGGGCGAGCAGCAGCATGACAATGCTCTTGCCGCTCCCCTGGGTGTGCCAGATGATCCCGCCCTTGCGCTGGCGGACGTGATTCTGGGCGAGCTTGATGCCGAAATACTGGTGGACGCGGGGCAGCTTCTTCACGCCGCCGTCGAAGAGCACGAAGTCGTGCATCAGCTCGATCAGCCGCTTCCTGTCGCACATCTTGAGCAGGTACTTGTCGACCTTGAAGCGGGTATCGTCCTCCTCGTCCTCCTTCCATTTGAGGAAATACTTCTCCGGAGTGCCCACGGTCCCGAATTGCAGGCCCTCGGAGTCGTTACCGGCGAAGACGAATTGCACGGTGCTGAAGAACCAGGCGTTGAACTCGGGTTGCTGGTTGGAAAGGCTCTGGCGGATGCCTTCACCAATCGAGACGCGGGAGTTCTTCAGCTCGATCGTGCCGATCGCGATGCCGTTGACGTACAGCACGAGGTCGGGACGGCGCTCGTGACCGCCGCGCAGCGTGACCTCCTCGGCGATGGCGAAGTCGTTTGCTTCTGGCTCTCGCCAGTTAATCAGGTGAACCGTTTCCGTCGCCTTGCCGGCCTCGGTCTTCACCGGGACGCCGTAGCGGAGCAGGCTGTAAACGGCCTGGTTATTGCCGTAGAGGCCGCGGTGGTGGTTGTCGGCCTCGGTGCGGAGCCTGTGCAGGGCGATGGCGATCTGCGGCGCGGTGTAGCCGCATCGGGTCAGGTATGCGGTGAGCAGCCCTTCCTCGATGTTGCTGTTGCCGTCGCGGTCGGTCCAGTCGCCGAGATTGCGGTAGCTCAGTTCGTCGCGGAAGAGGGCGATGACGCGGTTCTGCGTGACGCGCTCGGATTGGCCGACGGTGCTCATTTCAGAACCTCCCAGTGGCCGCCCTTGTCGGGGCCGACGCGGCGAACAATTTCATCTTTCTTGAGATTGTTGATTTGTAAAAAGATGGCTCGTTCGGATCGGCGAAGTTTCTCAGCCATCTCGGGAATCGTGATTCTCGGCCTTGCAAGCATCAGTTCGACGATCGCCTGGGCGGTCTCGCCCAATCTTTTCCCTGAAGGTTTTCCCTGAAGGTTTTCCCTGAAGGTGCTGGCTCCCCACTCAGCCGCTCCAGAACCGCTTTCAGGAACGAGAACCTGGCCCACCAGCCTCCTGCGTCATATTCGATGACGGGATCAGGGAAACCGGCAGCGCGGCATTCCTCGAAAATACGTTCGATTCCACGCCCCCACATCTCGATTTCCCCGGAGCGAAAGAACGCGTTGGCAATCTCGGGATTGAACGGTTTGGAGGCGTGTTGCCGCATCACCTTTTCCGGGGTCCAGTTTTCGGGAAGATGACCGGGGTTCCAGATCGACATCTTTTCCTCGTAGACCTTGATCTGGATCGGGGTGTGCGTGGCGTAATCCTTGTGGATGATGGCGTTCAAAACCGCTTCGCGGAGAGCCTCATACGGCACGGGATAGGTCTCGACCCGGTGAATGCCCTGGTACGTGATGGCGGCCTTCATGTACTTGGCACGGATCATCTTGACCGTCTCGGCTGCCTGCGTGAAGAGATCGCCTTCAATCAGGTCGTGGTAAACGACATCGCTCCCATCACGAAAAAATCCGACCTTCACATACGAGCCGCTGAAGAATCTCTGTGGATCCGTATGAAAGAGCAGCACCGCGGCCCTGGTCAGATACTTGCCTTCAAGGAGTCGTAGTTTCTCCAGCAGACTTTCACGCGACCCCTTGAGGTCCGCCGCCGTCATCCGCTCGCTGAGCCTGGCCAGCTTTCGGAACGTGCCGAACGCCGACGCTGAAAGTTGCCGCGCGGAGACGCCCGGCACCGGCACGCTATCCCAGGTGCGTCCGTACCGACCCAGCAAAAACCGGTCGAGCGCCGCCCCCTTGAGTTCCTGCTTCGTGCTGCCGCTACGGACGTGGTATTCCCCCCGGTAGCTGATCGGGTTGGGGTATGGCTCGACGCGGATCTCCACCAGATCCTTGCCCCCGTCCCGCACCAGCCGAACATTGGCCATGATGCCGAGCACGTCGCGGATCTTGTTCGGCAGGTCCTCCATCGGTTTGCTCGCGCCCGCGACCCCGACGGGAATGCCCCTGTCGTTGCGGCCAATGACCAGAACACCCCCTCGGCATTGGCGAACCCGCAGAGCCACTTCAAATATTCGTCCCGCCACGACTCCTTCCACTCGACGTTCTGGTCTTCCCTTTTCATACCAGTCGGATCCTCCCCGTGAGGAGTTCCTGCATCATGCCCTGCTTGACGTTCCGGGCCTTGGCCAGCTTTTCTTCCAGCGCGGCGATCTCGGCGTCCATGTCTGAGAGAACAGCGGCTATTGCCCTTTGTTCTTCAGATGGAGGAATCGGAATTGCAAATGCCTTGAGCCACGCGAATTCGACACTTTCAACAGTGGTCCCTGCCTTTAAACACTGCGCGAGAATTTGGTCACCATGGGCTACAAGAGAATGGAGGAGGTAATCAGACGATATATGATCGTGCGGCACAATAGCCTTAATATCCTGATTGATAGCCATCGGGACAATATTTATAGCGACGGGCAGGTACTTACGCAGGATACCACTGCGTGTCACTACAACGATCGAATTCGGTGGAAGTAAAGTGGTTGCACCGGATCTGATTGCATACTCAGTCAGAGCGGCTCCGGTTGAGGACAACCGCACAGATTTCACATCGCCGGACGAGATCCACGGAACAGTTCCACCCTGCCAATAGAGGGGCTCACGCATCGAAGGAGTCATGCCGCCCCTCCATCCGCCCACATCGTTTAGTTTCCTCGTCTCCCACTTTCCACTGAAGCCCGGAAGTCGCCTCTTGCCTGTGAGCAATTCCTGCATGGCGCCCAGTTTAATCTGCCGCTTCTTGGCGATGAGTTGCTCCAGGGATTCGATGAGGGCATTGGCATTGCTCAATGCCCCGGCGATGGCTCTTTGCTCATTCAACGAGCGAGGCACAGGTATAGGAATCGCACCGATTGAATTCATGTTAATCTTTTTTGGAGTTGCGTTCATCAAGGCTCGCTTCTCTACATCGTTCCGGAATTCCTTCGATTTTGTATAACGGTAAAGATACTCTGGACATACTCTATCATTCGGCTTCAGTAGCGCGAGGCTGACATAAATACTGGCATCCACTTCCCAATCTATCATTTTGGTGTCTCCCAATACACCGGCGGTGATGCGAGTCATCAGAATGTCGCCTTTCTCCGGCCTGCATCGTTTTATGAGGATCTTATGTTCGGCAACGGAAATATATTTTGTGTTTACAAAATCGTCTCGTGTAATATTCTCGACACTATAAAAAGGAACTCCTTCGGCAACGTATCTCGGCGTAAAATGCGTTCCATCGCAAATTGTATGACATAGCCGATCTAGCGGGACCACGTCCCAGTCATCCGGAACCATCCCTATCTCAGATCGCTTGAAGCCAGGCTTTACTTCCATGACAGACAGATCCTTTCGAGATGGCAGTTCACTTTCGCTTCCAGATCAAAGACTCGCCGGGTCATCTCCGGCAGAGAGGTCTCGTAGCGCTCGACCAGCTCCTTGACGCGACGGGTGAGGGACCGGCTGATGCGGTCCATCTCGCCGTGGATCATGGCGTCGAGGGCCGCAAGCCATTTATCGTCCACGGCGAGCGTCTGAACCTCGGCCTCGGTCAACGTGGGGTACTTCGCGTACGCCTTCGCGTCCAGATCTGCCTCTGCCGTCCTGAACTTCTTCCGGAGTGACGCCTCCTGGTCGTTGAGTTTCAGCCACTCCTTGAGGATGGCGGCCTCGGCGCCAGAATCCTGCTCCGCGGCATACAGGCCATCAAGCTCCTTCAACCGGGCGGCGACGCTGGCCCTGTTCACCCTGTCAAGCTCTGAGAAAGCGCCGTCATCGCCGCCGTGCTCTTCCTCCAGCTCGGCGATGCGGGCGACGACGGCCTCCCACTCGGCTTCGATTTGGTCGATGGCCGCCTGCTCCTTCGCGAAGTATCGGGCGACGATCAGGGGCCTGGGCACCAGGTCACAGGCCCAGCCCCTGTCTTTTTCCTTGCCCTTCTTGTCCTTCTCGATGATGCGGTAGGTCTCGGCCTTCCAGCCGTCGGCGGCGATCTGGTAGAGATCGTCCTGCATGGTCTGCTCCCAGTAATCGAGCAGGTGCTGGTAGACGTCGTACGGATCGATGAGCGGCTGGCCGGCGTAATGGGCGAGGAGATCCTCGGAAAGGGCGGCGATCACCTCCCTGGGATGGCAGCCGGCGTCCAGCTCGCGCAGGTGGCCGGCGGTCCTGTTCCGCCAGGCGGCGAAATGGGCGTTCATGCCGGCGATGAAGGCGGCAAACTCGGGGTGGCCGTAGATGGTCAACTTGATCGCCGACTTCTCGACGGTGAGCGACAGGTATCCGGGGCGGGCCTCGTGGAACAGGTCGTGCCGCAGCTTCGGGCAAACGGACCAGTAATCGCTGAGGGCGTCGATGTCGGCGGCGGGAATGCCGCCCTTCAGGTGGCCCTCGATGTCCTGGCGGTCCTCGGCCTGCTGGCTGTCGATGTAGCGGGGGATGTTGAGGTTGAAATCGTTCCGCTCGATCTCCTCGACGCTGACCATCCGAGATTACCTGTCGATCTCGAGCTGGCGGTTGAAGACATCGACGATCTTGTGGATATCCTGGGCGCGCAGGCGGTTCTTGGGCCCGTCCTTCATGAATCCCTGGCTGGCATCGATCATAAAAAGGCCCTTGCGAGCCTGGGAGTCTTCCTTGTCCACGACGACGATGCAGGCGGGGATGCCGGTGCCATAGAAGAGGTTGGCGGGCAGGCCGATGATCCCCTTGATGTAGCCCTTGCGGACGAGGTTCCGGCGGATGTCGGCCTCGGCGTTGCCGCGGAAAAGGACGCCGTGAGGCAGGATACAGGCGCCCTTGCCGGTGCTCTTGAGCGAGCGAACGATGTGCAGCAGGTAGGCATAATCGCCCTGCCTGGCGGGCGGCACGCCGAACGAGCGGAAACGCTCGTAATCGTCCTTGTGAGGGTCGAGGCCGGTGCTCCATCGCTTGTCGGAGAAGGGCGGATTGGCAACGACGTAGTCGAAGGTCTTGAGCGCTCCGCCGTCCTTGAACTTCGGGTCCACCAGCGTGTTACCCTGTTCGATCACAGCGGTCGGATTGTTGTGCAAAATCATGTTCATCCGGGCCAGGCCGGCGGTGGCGGCGTCCTTCTCCTGGCCGTTGAGCGTGACCGGCGTGGGGGCCTCGTCGGCGACCTTCAGCAGCAGCGAGCCGGAGCCGCAGGTGGGGTCGTAGACGGTGGTGGCGGTGGTGGTCTTCGCCTGGCGGATGCCGATGATCTGCGCGATCACGCGACTGACCTCGGCGGGGGTGTAGAACTGCCCCTTGCTCTTGCCGCTCTCGGTGGCGAAGTGCCGCATCAGGTATTCGTAGGCGTCGCCGAGGATGTCGTCGCCCTCGGCGCGGTTCTTCGAGAAGTCGAGGGCCGGGTTCTCGAAGATGCCGATCAGGTTGTCGAGCCGGTCGACCATCTCCTTGCCGCTGCCGAGCTTGTTGGCGTCGTTGAAGTCCGGCATGTCGGACAGCTTGTTGGCCGCGGCGAGGGGCGCGAGGATCTTCTTGTTGATCTGGTCGCCAATATCCTTGCTGCCCTTGAGCGCGACCATGTCCGCGAAGCTGGCCCCGGCCGGGATGGTGATCGGCGCGAACGGCACGCCGGCGTACTTGTCGCTGATGTACTTGATGAACAGGAGGACGAGGACGTAATCCTTGTACTGGCTGGCGTCCATGCCCCCGCGCAGCTCGTCGCAGCTTGACCAAAGGGAGGAATAGAGATCGGATTTCTTGATGGCCATGGGCGTGTCAAAATCTTGATAATCGAGTGCCTATTCGGCAAATAAAACACCACGCGGTAACCCTCCGGGGCAGCGTTTCGTTGAACCATCATAACGCATGGGGCAGTGCATGAGCAGGGGCCATCCGAAATCCATCTCAAACAGGGGTTACGTTTCCCCGACTACACGCCAACCCACATCCCTGGACCACGACGAGGACCTGGAAAACGACGCCCCCCTGCTCCGCGCCGATCGCGGCAAGAACGGAGCGTCTGGGAAAGAATGGCCATCGCGTCCGCCGTCTCTCAGACTGAAGATTCCAGATTCCAGACCCCGGACTCCAGATCCCAGAAATCCAGGGGCAGTGGAGTGCGTCGATCGGCAATCCGCAGGGAATCTGGAATCCCCGGCTATCGGGAAGCGATTTCTTCATCCCCCCTCCTTTCACTCTCGCCTACGAAGAAATACGGATCAAATGTTTGGATCGAGCCGCTTGACAGCGCCCTGTCCGTCAGTTAAGTATTAGGGATCTGGCGGCGGTCCTCTTTCGCGTCGCACGATCGGGCCGGAACGAACAACCCGGCGCGCCGTAAAATGAGATCGGAATCGCCCCTTTCTCCGTGGCGATCCCTCTGATGGGCGACCCGATCCCGAAGGATACGCGTCGTCGAACCGGCTGAATCTCGGACTGCCCTCTCCGTATCCCCCGGATGACCCTCCCTGAGCCCTGGCACGAGCCCAATCCAACCCGATCCCTCGCGGATGAGGCGATCGGGAAAGGAACCCGGCTTTTGCCGAGGCTCACCCGACTGGGGTTGTCTCTCTCGCTTTTCTTATCATCCCTTGAAAGTCATGGCCGAGGCTCGCCCAGTGATGGGCCTGAGCCCAGGCGCTTTACGGCTCCGTGGAGTGGACTTCCATGCGCACGAATGCTCCCTGTCCTCGCCCTCGTTTGGCGTTCACGCTGATCGAACTGCTGGTCGTCATCGCCATCATCGCGGTTCTGATCGCACTGTTACTTCCCGCCGTGCAGGCGGCGCGCGAGGCCGCCCGCCGTTCCCAGTGTACCAACAACCTCAAGCAAATCGGCCTGGCGATCGCCAATTATGAAAGCGCCAACACGATCTATCCGATCGGAATCCAGGCTTACGGCCCGCAGGACAAAGCCTACGGTTGCTCGCTGACGAGCAACGGGATGAGCCGCCTGCACACCGTCTTCACCTATATCCTGCCCTACATGGAGCAGGGACCGATCTACAACGCGATCAACTTCAACTTCCCCGCCGGCGCCTCGATCGGCGGCCAGTACTTCGGGGTCGACCCGGGGATGGTCCAGTACACAGCCCTTTCCTCGACCATCAACCCCTACCTCTGCCCCGACGACTCGCTACGGACGCCACGTTCCGGCCATCCCCAGGACGTGAATGAGCCTTATTCGCAGACCTCCTACGCGGCGAGCTTCGGCACCTGGGACGTCTGGCACTGGTGGTACGGCTGCCCGACCCAGATCCAGGGCGACGGCGCCTTCGCCTACGACATCTCCTATACGATCGCGGCGATCACCGACGGCCTGAGCAACACGATGTTCATCGGCGAGATGTCGCGGTTCGCCAACGATCCCGACCCATTCTTCAACTTCTGGAACCGCGGCGGCTACTTCGGCGCCCGGTCGAACCTGACCCCCGGCGTGACCCGCCCGCAGGCCTGCACCTCGACGGCGGCCCGGCTCAACGCCCCGCTGGCGATCCCCGACGTCCCGGCGACCATCGGCGGCCCCAACTATGTTGACGGATGGCTGTACGCCCCGATGGGCGCCCGGGTCCTCAACGAGGGGCAGTACAGCTTCCGGAGCCTCCATCCCGGCGGCGCCAACTTCGTCTTCGGCGACGGCTCGGTCCACTTCATCAAGAACACGATCAACATGGGCAACCTTCAAAACTTCACCGTCCCCGGCGGAAGCTCTCCGCCGCCAGGCGCCCAGATCGGGATCTACCGGGCCCTCAGCACCCGGGGCGGCGGCGAGGCCATCAGCGCCGACTCGTATTGATATCGAGCGATCGACCTGGGCCGGGCCCACAGGCCTGGCCCCTCGCTTTTTCTCACTCTCGATTCGAGGAACCTTCATGCTCCGCCGAACCCTCCTGGCGATCGCTCCGCTGGCCGCCCTGGCCCTCACCGGCTGCAATCATTCCGACGAACTCCCCACGGTCCCCTCCCCACCGCCGCCCGGCTCGGTCAAGGCGGAATCCGGCGGACCGGCCACCCTCCCGCCCGAGGCCGCCGCGAAGCTCAAGAATCAGGGCATGCCGGTCATGAAATCCGACGTGCAGGCCAACTGAACCCAATATCGATCGCCAGACCGATCCCAGGGCCCGCCCGGCCAACCGCCGGCGCGGGCCTTTTTGTGTCCACGAATCCAGGCGATGCACGCTCGAACCGACCGCCCGTGAAGGCGGCAAGGGCCAGACCGGCTTTCGGGAAGCTTTCCGATCGTCCTGAATCCGATCGTCTGCGAGAATGGCTTTCGAACGATCGGCGGTCGGCCGCCGAGGAAAAACCCTTTCCGCCAGGGAACCCGGCGGAGCCCTTCCCCGGGCTCGTGTATCAGGACTCAATAATGACCGCCTCGGCGTCGATGGAGAAGCTGAACCGGGCACTCCGGCAGAACTCGCTCGTCCGGATCATCGAGCAGTTCGGCCGCGAGCATCCCGAGGCCCACCTGAAGGACCTGGTGGTCGACGCATCCGGACCCGGACGCCGGATCGTGGTCGATGGCCGAGAGCTCATCCACTTCGGCTCCGACAGCTTCCTCGGGCTCGATCAGGACCCTCGTGTCCAGGAGGCCATCCGCCGCGGAATCGAAAAATGGGGTACCCACAACGGTGCCTCCCGGGCGTTCGCGAGCGTCCGGGCGAACATCGAGGCCGAGGAAAAGCTGGCCGACTGGCTGGGGATCGAGTCCGTCCTGATCCTCCCCTCGGTCATGCTGACCAACCTCGGCGCGATCCCTGGCCTGGCCGCCAGGCAAGACGCGATCGCGCTGGACGAGCAGGCGCACAGCTCGATGCAAGAAGCCGCCAAGATCGCCCGCCAGAACGGCGCGAAGGTCGCGACGTTCACCCACGGCGACCCCACCGCTCTTGAGAAGACGCTTCGCTCGCTCCGCCCCTATCGATCCGCGATCGTCTGCATCGACGGCGTCTACAGCATGAGCGGCCGAATCCCCCCCATGGCCGACCTCGACGCCGTCGCCCGCGCCGCCGACGCGGTCCTCTACGTCGACGACGCCCACGGAACCGGCGTCCTCGGAGAACAGGGCAAGGGGACCGTCCTGCAAGCCCTCGGCAGCTATGAAAATGCCTTCGTGGTCGGCTCCCTCTCGAAAGCCTTCTCCTGCGCGGGTGGATTCATCGGCGGACCAGCCTCATTTCATCGACTCTTAAAGATTCGATGCAATCCCTATATTTTCGGTGGTCCCGTGGTCCCGCCGTACCTGGAGGCGATTGGGGTGGTGATCGAGATCCTCCGGTCAGAGGAGTACCCGAAGCTCCGTGCGCGGCTTGAGGCGGCGATCCGGCGACTGACCAGCGGCCTGGCCGACCTGGGACTCGTCGTGATGGGCGCCGTCACGCCGATCGTCTCGGTCCTGATCGGCGACGAGGCCGAGACACTTCGCGCAGGGAAGTACCTATTCGACCGAGGCTATTATGTTCAGTCGGTCCTCTTCCCGGCGGTTCCGTACCATGCTGGAGTCCTGCGGATTCAGTGCAACGCCAACCATCGCGAGTCGGAGGTTGAGGGACTGATTGAGGCTTTCGCCGGGCTCTCGCGAGCGATGGAACTACCGCGGCCCGGCCGCCGAGGAGGCGCCTAATGACAAACGAGCGTTCGTATATTTTTATTTTTATGTCAGCTTCGGTGATGGCCCTCTCGCTGGGTGAAACCGCGTTGGCGAAGGGGGTAAAAAGTGCCATGGAGTGCCGTGGAGTCTCGATTGGCCAGGTCTGGGCGATCGCTCGAAACGGCTGGGTCATCGCGGGCGTGGTCTTGCTCGCGGTCCATCTTTTGCTCTACTTGATGGCTCTTCGCCGGGCCGACCTGAGCTTTGCCTTGCCGATGACGGCGGCCTCGTATCCGCTCTCGGCGCTTCTGGCGAGGTTTTATCTTCGCGAGGAAGTGGGGACCTCGCGATGGTTCGGGACCCTCCTGATCGCCGTTGGCGTCGCGATAGTGGCTTTCGGCGAGGAGCGGTGAGCGATCAGCGGGCCGAGGAATTTTCGCTGGCGAGGAAGCGGATGAGGTCGGCGAACTCGGCTGGCGAGAGGGCCTCGGCGGCGAGAGCCGGCATGATGGAACCGGCGGCGGTCCTGCGCACCTCGACGTCGCGCTTTGGCAGGTGGATGATCCGGGCCTCGGTGTCGGCAAGGTCGATCGACTCGTCGGTCTCGGCGCGGACGATCCCCGAATGGAGGCGGCCGTCCCTGGTGGCGATCGAGACCGGCTGATATCCCACCGCGATCCGGCTCGAAGGCTCCAGCACGGATCGAATCAGCTCGGGCCGATCGTACTTCCGGCCGATCCCGGCGAGGTCGGGGCCGATGGTGGCGGTTCCCCGGCCGCCGACCGAGTGGCATCGGGCGCAATCGAGTCGTCGCTGGTCGAAGAAGAGGGCCTCGCCCCGTCGAGGGTCGCCCTCGTGCTTCATCGCGAAATCGCGGAGCGTCTCGGATCGCGAGCCTCCCTTCGAGGCGACGGGACCGGCGATGGCTGGGCTCCGCGCGATCCGGGCGCTGAACGACCATCGACCGAGCCCCTCACGGGTCTCGATCAAAATGCGATTCCGGCCGCGAACCAGCCGAAAACGGACGAGGTCGCCGTCAGGGGAGCCAGGCGACTGGCGACCGTCGAGGACCATCCGCTCGTTGACCGTCACGATCATGGGTCCGCTTGAGTGGAGCCTCAACAGCGCTGGACCCTCGGCGTCGGAATCGACCTCGGCATGGGCGAACGCGGCGAGGTCCATCGAGACGCCCGGATCGCCGTCGCCGAGGCGCTTCAGATCGTCGAGGTCCACGCGGCCGGTCGAGGGCTCGGCGCGTCGTGTAGACCAGGCGACGGCCCTGCCACCGGCTCCGATCTGTCCCTGAGCGAAGTCGATCCGAGACTCGCCGAGGAAAAGCTGAGGAGTCGTCCTCGGGAACGGGCCGATCACGCGCCAGGCGGGGATGACCGTGAACCGCGCGAGGGCTTGTTCGAGCTCGGCGAGAGCGGGGCCGTCGAAGCGTCCCGATCGCGCGGCCGCCAGGATTCGGCCGTCCTCGCGATCGCGGACCGCCGCGAGCGCCAAGCCGGCCGCGTTTCGAAATCTGGGATCAACGAGCGCGCCCAGGTAGACATCAACGGCTCGCGGATCGGGGAGCCGGCAGAGTGCCGCAATCGCCCGGTCGCGGACCGCCTGCTCGGAGCCTCCGGCCTGTTGCAAAAGGCGAGGGACGGCCGCCATCATCCGGCAGGCGACCGAAGCCAGGACCGCGGCCTCGCGAACGTTCGCGTCCTTGTCGTCGAGCCGGTCGAGGACCGATCGGCGGACCTCCTCGGGTAATTCGCGGCGGATGTTGAGGCTCAGAAGGGCCGCGACCCGGATCGGGGCGTGCGGACTTTCGAGGAAAGCAGCCAGGTCGTTCGGCGGCAGAATGCCGGACTGTGCCAGGCCCGGAAGTGCCGCCGCGACGAGGCCCGGCGGCGCGTTCGGGTCGTAGATCAGGCCAATCCGAGCGTTGAACGCCGCCCGATCTCGGGTGGTTGAGAGCCCTCGCAGAGCCGCCACGCGAACCGGCTCGGCTCGTTGGGCATCCGAGAGGATCGCCACGAGAGCCGGGATCGCGGCGGCGTCCTGGGTCTTGCCGAGGGCCTCGACAATCGCCTCCTGATTTCGCGGTTCGGGCTCTCTCGGCAGCGCGGCGGCAAGCAGACCGGCGGCGTCCGGACCGACCTCGCCCAGACCGACGATCGCCCGGGCACGGACCTCGGCGTCGCGATCGACCAGGCCAATCGCCAGGCCATCGGCAACCGCCTGCATCCCTTCCGGCGACCAGTTCCGCGTCTTCGAGGGCGGCTCGCTCGCCAGCGGGTTTGGACCGTACCAGTCACCCGACCACTCCGGGTACTGACGGAAGATACCGGCAAGGTTCTCCACGATCCGGGCTCGAAGCACCGAGCGATCCGATCTCCGGAGTGCCTCGGTTAAAGCCCGGGCCACGGCGACGTCCCAGACTTCATCGGTGAGCTCCAGCGCCGGCTGTCCTCGCCGTTCGTCGAGCAGCGCGGCGACCACCTCCGCCTGGTCCCAGGCGCCCATCCGCCGGATCGCACCTCGGATCGACCAGGCCGCAAAGCGGTCGCCGTCGTCGAGCGCCGCAAAGAGCGCCGGCGCGGCCGACTTCTCCCCAATCCGGCCGATCGCGATGGCCGCCTCACGACGGACCGCCGCATCCCGATCCTTCAATAAACGGACCAGCGCGGAGATGGCCTCGCGATCCCCCCGAATCCCCGACGATCGCGACGCCTGGAGCCGAACGCCCACCGATCGATCATCGATCGCGGCGACAATGGCTTTCCGGGCCTCGATGCCTCCGATCGCATCGAGAGCCCAGATCGCGTGCGTCCGGCCGAGGTCGGATCCCCCGGATTGCAGCCGTTGCACGAGGTCGGGAACAGCCGATGATCCCATCCGCGCCAGGGCCCGCTGAGTTTCCATCCGGACCGATCGGGCCGGGTGATCCAGGTCCACGAGGAGGGAAGCGCGGTCGTCGCCGATCGACCGAGGAGTCGGCCTCGTCTGACCGAGGCCCTTGTATCGGAGCCGGCAAAGTCGGCCCGATTGGACCTTCGGATCCCGCCAGCCGGTATATGCCCAGTCGACCAGCCAGAAGCCATCGGGAGCGTTGGCGATCGAGAACGGGCGGAAATCGGCGAGTTTTCCCTTCGTGACGATCGACGAGCGGCCGGCGATCGCGAAGGTGGCGCCGTTGCGTCGGAGAACGATCCGCTGGACCTCCTGCCGGCCCCAGTCGCAGAAGAAGAGGTTGCCGCGATACTCGGCCGGAAGGCCGTCTTCGTCGTAGCAGAGGCCCTGAGCCCCCGCGCCGCCGTCCTGACCGCCGAGGATCGGCAGGCATCGCTTCGGGGCGGAGAGGAACTCGTGAGGATAGCCATAATGGCCGCCGACGATGTGGTGCGTCAGGCTGTTCGGCCAGCGGTGGCTGTCGTCGTCGTTCCCGTAGGTGAAGATCTCGTCCGCGGCTGAGAGCGCCACCGAGAGCGGGTTGCGTTCACCGGTCGAGACGACTTCCAGTCCGGTCCCATCTGTTCGAATCCGGATCACGCCGCCGCCTCGAAGCTGGATCGTCTTGCCGTCGCGACCCACTCCCCGCGGGATTCCCTTGTCGCCGACGGCTATATAAAGGAACCCGTCCATCCCCAGCCGGAGACCCGAGGCGACATGGTCGTTCATCCCACTGGCGCCAGGCAATCGAGGGCCGAGACCTGTCATCAGATCGACCCGATCCTCAGCACGGCCATCGCCGTTGCTATCGCGAAACGCCGAAAGAAACGGTGCGTGGACCACGTAGAGCACACCATCAGCCCATTCCAGTCCCATCACACTCCAGAGCTTCTCGGCGAAAGGAACGATCTTGCCACCTGGCTGGATCGCGACCACCGAATCGATCGGCGAGGTCGACGGGCCCGGCATGTCCATCGGGTCGGAGCCAAGATAGAGCGTTCCGTCGGGCGCGGCAACGATGGCGGTTGGAAACAGGATTCGAGGGGCCCGGGCGACCTCCTCAATCGCCCATCCCGCGGCGACCTCAGGCCGCTCGGTCTCGGCCGCGATCGCAATCGATCCGCTCGGCCCGGCGGCGAAGCGCGCCGCGAGCATCGCCAGGATCATCCCGGTCCGCATCTTGACCATCGGCGTCCCTCCCTGGAGCGAGACAGAGCGATCCGATCCCACGCCCTCGGCGAGGATGCTCTGGCGGTCGGCGGCCCGACCGATCAGAATTGTAGCGACGCGGCCCAATCGCCTCAACGCGAGCCGACCATCGGGCCCGACCGGGGGGATGCTCCCCTCGCTCGCCGTCTTCAATCCCGTGTGGAGGTTCCAGACAGGTGTCCACCTCGACTGCGATCACGGAGGCCGCCGAGCAGCCCCAGGCGGGCAGCCTGCGCCCGGCCGTGCCGTTCAAGAGCCCAACCTATCCGGTCCGTAACCACTACGCCGAGCGCGCCACTCTCGAGCAGCAGCTCCGTTCGATCGACGATCGAATCCAGGCCGCCCGTCGCAAGCTCGACGTGATGGCGGGCAACCACGCCGATCGGCCGACTCTCGAACGGATCTATTTCCAGATGCAAGGCGCCCGCGATCAGGTCGCCGAGGGCGTCCGCCGGCTCCCGCTCGAGACGGGCGCCCTCTACGACGAGGACCACGAGCGGTTCGCCGAGGCGATCGCTGCCTTCGAGCGCGTTTACAAGCGGTGGGAATCAGGCGGGCGCTGATATCTCCCTGACTCCTCGCAAGGGAGCAACCCAGCGCAGGGAACGGGCGGGGCCCATCCACCGCCCCGCCCGTTCCCTCGACTTCAAAAACAAGTGCAGAACTTCGGCCTCAGGCTCACTGCAGGAACACGCCGCTGACGACGGCGTTCGGACCCGTCAGCATCGTTACCTTGATCTGCACATGCCCGCTGATCGCCCACGTCAGGTACGCTCCGTTATAAAAGCTCGAAAGCGTCTCCGTATCCAGTACCTTACCCGTCGCCGGGTCAATCACCTGGAATTGCTCGCTCCGATCCTTACCCGCTACCCAGTCCACCGCGTACAGACTCAGATTGTGAGTCTGACCATCGGTCAAATTCACGTCAATCGTGAACGTCGTATTATACCACGCCGTCGCCGTTCGACTGCTTCCGCCAGGTGTCTGTAACGCACGAACGTCCGTCGTGCTCGTCGCCCACGTCCACAGCATCGTGTTGCTGAACCCCACCTGCGCGTACGACGGAAGCGTCGAGGGCTGACCCTCGATATCACTCCCCAGCGACCCGTACTTCCCTATCCAACCCCCCTGCGTCGCCGTGTCCTGCGACACAAATGTCGCCGAAGGACTCGGTGTCGGTGAAGGCGTCGGACTCGGTGTCGGTGAAGGTGTCGGACTCGGCGTCGGCGAAGGTGTCGGACTCGGCGTCGGCGAAGGTGTCGGACTCGGCGTCGGCGAAGGTGTCGGACTCGGCGTCGGCGAAGGTGTCGGACTCGGCGTCGGCGAGGGCGTCGGACTCGGCGTCGGCGAGGATCCAGGCGAAGGCATCGGGCTCGGCGTTGTCCCAGGTGCCGCGTCCACGAACAGGCCGGCAACAACCGCGTTCGGTCCGGTAAGGCCCGTGACGTGGATCTGCACGCTGCCACTGACCTGCCACTTCAGGTACGTACCGGTCGTGAATGCCGAGAGAGTCTCTGAATCCAGTACGTTCCCGGTGGACGGATCGATCAACTGAATCAACTCGCTACGGCCGAGACTATCCCAATCGACTGCGTAGAGCGCCAGGTCGTGCATCATGCCGTCGTTGAGGTTGACGTTAATCGTGAAGCTGGAGCCGTACCACTGGATCATGCTCGGGTCGATGCCGGAAAGCTGCTGGAGCGCTCGAGGATCGGACGTGCTGCTGGACCAGGTGGATGTTGAGGCGCCGACGACCGAAACGTTGACGTTGGAGTCGGGTGGAACGCTTGGAGTCCGTCCGGCGATCCAGACGCCCTCGGCTCCATAGTTGTACCGCCAAACCCCCTTGTTGGTGGTATCGCTTCCAAGGAACGTGGCGGAGGCAACGTTCGGGACCACCGTAACGGTCGTCGAGGCCGAGCCGGTCTGCCCCTGCGCGTCCGTGGCGGTGACCATCAGGTTGTAAACCCCAGCGATCGCCGGCAACACGAACGAGTCGGCGGTCTGCGTGCTGACGACCTTCCCATTCTGGGTGATGGTCCAGGTGAGAGTGTCGGGGGTTGTGGAGCCAAAGTTGGCCGTGGAGACGACGCGGGCATCGCCGAAGGCGGCGAGGTCGCCAGCCGGCGAGGTGCCCGGTCCAGCTTCAACCACCAGGGTCAACTTCTGAACCCCCGTCACGTTAATTGAGACCGGTGTCGCGGCCGAAGCGGCCGAGATCAGCGGCGACTGATAGTACACCTTCCCATCGCCAATTACCTGGAAAATCACCGACGACCCCGCCGCCGCCGAAGCCTCCATGCCGATCATCGCGTCGAACTCGGTGAACTGCCCGTTGAGCGCCAGCGTGGTCTGCGAACCTCCGGTGAAACCGAGGCCCTGCGAATAAAGGGCTCCGCCCATCAAAATCGGATTGCCGGCGCCGTCCTGGTTGACCTGCACTGTCCCCGTCGTTCCGGAGCTCGCCAGCGATCCGGCAGGAGTGACACCATAACCGGAGTAATCCAGCGCGGTCGGAGTGTTCACCGTCACCGCCTGACCAAAAAGAGCTTGCTGGGCGAACTCCGTCGGCGTGAAGCCCGACGGGGTGATATTCGACCGGAGAAGATTCAGGTCGATCCCGTTGACCGCGTTATCACCGTTGAAGTCGCCCTGCATCCAGTTGGCGTTTGTCGTCCCATAGTTGGCGGCAAGCGTTTGGAAATCCGCGAAATTGACGACGCCATCGCCATTGGTGTCGCCAGCGGACAGGAACGAGGAGAGCAGGCCGTTATACTTCATCCCGCCAATCTGGGAGACCGACGGGAACATCCCCCAGAAGCCCCAAATCGTGTAGGGACCGTCGAGCTGATAAACATTGAAGAGCTGGCCGCCGCCCTGGCTCCACGTACTCATCAACTCTTGATATAATGTATACATACGCGGATCAGACTGAGCCTGGCTCATGACGGCGAAGTTAGCGCCGTTGGTGCCCGGCATCAGCCCCTGTCCACCCTCGTAGGCAACCATTGGGAGGCCGTACTGCTGGTCCAGAGCGGCATCAGTGCGGACCTGGGGCCCCCACCAGTTGGTCAGGTTATTCTGAAGGTCGGCGAAGAGTTGGTCGAGGGTCAGATTTGGGGTGTTCGAATCCCCACCGTCAATGTAGGGAGCTACCGCCTGGGCATACACGAATTTTGATGGGGCACCGAAAACTTGCTGGATGAACTGGAGTTCGTCGGTTTGAAACTGGTCCCAGGCAAACTGCCCGCCAAGGATCGGCCGCACTTGAGATGACCCGGCACCAAAGACCTGCTTGAAAATCTGGCCATCCACGATTGTGGTGTACGCCGCCTGGTCGGCCACCTGCTGGTACTGGCTCAGCGTGTGGTCGATGACCGGATTGGAGGCCGCGATGGCGGCGACCTGCGAATAGGCGGAAAAGCCGTAGTTCCAGATCTCGTTGCTGTACTCGATGTAAACATTCAGGCTCGGGTCGAGCTGGGAGTGGATGAGCTGGGCCAGGCTCTGGACGAACTGGGGCGTCGCCTCCGCCGGAATGTTGATCCACATGTCCTTGTGCGCGTCATTGCACAGCGTAATCATGTCTTCGTAAGGCACGCCTCCGGGTCCGTCTGTGATCAGGGCGTTTGGCAGGACGCGCTGGGACCAATTGGCGACGGTGGAGTTATTGGTTTGACCCCAGTTCATGAAGCGGATATCTGAGAATGGAGCGAGCGACTGGAGGAACTGGGGTGTGTACATCGGCTCGGGATTGGTTCCGTTGCCGTAGCCGGGCATCATGAAGTGGAAGTTATCCATGGGGTTCGAGGGATCGAGCCCCGACATCGTCAGGTTGACCTCAAAGCCGGCCGATGGGTTGACCAGGACCGTGCCCGTCGTGACACCGTTGGAGACCGTTGTGGTCCCGACCAGTTGCCCGGCACCGCTGAAGGAGGGGATACCGGCGCCGGTGAAGCTAAACTGATACTCGCCAGCGGGGTAGCCGGTATCCGTAATGCCGATCGACGGCGTGCCCGACGTCGGGTAGCCGTCGGCGGTCAGTGTGGTGACCGCCTGGCCATTATCCCACCAGGTCCCCATGAGATTGTGCAAATCCGTCCAAATCGGGTCGTAGTTGTACCATTGATTGCTCTGAAGGTTGACCCCGGCCGAAAAACCGGAGAGGACCAACCGGGGCTCGAGACCCTCGGCCGTTGGCCGAAAACGTGCCCGTCGCGAGGAATTCCGCCGCTTTCGCAGGTGCTCAACATATCGCATGCGTCGTTCCTTGAATTGCAGGTACAATGTCGCTGTTCCAGTGGCATGCTCGGTCCAGGGGGGTGAACCCTCGGCGGGCACGACACCAGCGGGATTCGCCCAGGTGCACGCAGGCCCGGGGCATGGGCGCGCAACCCGAACGGGCCGCGTCCCTCGCAGTTTCTCCTGCTGCCTCGTCGTCCAATCTCGTCGCCGACGGCCCGATCGCCACTATGCACGGCGTCGAGGCGTCTTTAATACTTCACCAGTTGACGAACGAACGTAAAACCGATCCAGCGTTTCCGGGGCCGTTGACCGTCGCCGGCTGCCCCATGACCCGCTCGCGCTCCTCGCCCCACGGAGGAGCCCGCCCCGGGCACCACATCGCACGCGACCCGCGCGGCGAGGGAATGCCCCCCCATCGCTCGACCTCCACAGAGGCGCGCCGAACACCATGCAATGGTGACGACACCAACCTCTGAATTCATCATCGCAATAGTAGATAAGCAATCGAGCGAAAGTCGAGGATATCTTTTTGATTGTGCGTTGGCAAGCGGTCGGCATCAGAAAAATTTCAGGCTTCTGGACTGTCGCCGGTGGTGCCACGGGCCGCCGAGAGATGGGATGAAGGAGGAGGGTGAGAGCGGTTCCAGCGCAAGGCGAAGCGGTCGGCGATGGTCCAGTCGTCCCCCCGGGACCGATCTGGAAAACTCCCGGAAGGACCCTCGCGGGCCATGGCCGGTACCGGGCCCTATCCGGGCGCGGACGGCCGGGGATAGAATGCGAACATCAGCCGGCTTATGGCCGGCCGGGCCGGAGGCGTCGCCGGCGCGGCTGGGCAGGGAGGTGCCGGCGACGGCCCCGGGCGCGGGATTCCCGGTGACTGTCTTCTTCCTGGAACGCGCCACCCGGGCCGGGCGTCCAATCATGATGATGTCGCGGACTCCCGACGATCTGAGCCTGGTGGAGGCCTGCCGGTCCGGCCGGACCGAGGCCTTCGGGCTTCTCGTCCAGAGATATCAGGACCGGCTCTACCCAACGATCGCGCGAGTGGTCGGATCGGCGGGGGATCCCGAGGACATCCTCCAGGACGCGTTCGTCCGCGCGTTCGAGAAGCTCGACCAGTTCCAGGGGGAGAGCTCATTCTACACGTGGATCCATCGGATCGCGGTGAATCTGGCCCTCTCGGGGCACCGGCGACGGCGAGTCCGGGCGGCGCCCCCGCCGGCAAACCGTCGCGAGGCGCCCCGGGGTCTGCACCCGGCCGACGAGTCGGTCGAGGCCGACCCCGCCGCTCCACTCGAGCGGGCCGAGCGGCAACGGATCGTCGCCGCGGCTCTCGACGAGCTGAGTCCCGAGCACCGCGCCGTCGTCGTTTTGAAGGACTTCGACGGCCGAAGCTACGAGGAGATCGCCGAGACCCTGGGGATCCCAGTCGGGACGGTCAGGAGCCGATTGCACCGGGCTCGTTGCGAACTGCGAGACCGGCTCCGCCCCCTGGTCGACGAGCCCCGCCCGGCCCAGCAAGGGGCGACCTCCGGCCCCTGAACCACCCAGCGCATCCGGCGGGCACGAGGCCCGAGACGATTTTCGCGGTCCAGGCCCCATTCCCCGAAGACCATCCTCATGATCCTCGAAGATGAATCGATCCTGAGTGCCTACCTCGACGGCCGCCTCGGCCCCGAGGAGCGGCACGCCGTCGAGTCGGCCCTGCTGGAGGACCCCCGACTCGCCGACGACCTGCGCGGGCTCGCGGCTGTCCGCGACCTGCTCGCCGGGCTGCCCCGAGAATCTCCACGTGACCTCTCGGGGCGAGTTCTTCGGCAATTCCGACGACGCGCGTTGCTCGGTGTCGCACGGGGCGCCCTCGCACGAGGGCCGGTCCGCGCCGCAACCCTCGTTACCATCGCCGCCGGACTAATGGTATCAATCATGATGCCATGGATGCTCCCGAGGCTTGACCGTGGGGTCGCTCCGGAGACAAAGGGTTCCGAGATGGCCGACATCGCCCCCCACAAGACACCGCCGGGCCCCTCCGACCCACGATGGCCGGCCTTCTCGCATCCCCGGACCGAGCGAGGCCATGCCGACCAACCGCGCGACAATCGCCCTACACCCGCCCCGGTGAAGTCGGCCGATGCCGGCCGTGAGGAGCTCGCTCACGTTCGGGAGTATCTTGAGCATCCCGGACTTCGCCAGGTCTTCCTCGTCACTGACCCCGGCGACGGCTCCGACGAGCGCAGAGTCGCCAGCATCGTCGAGGAGACGACCCGGTATAACTTTTACAAGATCACCGTGGCACAGGGGATCGCGATGGATCCGAAGCATCCGGAACGGGCCACGGTTTTCGCGCTGGTGGTCGGACCCCGCGAGCTGGAAAGTCTGCGCGACCAGCTCCGCGTCGCGCTTCACGAGCGAGTCGAGGAGCGACCCGCCGACCACGCGGTGATGACTCGCCTGGCCCAGGGCGGCCAGGTCGAGGCCTGCTCGCCGGTCGCCGAGTTGCAGATCCCTCGCGAGGATCTCGCCTTCCGCCAGGATGACCCGACCGCGCCCGCTCAACCACCCCCCGACATTCCCCGATCCGGCCCGACCCCTGCCCTGACGAGGACCAACGGCCCGACCCCCGAGCAGGAACGCAGCTCACCGGCCGCCGAGGTGATCGACCGTTCCATTGTCGTGCTGGTCTGGGTCGCTCGCGCCCGGCCGGGCTGAGAGGTTTTGGTCGAATCGACCGAGGATGGCGAAGTGATGGAAAGGGTTACCGGACAATAACCTGGAATTTTTCCATCTTCCCTCCCGGCCCTTCCATCAGCGCTCTTCCCATCCTCTGAGCCAGACGGGGTCATGTTACGCCCACTGGTCGGCGGGTATATTGTGTATCTCATGCGTATTGGAGATCAGGGCGCCCTCGCCCCGGCCGATCGGCCGGGGACGCCCGGAGTGCCGGATCCCTGGAGGCTCGCTCGTCGGATGATTGAGGTCGACCGATTGTCGAGGCGGTTCGGGTCGTTCCGGGCCGTCGACGACGTCAGCTTTGCGGTGGGTACCGGCGAGATCGTCGGCCTGCTCGGCCCGAACGGTGCGGGCAAGACCACCACGATGCGCATGCTCACCACCTACCTGACGCCGACCAGCGGCCGGGCGGTGCTGGCCGGGCACGACGTCCTCGACGAGCCGCTGGAGGTCCGTCGCAAGCTAGGATATCTGCCGGAAAGCGTTCCGCTTTATCCTGAGATGCGGGTTCGGGAGTTCCTCCGGTTCCGGGCAAGGCTCAAGGACGTTCCGCGTTCGAGCTTGCGGCGGGCGATCGCCGAGGTCGTCACGCGGTGTCGGCTGGAGGAGGTCGAGAACCGGATCATAGGCCAGCTCTCGCGTGGATATCGTCAGCGGGTCGGACTGGCCGGGGCGCTGCTGCACGATCCCCCGATCCTGATCCTCGACGAGCCGACCAGCGGCCTCGATCCGATCCAGATCCTGGAGGTCCGCTCACTGATCCGAGAGCTGGGCGCCCGGCACACGATACTGCTGTCGACGCATATCTTGCCGGAGGTCGAGGCCGTCTGTAATCGCGTGATCATCATCGCGAGGGGTCGAATCGCCGTGGACGGCCGGCTTGAGGACCTCCGCCGCGAGACCTCGATTGTGGTCGAGGCGAAGGGTCCGGCCGACGCCATCGCACCCGCGATTCAGACGGTTACCGGGGTCGACCGGGTCGCCGTCGAGGGGCAGGATGGTCCGTTCATCGCCCTCCGGGTGCAGGCCCGGGACGGTCGAGACCTCCGCGAGGCGATCGGCCAGAAGCTGGTCTCCAACGGCTGGCCGCTCCGTCGTCTCGACCTGAGCCGGAGCACGCTGGAAGAGCAATTCATCCAGGCTGTCAACCGCGAGGCCCTCGCCGACGCCCGACAGGAGGCCTCCTGACCATGCGGCACGTCAACGAGCTGCTCCGACGCGAGCTGGCGGCCTACTTTCTTTCGCCGATGGCCTACCTGGTTCTGCTCGCGTTCCAGGTTCTGGCTTTCCTCAACTTCTGGGTGCTGGTCGACACGCTCAGCGACCCGGTTCGGACTCACGGCGAGTATTCCAGCCTGAACGACCCGATGTCGACTTACATATCGTCGAGCCCGTCGTTCTGGTTGGGAATGCTGATGGCCATCCCGGTCCTGACGATGCGGCTGCTCGCCGAAGAGCGACGGTCCGGGACGATCGAAACGCTGCTGACCCTCCCCGTCACGGAGGCCCAGGTCGTTCTGGCAAAGTGGTTGGCGGGCGTGGTGATGTATCTGGTGCTGCTGGTACCGTTCGCACTGTACTTGCCGTTCCTGTATTATCAGGCCCATTTTCCGTTCGATGTCGGGCCGCTGATCGCACTGGCGGTCGGCCTCACCACGCTCGGAATGATGCTCGTGGCGATCGGGATTCTTTGCAGTGCCTCGACAAGGAACCAGCTTGTGGCGGCCATCTGGACGTTCGCGGTGCTGTTCTTCCTGGTCGGGATGATCCCGCTGCTGGGGCAGTTCGCGGCGCGGACGCGGACCGGATGGGCCGAGGCGGTTCAGTATACCTCGATCTTGCACCAGGTCGCGGCTTTCGGCCTCGGCCGGCTCGATCTGCGGCACCTGGCGCTGCACCTATCGGCCTGCGTCTTGCTTTTGAGCCTGACAGTCCGGATCGTCTCGGCACGGGGGAATCGTTGACGATGAGCGAGCGAGTGCTCTCCTTCCTGTCGAGGGGCGACGTGCTGACGGCCGGCTCGGCGCTGGCGGCGTTCCTGGTACTGACCTGGATTCTCCGGGGCGCGGCGCCGGGGCGATCGCTGGCGGGCGAGCCCGAGGGCGACGCCCCGCTCGCGAGCCGGCGTGACCGGATGGTCTTCGGTGTGGCGCTCGGACTGGTCCTGATCCTGATCGGCGCCGGAGTCGCGGCGACGCAGGGAGTCCCCTGGGCACTGCCGATCTTCGGCATGGGCTTCCTGATGGTGGTCTCTCTCACCCGGATGAACCGCCGGTATCGCCACGAAAGCCCGACGCTCCGCCGAACGATCGACGTCTCTGACGCCTTCCTGGATATCTCGCTGCTGGCGGGCGTCCTGATTGTGCTGAACGTGCTGGCGTTCCGCTACGGTGGGACGCCCCTGGACCTGACCCGAGAGGGAACCTACTCGCTGACCCCCGAGAGCATCGCCCGCGTCCGGGCGCTGGACCGGCCGGTGACGTTCACGATCCTCTCGGGCGCCAGCCCGATTGCCGAGCAGCACAAGGCCCGGGTCGTCCAGCTTCTCGACGCCTACAAGTCGATCAACCCGGAGAAGATCCGGATTGCCTCCCTCAATCCTTACGAGGATCTCTCGCGGATCGAGGAACTGGCCCGCCGAGTTCCCGAACTTGGGCTGCTTCGCGGCGGCGGCGTTCTGATCGAGTACGGTGAAGACAGGGAAACAGCACCGGTCATCGTCCGGACCCAGGAGATGTTTGACGAGCCCTCGCGCGGCCAGCGCCGGGTTGCCGATTACTTCGAGTCGAACTTCAAGGGTGAAGACGCGATCACCTCGGCGCTGGACCGCCTTCGGCTCGGCAAGGGGGTGAAGGTGGCGTTCACCGTCGGCCACGGCGAACCGAAGCCCGACGACATGTCGGGGAACGGCCTGGGCACCTGGCGAACGCGGCTGACACGTGTGGGCTACGAGGTCAGCGAGATCCGGCTCGACCAGCCGGCGGTCGCTGGCGAGGAGGAGCCGGCGGTGGTGATCGTGGCGGGACCTCGCGACCCGTTCCGGCCCGAGGAAGTCACGCGGCTTCGCGAGCGAGTGGACCGCGGTAAGCCGGTCTTGCTGCTCCTCGGCAACGAGCACCCGAGCGGGCTCGATTCGCTGCTGAAGGCGTACAACGTGGAGATCGGCCATGGAATCGTGATCGACCCGCGGTCGAACTACGGGGGGATTCTCGAGAACGTGCTGGTCCCGTCGCAGAGCGGGCCCGGTCACCCGATTTCCTCGGCGATGTCCCCTGATCGGTCGGTACTGGTTCCGCACGCGGCACCGATCCGAATGATCGGACCCTCGGGGAGACCCGGCCGGCCCTCCGAGCCGATTGACCGGACGCTTGTCCCAACGCCGATCCTTCAGGCCGGGCGAAACGCCTGGGCCGAGTCGGATCTGAAAAATCCACGACCTACCTACGATCAGGACGCCGACGGCCCTCGCGGGCCGCTTCTGGGCGTTGCGATCGCGAAGCGGCCCGAGCCTGAGTCCCGGCCCGGCTTGCCAATCGAGGAGGAGCCCCGGCTCGTTCTGTTCTCCTGCCCGTACATGGCGCTGGACTCACTGCAGGACCGCTTCCCAGCCAACCTCGACCTGTTAATGAACGCCGCGAGCTGGCTCCGGGGCGGCAAGGGAGACACCCTGGGCCTCTCGCCCCGGACCCACGTCGCATTGACGCTGATGATCGACCCCCAGCTCCGATCGCGGCTCATCCTGGTGCCGACGCTCACCGCGGCGATGGTCATCATCGCGGTCGGACTGATCGTCTACACTTCCCGGCGAGAATGATGAAGACCTACCGATACCGATCCGTGATGTTCTTCCTGCTGATGGGCCTGCTCCTCCTGATGTGGGCCCTGGAGCTGGGCGGCGTCCGGACCCGCTCCGATCGCGAGCGACAGGCCGTCCGCGTGCTTCCCAACCTGATCGACATCCCCGAGGTCGACATCCATCGGGTCGAGATCGACCGAGGCGGCGATCACCTGGCCTTCGAGCGACGGGGCGACGGCCCTGGCCAGTGGCAGATGGTCGAGCCGAAGGATGTCGCCGCCGAACCCGTCCGACTCGACGCCCTGGTCCGCAACCTGAAGGAACTGCGCAAGGATCCCGACGCAGGGACCATCGCCGTTGACTCGAAGAAGCAGGGATTCGATCCGCCCGCGGCCACCATCCGCCTTTTCAGCAAATTGAGTTCGCCCGGACAGCCGATCGCGACACTCGAACTGGGCCGAGCCTCCGACATCGGCTCGTCGCGTCGACTCCGATACGCCCGGCCATTGGGCGCGACTGGGACCGATCTGATCGATGCTCGGCTCGTCTCGGCCCTGGATGAGCCGGCGATCGAATGGCGGCAGCCGAATCTGATGCCGGCGCCGACGTTCCAGGTGAAGGCGGTCCGGATTGTCCGGCGCGACCAGCCGGGCGGCCGGTCCCGGCCGATCACGGCCGAGCGCGACGCCTCGGGCCGGTGGACCGTCGAACTACCGACGCAGACAACCGTCGATGCCCCCAGGCACGGCCCTCAAGAGGTCCCCGCCGACGGTCCAAAGGTCGAGAATTTGCTTGCGGCGATGGCATCGCTTCGCGTTGCCGACCCGCCCAGGGGCTACGCCGACGATAACGCGAAGGACCTCGCCGCCTTCGGACTCGGCGACGACCGCGCGGCCATTCGCGTCGAGGTCGAGCCTGCCCGGGGCGCCCCGATGGCCGTCGAGATCGGCAAGACGGTCCCTGGTCAGCCTGACCGCGTCTACGCCCGGCAAGTAGGGCAGGACGACGTCGTGATTGTCGACAGCCGAGCCCTGACCGACATCCCGGCCGACGTCAACGCGATCCGAAGCCACCAGGTGACCGAGATCATCCCGCGCGACGTGGTCTCGTTCGAGGTCGAAACCCACCCAGACGTCTTCCGCGTCGAGCGCGCCGGCCGCGCCTGGAAACTGACCTCGCCGAAGGCCGAGCCCGCCGACCCGCAGTCCATCGCCGAGTTCCTGGGCCACCTTCAGGATCTTCAGACCAGCGAGTTTCTCGACCCATCGAAGGTTGTTGACCCGAAGCTCGATCCTCCCGTGATGCGGATCAAGGTCCGGCAGGCTTCCACCCGCCCCAACGCCGAGCCGTTCCAGGCTCTGAACCTCCGCCTGGGCCGGCACGACATCGCCCGCAAGGCCGTCTATGCCCAGCTCGAAGGCGACTCGGTCACCCTGGTTCTCCCAGATAAGGTGATCGAGATCCTGCCGAAGAACCCGCTGGCTTTCCGCGACAAGTCGGTGGCGGATGTAAAGGCGGCGGAGGTCCATCGGCTGGTGATCCATCGCGGCTCCCAGGTCGACGAGTTGATCCCCGAAACTAAAGGCAACCCGAACGCCTGGCGGATGGTCCGCCCGGTCGAGGCCCAGGGCGACGTCCCGACAATCACACGAACACTCGCCCTGCTCGGCTCGCTCCGCGCGAAGGAGTTCACCGGCGTGGGCATCGACCAGCCGGGCGCGTCGAAGGCCGCGGGGCTCGACAACCCGCCGATGGAGATCGAGTGGGAATCCGACGCCCCACACCGGCTCCGAATCGGGACGGTCGCCCCAAGGACCACAACCTTCTACGCGGTGACCGACGCCGAGCCGATGATCTTCACCCTCCCGGCCGACGTCGTGCGCGAACTCGACGCCGAGTACCACAGCCATCGCATTGAGACGTTTCCACCGAAACGGGCCCTCCGGATCGTCCTGCACTTCTTCGGCCGAACTGTCACCCTCAGGTACCGGCCCCCGCAAAAACTCGGCCAGGTGGAGTGGATGCCCGAGGCCGACTCCGACGCTTCCGGAATGGATCTCACCCGGATCCCCGCCCTGGTCCAGACGATGGCTGCCCTCGAAACCCGTCGATTCATCCAGTACGAGGGCGCCTATCCGATCGACACCGGACTCTCACGACCGAGGCTCACAATCGAGGTTTTTGTTTCGGGCGAAGAATCCCCTCGTGTTCTTCGGATCGGCTCCGAGGCCGGCGACTCCAACGTCTGCGCCGCCAACGGAACCGGACTAACCGGCCCGGCGTTCCTCCTGCCGAATGCCTCGTGGAACGAGCTGATCCGGATCGGCGAGCGCCTCCCAACCCTCCCGGAAGACGTCTTCGCGCACTGACGACCGATCCTCCAAAAGAATCTACAAGCACCGCCCCGTTCGCGCCGATAACGAACGAAGGCGGTTCCACGCAGCCCCGAGACGTCCCTCACCGATCCCCCGGACCGCCCCGGGACAGACAGGAACAGGACGACCTCGGGGAGATCGGCCATGACGGTCGCCGGATCGACTGCGCGCACGAGGCGCCTCGGGCGTCGGCTCCAGCCAGCAGGAACGCCCGCGACGGAATCACCGCCGAGGCTCAGCCGACGCAAGCGGATCGCCTTCGCAATCGTCGCGAACATGGTCCTGCTACCGGCCTGGTTCCTTGTCGCGGAGGTTGGATTCCGGGTCTTCTGGAAGCCCCGATACTGGATTCACACAAGCCGCCTCAGGGTTGCCTCCGGGCAGACGGAAGCCGGGAAGAAGTGGTGGCCCGAGACGCTCTACCGCGTGAACGGCTCGGAATTCGAGACCGAGTTCCGCACCGACGCCCGCGGCTACCGTGCCCGGCCAACACCCGTGCCCCCAGCCTCGGCGCATCCGTACCGAATCGCGATGGTCGGCGACTCGTTCACCGAGGCCATGCAGGTTCCCTATGAGTCCTCCTTCTGCGCTCGGCTGGAGACGCTCCTGAACTCGCCTTGCCCATCGCGGCCAAGAGTCTGTCTCAATTTCGGTGTCTCGGCGACCGGGCTATTCGACTACTGGCACCGGATCGTCCACGACGTACTGCCGAACGATCCGCCCGAGGCGCTCATCCTCTGCCTCTACCCCGGGAACGACTTCCAGCCAACGCTTCCGGCCGATGCCTTCGACGCCGAGGGCCACCCGCTTCGCGACTACTTTCGTCCCGCCGACACGATCCATCACCTGATCGCCTGGATCAACCTCCACTCGAAGTTCGGCTGCTTCGCCCAGCGAGCCCTGTTAAGTTATGACGCGGCCTCGAAGCGTCCCGACCCCCGGCTGAACAACTGGTGGGGCGATCCAGAACGAGCCGCACGCCTCGATACCGATCCCCAGGTCGCCCGCTATCGGGCCCTGTTCCAGGCGATTGTCGATGAGTGCCGCAAGTCAGGTACCCGCCTGGGGATCGTCGTGGTCGGCCCGGTTGCAAACTACGCAGCGAAGGACGGCAAAAGTCCGATCGCCACGATCCTCGGGCACTGGGAGATCGACGTCCCCGTAATCGATGTGGCGATTGTCGCCCGCGCTCGGCCACAATGGGCATCGGTCGTCTTCCCGTTCGACGGCCACCTGAACGACTCGGGGCACCAGCTTGTGGCCAACGAGGCCATCGGCCCGCTTCGGGCCCTGCTCGACGAGACCGCAACCGCCAATCTTCGCCCCTGATGCCGCCTGGCCGGCGTCTGGCCGATCCTGGTATGCTGCCAGACGTTCGGATTCTCAACCCGTCCCAGAGCCGCCAGACCAGGACCTCGCCCCATGTCCAGCCGGGAGACCCTCCGCCAGACCCTTATCGACCTGCTTGAGCAGGAGATGGGCGAATCCTATCCCTCCCTCACCGACGACCAGGATCTCCGCGAATCCCTCAAGCTCGACTCCGTCGACGTCGTCGGCCTCGTCATGCGGATCGAGCGCGAGTACCACGTCCGGCTCGCCCCCGAGGAACTCGCCACCATCAAGACCGTCGGCGATTTGCTCGACTTGATGCAGCCGAAAATCGCCGCCAGACCCGCATCCATCCCCCCGTCCTCTATCGGCGAAGACGTCCCCCACCATGTTGCCCGAGATCAACAAGAGGAGGCTTAAAAAAGAAATTGACAGCCAATAAATACTGCATATAGCCCTGGGTTTGGTGAAAACGGGGAAGTAGGGAGGTCTGGTTTGGACCATGTTGAGAAGCTTCATCCGTCTTCACGCCTTGTGTTGACAGTGCACCTGGATTTTCCCTATTTTTGACTTGTCCACGATATCGCTCGGGAATCCGTCTCGCCTTGAGTTGGCGACTCCGACGATTTGCGGGTGACCTGATCCCATCAATGGGCTTGGCGGAGGCCGCACCCTCGGCGTCCCTGGCTGGGCTCGCTTCTGTCCTGAGAGATCGTTCCGGCACAATCCGTCCCAGCGCGAACACCCTGAGAAGAGACACCGATGCCTGATACACTGGCGCGCCTGAATGAGGTCTTTCAGCAGGTCTTCGATGATGAAGAGTTGGAAATCACTCCCGAAACGTCGGCGAAAGACGTCGATGGGTGGGATTCTCTGATGCACGTGACGCTGATCGTGAACGCCGAGAAGGCGTTTGGCGTCAAGTTTTCCAGCTCCGAGGTCGCTGCGCTGAAGAACGTGGGAGACCTGGTGCATCTGATCGATTCTCGCAAGCACGCGGGATGATCGAGACGTTGAGACGGCCCGCGACTTTTCATCTATCTCGTGAATTCGATCCATTCCCACGATCCCGGGCGGCGTGATCGGTCCCCGGTCGGATCGAGCCGGAGGCATCTGCATGTCTACAGCCACCGAGTTGTTCAAGCGGACGTCCGCCCTGCGCAAGGAGGGACGCCTCGACGTAGCGCTGGCCATGCTTCGCGAGGCGATGGCCCGAGGCGGGCTCTCCCCGGAGGAAGTGGACCGTGCCGGCCGATTCATCCGGAAGGCGCGGGGCGAGGGCGCCGGCGGCGAGCCCGGGCTTCGGGTCCACCTGCTCGGTCAGTTCACGACAAGCTGGCTGGTCCCCGCCGTGACGGCCGTCGGGTGGGGGCAGGGAATCGCCTCCGACGTCGAGGAGGGGGGATATGATCTCGTCCTGCAGGACCTGACGCGGCTCTCGGCGTCGTCCGAGCCGCCGGGCGTGGTCGTCCTCTTCCCATGGAACAACCGGCTGCTGAACGGCTCGGCCCAGGCCGGGGACCGCGTTGCCGACGAACTCGCGTTCTGGAAACAGGCCTGGGAAATCGCCGGGCGAATGGGTGCGCGGGTGCTCCAGGTTGGGTACGACTGGATGGCCCCTGGCGCCGAGGGCTACGCCCTGGCCGCCGAGACGGGCGGAACCATCGACCTGATCCGCTCCGTCAACACCGCGATCCGGCAGAATCGCCCGCCCGGCTCGTATTTCCTCGACCTGGAGCTGGTCTCGGGGATGATGGGCCGCGAGGCGTTCTACGACCCCAGGCGGTACTACTGGACCAAGCAGCCGTTCAGTGAGCGGGGCGTGGTCCGGCTGGCCGAGCACGTTGTCGCCGGCATCAGGGCTCTGACCACCGGGCCGAAGAAGGTTCTGGTTCTCGACCTGGACAACACGCTCTGGGGCGGCGTCGTCGGCGAGACCGGCCCGCTCGGCGTGGCGCTCGGTGACAGCCCCGACGGCGAGGCATACCGCGCCTTTCAGAAACACGCCAAGGCCCTCTCCAAGCAGGGGATTGTCCTGGCTTTGGCCTCGAAGAACAACGAGGCTGATGGTCGGGAGCCCTTCGAGAAGAATCCCGACATGGTCCTCTCGCTCGACGACATCGCCGCCGCGGAGATCTGCTGGGAGCCGAAGGGATCGACCATCCGCCGGATCGCCCAGACCCTCAACCTCGGCCTGGATAGTTTTGTCTTCGTGGACGACAACCCGGCGGAGCGTGAGCAGGTCCGGCAGGCGATCCCCGAGGTCGCGGTGGTTGACGTACCGGTCGAGCCGGCCGAGTATGTCCGGGCGCTCCAGGCCGGGCTCTGGTTCGAGACCACCGGGCTGACCGACGCCGACCGCGAACGCGCCGCACAGTACGCCGTCGAGCGCCAGCGCCGCGAATTGCAACAGACGGCCGGCTCGATGGAGGACTACCTTCGATCGCTGGAGATGCTCGCCGACGTCCGCGAAATCGACGAGGCCGACCTGATGCGGGTCGTCCAGCTTCTGGGAAAGACAAACCAGTTCAACCTCACAACCCGACGTCACACGCGGGAGGAAGTCGTCCGGATGCTCGATCGGCCCGGCTCGATTGGGATGACTCTCCGCGTCGAGGACCGTTTCGGCGACCACGGCCTGGTCGGCGTCCTGCTCGCCGTCCCGTCGGATGATGATCCCCAGGTCCTCCGGGTCGATACCTGGTTGATGAGTTGCCGGGTGATCGGCCGGACCGTCGAGGAGTTCACCTGTGCCGACCTGATCGACCGCGCCGAGCGGATGGGCTACCGGAAGATTCTCGGCGAATTCCTCCCGACGAAGAAGAATGCTCTGGTCGCCGAACTTTACGACCGGATGGGCTTCCGCCGGCTGGAATCCAGCGACGGCGCCTCGGTGCTTTACGCCCTGGAGCTCGCCGGCTCGGCCAGGCCGGTGCACTACCTCACGCCGAAGGGGGCCGCGATCGGGGCCGAGTCGGTCGGCGCCGCCTGATCAGACTCTTCGCCGACCGCTGGCGACGTGATCACGCCGGGCCGGACCCATCGGGCATAAACTGGATCGGTTCCCCCCGGCCGGGGGGTGTCAGCGCCGCGGGCCTGGGGATCGGGCCGCGGGCGAACGCCAAAGCGAGGCCCGCCGAGGATGCCATTCCCCGACCTCTTCAACGTGCAATTCTGGTGGATCGTCGCCCTCGCGATGATTGTGCTGGTCCCGCTCCGGCATCCCGTCCTGAGACGATGGGCCTTCGCCGCGATCAACCTGCTGATGATCGTGTTGATGCTCAAGTCGGGCGTGGTCGCGGTGCTGGCACTGGTCGCCGCCGGCTGGCTGGCCCTGCGAGTCGGCGGCGGTCGGATGGGGACGATCGCCACAACGACCGTCGGGCTCGCGGCGCTGGGGCTGTTCCTGGTCCACAAGCGGCCCGACCTCGTCGCCTCGACCGGGGTCGAGAGGATCGAGCCGGTCCTGGGAGCGATCGGCTATTCCTACGTGGCCCTCCGCTGGATCGAGATGACTCGTGCGGTCCGGTCGGGCCGGCACCCGCTCCCCGACCCGATCTCGACGATCAATTATCTGCTGCCGTTCCACATGCTGGCCGCCGGCCCGATCCAGTCGTTCGACGAGTTCGTCGCCCAGCCGGCCGTTCCGAGGCCGCTCTCGGCCGCCGGAGCACTCCGGGCGATCGAGCGGATCGCCTCCGGGCTGTTCAAGAAATACGTGGTTGCCCAGGCGATCCAGAGGGCCTACCTGACCGACTTCCACGCTGGCGGGATGTATACCCTGCTGGAGGCCCAGTTCACCTATATCTGGCTCTACCTCGATTTCAGCGCTTACAGCGACATCGCCGTCGGGATCGGCCGGTTGATCGGCTTCGAGGCGCCCGAGAACTTCAACTGGCCGCTCCTGGCCCGGAACATGGTCATGTTCTGGGAGCGGTGGCACATCTCGCTCTCGATGTTCATCCGGCGGAACCTGTTCATCCCGACGCAACTCACGCTGACGCGATACGACGGCGGCCAACACCCGCTGATCATCGCGGCTGTGGCGTTCGTGGTGGCGTTCGTCCCGTGCGGGCTCTGGCACCGGATCGGGTGGCCCTGGGTGGCCTGGGGGCTCTACCACGCCGCCGGGCTGACCGTTTGCACGGCCTATCGGCAGTGGCTCACCCGCAAGCTGGGCCGCAAGGGCGTGCTCCGCTACATGGACGACCCGAAGATCCGCCTGGCGATGACCGTCCTGACCTTCGAATTCGCGGCCCTTGGCGTGGCACTGCCCCTCTTCCCGTACGAGGACATGTTCCCATGGATGAACTCTCATTGAACGACGAGGCGCCGGACGACCCCCCGATCGGCCGAGCCGAGTTCCTGGCGCGGGCGGCGATGGCGGCGCTGATGATCGTGGCGGCCTACTACCTGGGCCATTCCGATTTCTTCTTCTACCAGGGCTTCTGAAGGCCGGGGGCGGGGGATGGTCTACGACATCCGGCGAGGCGGGGGTATCCTGGCGGCGCTGGCCGCGGTCGGGGTGATGATGGCGGGCTACGGCGCGATCCTCCACGCGGCGCTGGACCCGTTCGCCGATCGGCTCCGCGAGCGCGACCAGTCGTTCATGGTCTCGGTCAATTACGGGGTGGGGGCCCGCCGGATGCTGGGGATCCTCCGAGACCGGCCATCGTCGAAGCTGGGCGTCCTGCTCGGGCCGTCAGTGCTCCAGCAGGGCGTCGACCCGGCGCTGCTCACCAAGGAGATGGACGGCGCCTACCGATGGGCCAACCTCCGCCTGCCCGCGCTGGCGGAAGACAACCGCCGGTTCGTCGAGCTGATGTACGCCAGCGGCCTGCGGCCCGACGTCCTGGTCCTGGTCGCCAACGTTGGGATTCAGATCTCTGACCTCGACACCCAGGCCGAGTCGGCCTGGTACGACCCGAGGATCCTGATCGATCATCTGGCGCACCGGAAGTTGGAGCTGGCGCGAGCCGATCTGATCGACATTACGATGATCCCCTGGCGATACGTCTTCCCCTACCGGGGGCACGTTTTCACTGTCGTCGACCGGGCGCTCTATGCGTCCAAACTGGCCATGTTTTCCAACCGCAAGACTCCCTTTGCCGCGCTCTATCCCCCTGACCCCGACCCCTACGTCGAGCCATTCCCAGCGATCGGTCCCCGGACCGAAGTGGCCGATCAGGAAATCCTGGGGTTCATCGGCCGCAAGGGATGGTTCGACACCTCTCGATACCGGACCGACAGCCGGAACTACCGGCAGCTCGTCGAGCTGTTCCGGACCGCGCACTCGCACGGGACGCGGACGTTTCTTGTCCTCGTCCCCGAGTCTGCGCCGTACCGCGAGCGGCTGCCCGCCAACGCCGCCGACCCAATCTTGCAGGGCTTCCCTCGAGACCTCGGCGAGGCGGCGCCGGTGGTCCTCGATTACCGAAAGCTCCTCTCCGAGACGGAGTTCGCCGACGTGAACCACCCCAACCACGACGGTCGGATCGTCGAGACGCGCCGCCTGGCCCGCGACCTCCGATCGGCGCTGGGCCTCGATCCGGCCGCCTCGAAAGAGGCTGGTCGCTGACCGGTTGACCGACCAGCGACAGTATTAGCCTTGCCGGATCGCAACCTATCTTATAAAGTCGAAACGACTCGCAGGGATTCGCGTGTCGTTGCCTTCCGGAACGGATGCCCGGCGCCGGTTCCCCATTGCCGTCGAGTCGCTGCGGGCCCGCCCCGATCCCGGGGTTGCCCGCTAACGTTCTTCGATCCTTTGCACGGCACCCGGGGAGATTCGTCGCCTTGTCCAACCCCATCGACCTCTACGCGATGCGCTTCTGGCTATTCGTCGGGGCGGGCATTGCGATCCTCAATCCGATCGTCGCACCTCGCACCAGGCGTTGGGCGTTCGCGGCCCTGAACCTCGGGTTCGTCGCGGTTTTCCTCGGCACGAGCGAGCGATTCGCGGCCGTGGTCGCCGGCCTGCTGGCGATCCGTGCAACCCTCGGGATGCTGCGTCCCGGTCGCTCTGGCGCCGCTTCTGTGGCTGTGGTCCTGGGTGCCGCGACCGCCGGGCTGTTCCTCGTCCACAAGCGACCCGACCTGCTGGCCAGCCGGATGCCGGGCGCGGACAGCCTCGAAGCCATCCTGGTGACGATCGGCTTCTCGTACATCGCCCTGCGGCTCCATGAGCTGACGCGGGCCATTCGCGAGGGCCGCCATCAGCCGCCCGATCTCGCTTCGATGGTCAACTACTTGCTCCCGTTCCACATGCTGGCCGCCGGGCCAATCCAGTCGTTCGACGAGTTCGTCGACCAGCCGGCCGTCCCGCCCCCGCTCGATGTCGACGCCTCGCTCAACGCCCTCGGACGGATCTCCTCAGGGCTCTTCAAGAAGTACGTCCTGGCACGGCTGGTCCAGGAGCTTTTCCTCACCGACTACCGTTCCACCGGCTGGTACGTCCTCGTCGAGGCACAGCTCACCTTCCTCTGGCTCTACCTCGACTTCAGCGCCTACAGCGACGTGGCCGTCGGCGTCGGACGACTCATGGGCGTCGCCACCCCTGAGAACTTCGATCGACCGCTCCTTGCCCGCAACATCATCGAGTTCTGGGAGCGGTGGCATATCTCGCTCTCGATGTTCATCCGGCGGAACGTTTTCATCCCGCTTCAGCTCACCCTCATGCGACGCACCGGCGGCTCTCGCCCCTTGACCGTTGCGGCCCTCGCCTTCACCGCCTCGTTCCTCCTCTGCGGGCTCTGGCATCAGGTCGGCTGGCGATGGCTGGTCTGGGGCGGTTTCCACGCCGCCGGGCTCATCGCCTGCAACCTCTACCGACATCGGCTCAACAAACGGCTCGGACGCAAGGGCGTGAACCGGTACATGGAGAACCCCTGGATCCGCCTCGCGGCGGTCTTCCTGACGTTCGAGTTCAACGCGGCAGCTGTGTTCCTTGTCACTTACCCCTTTGAGGTGCCGAGATGGATCTCCGGGCACGGCTACTGACACGCAACGACCCAATGCGGGCCTGGCAACGGGCGGCGAGCGGCCTCTGGATCGGCCTGAAGCCGATCGCGGTGCTGTACCTCGGCCAGGCCGGCGCGAAGTTCTTCTATCAGGGGTTCTAGCCCGGATTATTCGCACCCACGCAAGCAATTGGACTTTAGGGCAGTCCCTGCGTCCAAGATCGGGGGATCTTCATAAGTGAGTCGTCGGGTGCCATCGCTCCTCTGGTCCGAGCGCGAACCACCCCCTAACCCCCGG
>DAIDKV010000131.1 GCA_027449865.1 Planctomycetales bacterium
GGACATCGATCACCCCGGGGGAAGCTATCGTGTGGATGTGCTCAACGCCTTTCGGCATCACGGACGGGATCGGATGGTTGGCAAAGCCCGACGAAGGGATTGGGTAGTCGTGCTCAACGCCTTTCGGCATCACGGACGGGATCGGCAGCCGTTCCGGCAAACGCAAATCGGACCGTGTTATAGTGCTCAACGCCTTTCGGCATCACGGACGGGATCGGCCCGCGACCCGTCGCCAGCCAGAGGTGGTGCGTCAGTGCTCAACGCCTTTCGGCATCACGGACGGGATCGGAGCCTCCTCCGATCTCCTTGCCACCAAACGACTTACGACAACCCTTTTCAATCGCCTGGGCGCGATCCGGGGATCTCGACAGGTTTTCGAAGAAGGGGCGCACGAACGGTCGTCCTAAAGGGTTTCCTGGAAACAACTTGCAGATAATCATGATCCTTTCCCATTGCCAATGAGCCGTATCTGTCCTCTTCGTAAGGATTTGCGGAAATTTTCCCTGCCGGGGCCTCGCGCGATCGGCCGATGCTTGAAAGCCCAGGCAACAAGCGTGGATGGCCCACGAATGGGTCGGGCTGGTCGCCTGGTTTGTTCAAACAATCTGGTACGAGTCGGGGGAATCCGGCCAGTCGGGAGTATTCCGGGCGGAATGCGTGGTCTCCATCCCCTGCACGCATCGCGAACAGAGCGGGATGACCAGGACGTCGTCCTCGGGTTCGAGCACCTCGGTCAGCTCCCATCGAAGACGCTGCATCCCGGTCTCGTTCAGCCAGCAGCGGAAGATCGAATACTGGATCCGACGACCCGTTCCCTCCAGGATCTTCGCCGCCCGACGCAGTCGCGCCGGGTCCCGGACATCGTAGCAGACCAGCCACCATTTCGCACCGGACATCGTACAGTCCTCCGATCATCGGATCTTCCCGGGCACGTGTCGGGCCGGCCCGTCAGAGCCGGGCCTCAGCGGAGCCGGAGCCTGGCGAACAGACCTGGCTCGCCGGTCCACTCCTTCTCCAGCAGTCGGGCCTCCAGCTCGATGGTCCGTGAGTACGAGAGCGAGTAGCCGACGACTGGATGCTTCCACGTCTCGTCCAGCCGGGCCTCGAACAGACCGATCGCCTTCTTCCGGCCGGAGTCCGAGAGCCAGACCTTCGCCTTCGTCACCGCGAAGTCGGCGGTCGGGTCCCACTGGTTGCGGTTGATCGAGCCGATGAGAACCATGTCCCAGATCGGAACCCGGAACAGCTCCATCAGGTCGAGGACCAGCGGGTGAGCGGCGCTCCGGGGGGTGTGGAAAAAGCCCAGCGAGGGCTCAAGACCGGCCGCCAGGATGGCACGCATCACCGCCGTTTGCAAAAGACCGTAGCCAAACCCCAGCAGCGCGTTGAAGCGGTCGACCGGCGGGCGCCGGCTCCGCGTCGTGTAGCGGAGGGATTCAGGAACCGACGGCCCGAGCAGCCGGGCGAGCCCGCTGAAGTAGCCGACAGCCGCCGAGCCCTCCAGGCCACGGAGCGTCTCCCGATCGCCGTCCTTGTCGATCGAGGCCAGCGCCGAACGGAGCAAGACCAGGTCCGGAAGCATCGCCTCGCGCAGCTCGGGTGTTCCGCGCGAGGCGCGGAGCAGGTATCGGTGCTGGGCCTCGATCTTCCCGCGGGCCAGGGCTCGGGCCAGGCGAAGGCAGGTCGCCTCGTCGGCCAGCGCCCGGTATTGCCGAACCCGCCGCTGGACCGGCCCGGCGGCCGTCGCGGCGCTGGTGATGTAGCGGCCCGTCGGCCCGAGCCAGTGCACCGCGACGCCGTGGTCGACGCAGAGGTGCAATGCCTGGGTGGTCAACTGACCGTGCCCGTGGATCAGAATCGCGTCCAGCTCTCGGATCGCCCGACGGGTCTCGGGCCCGCCGTCGGGAGTGCGGACGACGATCTCCTCACCGCTCCGTCCGATCGTGGCGCCGGGGACCACGACGTGAAGGCTGGCGCCGTCGCGATCGGGCGGGAAGAGCCGGAGCGGCTCTCGGGACGGATCCTCGGCCTGCCGGACCTCCTCGGGGAGACAGACCGGCGCGAGGGAACATCGGACACAAAGCCGCTCGTTCTCGGCGACCGGCGGACGCTCGGTCGAGGCGCGAAGCCCTCGGGCCTCGGCGATCGCCGAGGCGAGCTCGGCCCGCGCGGCGGCGTCGATGGGAACGCGAACGGTTTTGTTGTCGGCGTGATACCGAACGCGCCCCTCGGCGACGGTCTGCCCGGTACACGACTCAATCAGCGCGGCATAGGCGATGACCTGGAGCCGATCGGAAGGCCAGGCCTCGGGCCCGGCCTCGCCCTTCCGACACCGCCCCCGCTTGTGCTCGTAGGGAAGAAGCGACCCGTCCAGCCTCCGGATCGCGTCGACCTTCCCCGTGAGCCCCAGCGCCGGGTCGGTGAGTTCCAGTTGCGCGCGCTCGCCCTCCTCGTCGGCGGCAAGCGAGGCATGCAGCTCCCGGCCCGCGTAAACCCGATTGTCGGCCACCCGGATCTCCTCGACCTCCTCCAGGTAGAAGAGCCGCCGACAGTACGCCAGAGCGTGGAGAGACATCACGCGGAGGGGCGGATCGCCCCGAGAGTTCGTTGTGCTCATGTTCATGCGGGTACAGGCTCCGGGGTGATCCGGGGCATCTGCTCCGGACGAGGGGGGGTTAGCGGTCCGACGACGAGATCACCGGTCACGTAGCACGTACCCGCCGAGCCGACGTGATCCACCCAGACCGGGAGCGTGAGCCGCCCCCGGTCAGCCAGAAGAAAGGCGCGTCCCTCCTCGGGCAGGTGAGCGAATCGAGGCGCCCCCGCCTCGAAACGGCAGACCTCGTCGACCAGGTGAGTGCTTTCGCCGAGGCTGAGCCCGCCGAAGCGGTTCACCTCTCCGGGCCGCTCCAGCGCCAGGCGAACGCGATCCTCCAGCGATCGGCCACCTGATTCATCGGAGGAATCGATCCAGATGAGAAGCTCGACCGGGGCGAGCAATTGCTGGTAGTCGGGCCTCGTGTTTCCGGGCGAGCCCAGCGGCTTTGACTTCACCCGCCAGACCGTCCGAAGCACGACGCTGATCGCCGGCTCATTCAGAAGAACCGGGCAGACGCGCGCACCGACGTGGCTCCTTCGGTCCGTCTCGCCGACCAGAGAGAGCAACGCCCCGTAGCAGGTCGCCGGCGGCGGAATGACCTCGGTCTCCAGGTACTCCCGCGCCAGCCCCTTGCGGAAGCAGGCGACCGGAACAGTGACATAGACGCCGAGCATCGATCAACCCTTGTTTTTGAGCCTGTTGTTGATCTTCTCCATCGCCTCGGCGCAAGCCGCCTTCACACCCTTCGAGGCCGCGACGCCCGCGATCGCGACGCCCGCGACGACCAGTTCCTCCGGATTGATGTCGCCGGACTCGATCCGGGCCTGCAACCGGGGCGCGACGACGGTTCGGCCGTCGTCGGTCGTCTCGAAGCAGTACAGGAATCGGGGCGCGGGATCGTCGGTGATCCGGAAGACGACGGCATCAGGCGAGAAATCGAAGAGGAACCGCCCGTGGTTCCCGGCGACCGTTCCCAGGCTGCAAAGCGCCTCGACGGCCTTCGCCGCCCGCGATGGATCGCGGAGCCGCTCGGGCGTCAGCGCGATCCCGTACTGGTATCGAGTCGCGTGAACCTCGGTCCCGTAGGGGACCGGGTTCGACCCCTTCTTCTGCGCCGAGGGCGTGGCGCCCGGGGAGGCGGCGTTGAACGTCACGTCGCCGGCCCAGGGCGTCAGCGAGATGGCCCGCGTGACTTCGAGCACGGCGCGTCGGACGTTCGCCGAACCAGCCTCACCTTCCTCCTTGGCGGCCTCGGCCGTCATGAAGCCGAGCAGGTCGTCGTCGATGAAGGTGGAACCGCCACCGTTCGCCCAGCCCTTGAAGGTCCAGTCCTTCCATTCGTTGGCCCGATTCTCTTCACTCCAGGATCGATTGGTCGTCTCGCCGTTCATCGCGAGTCGGCGTCGAAGTGCGAAACGAATGGCTTCGGCGCTGACGGTCGAGTGGGTCTCGCCCTGCCAGAGGATCTTCTGGAGCGTCGTGATGTTCCCTTCGGTCTCGGCCCGGTTGTTGGCCGCGGTGCCGTACGGGGTGACGAAATTCGCGAACACATGCAAGCTCATTCGGGGTCTCCCATCTGTGGACGGCGTGGTTCACTCGGAGTCGGGGGCGGGTACGGGATCGGAGTCGGACCTCGGCTGTTCACGGCCCTGATAGCTGCAAAGAGCCAGCAGCGCCAGGTCCCGGGCGTGCTGCCAGTTCTCCGAGCGGAGCATCGGAATAACTTCCTGCCATTGCTTCTGAAGAACGGCGTTCCGGCCCGCCCGGCTGAAGAGGTCGCAGAGCGCCTTGCGGAAATGGTCGGGCGTCTTCGAGCCGGCAAAGGCGAGCCGCCATCGGTCGTACTCGCCGCTGAACCGATTCTTCATGGCGACCGGGTTCTTTTTGTTCTCATCAGCGATCTGTGCGTAGCGCCCGCGCAGGGCCTCATGAACGGCCTGGACGAGGAGCTGTTCGCCCGTTGTGTCCCACATCGATTGGTCGGAAATCATGGCATGCAGTCCTCCTCGTTCGAAGGATAACTGGTCACGGAAGGGAGAATCGGTGGCCGGATTGATCCGGGTCATGAGCTTGATGAATCCGGTATACCACTTGCGACCGAGGGCCAGGTTTTCGGCGATCATCGGCCGGACGATGCTATCGGCCCGGAACGACTCTCGGCGCTCGGTCACAATCTTTTGCTTGCCTCGTCCCGTGCTCTCCTTGACGACCCGAGCCACAATCCGGGGAGGCAAGTGGAGGGCAGCGCGCTCGAAACGATCGAGCCGTCGGTCGTCTCCTGGCGGAACGTGAATGGTCGCCACCCGAGATTTCTGCTGGCTGGCCCAGGGGGTCGGGGTGAAGGTCATCGCATAGCAGCCCGGGAGGCTCGTGGCGTCCATCGAGCTTCGCGCCCTCGCCTCGACCTCGGCCGATCGGCGAGGCGCGTGACGAATCCGAACCTGGACCCGGAACGCGGCGTCCGCGGCGCTGGCGATCTGACAATCGCTCGCGGACGTCGGCGTCATCGCCGGCCGGTCATCGACAAATTCAGTCAGGTCAGTAACATCGGGGACGAGCAGCGCCGCCACCCCCCGATTCACGGGAAGCGCCAGGCAGCCGACGAGGGCGAAGTAGAGCGGGAGCATTCGCTCCGGCGGGTCCTCGGCGCCGGTGCTGGAGTTGTAGGCGACATGCCGAACCACGGCGCCCGGGCTGACCGGCCCATCGACCCGGATCGTACCCGAGACAAGCCGGCCTTTCTTATCGACGAGTTGCTCCCACCCTTTCTGATGCTTGAAGGCGGAGCATTTCTTGTATTCCACCATCACCCCCGGGACGCCATCACCCTCGGGATCGTAGCCAACGGTTGTCACCTCCTTCGCCAGGGCTCGAACCAGGCCATGCTGGAGAAACGTGAGCGTGAGACCGGCCTGAAGGTCGGCGAGCGCCGCCGTCGGCGGCTCGCTCTGGTACTGCCCCGGTAGCCAGATCAGTCCGTCGTCCCGGATATCAAAGGCAAACTCAAACAGCTTCCGAAGGAACGTCCCGGCGCCCTCGGACTCTCCGAATCGGAGCGTCACCGATTGGTCATCGATCTCCCAGGGCGGCCGACCGTCGACGAACGGCCCCGGCAACTTCTCGGGACGCAGGAGACCGGCCGCATATTGCCGCTCGATCGCCTTCAGCGTGCAGGCGAGCCCGCCCAGGCCGGCCCGATGCATCAAGGACATACCGGGGGCAAACAGTCGCATCGTCAGCGAATCGGGCAGCCGTTTCGTAGCTTTCGCCATTCTCATCCCTCCTGCCGACATTCGGCCTGCGGGCCAGAGTTGAATAGACCGCACCCCATATGGCGTCTACCCCCTATGCCTTGATGCTGAAGAGAGAGCGATTCCATAGGCGCCAGGCCATCAACGTCGACCTGGTATCCAACGATTGTCTTGTCCTTGATTCGGATAATGCGCCGAGCGCCGATGTTGACGATCGCATTTGGCGAGATCCCAACCTCCTCCAATTGCCGACGGGCGGCGATCTCGAAAACGTCTCGCTCCATGTAGCCCTTGATTGTCACGAGGTGGCTCGTCAACCGGCGGCAAGGTTTTAGCGAGAAGATTTGCGGAACCCCGAGACGAATAAAGCAGCCTCCAATGTCGAGCCTCGTGCCGCTGAGGACCAGAAATATCGGGATTTGGTCGGCAGGAGCACGAATCGTGACAGCACTCTCGTCTGTCGTCCGTAGGTAGCCCGGTTCGGTATGCATGCCGCGAATCGGATGGATCCCAAAGAGATTTCGATCATGTACTGTGGGAGCCAGCTTTGAGACAGCCGAAAGTAACGGGTACTGATGCTGCAATGGAATAAGAGTCTCGCACAGAATTTTCAACCGAATATCCACGATCATGGTCGAGACAAACCCTCCAGTATGGGGCGAAGTTTCCTTTCAGCGGCATCGGCCCAGTTGCAGATTGTTTGCGCGCTCACACCATAGTTCGCGGCAATTGACCGACACGATTGGTCCGTGTACCGTGTTCGTGCCTGGAGAGCTTCTCGCTCGTGAGTCGGAAGCTTCGCCAGTTGATCGCGGACGACCTGTTCGATCTCCAGTCTCACCAACTCATCCAATGGACCACCCTCGCGACTCGGTATCCCAAGAATCGATCGATCAAGAGGCTCGGCTCGAAGCATGCAGTCCTCCAATAGACTTAGGGACGAATCACCCACTCACGACGCAAGTAATTGCGCAATACGCCAAGCCCGTTTGCTCTGACCCACGCATTCTTATTCCGAATCGTTCCGATTGCAGCTTTTTTTTGAAGGCGCAGGTAGATTTCGCCCCAAGCTGCGTGGGGGTCGGCATGAAATTTTTTGCACAGTTGCATGGCTTGTCGTGAGTTCAGAAGCCGCTCGATCGTGATTTCCAAATTTTCTTCCCTCACTTGAGGCCCCTTATTCAGCCAGATTTCTATCCCAACTCGCTCACATAGTTAGACGCGCCGCTGCTTTGAGTGTCAAGCCAGTTGGAGCTTTTTCCCCGAGAAGATGCCCTAGGGCGTTGAGCATTGAGCAAGTTGCGAGTTCGATTTTTCATTGATGCCGTCAGGCGTTCCAGTCCGCACCACGCAGAGAGTCATAGATGATCGCATCCTTTGGCGTCACGGGAATCCCCCTGTATTTCTCCCATCCCCGCCAGTTGAGGTTCCTCGGTGGCGAGGGCATCGGCAGAATCACGGCCTCGAGACGGCGCTCGTCGTCCTGGGGCTTGATCTCGTCGGGACCCGGCCGGCGACCCTCGGCCCCGGCCTGTCGGCGGACGGACCGCATCCGGGCGTCGTACCGGAGCAGGCGGTCGTGATCCGGATGCTCGGCCGTGTTCAGGATCACGCTGATGCCGAGCGAGGCCGCGCGAAGCTCGGCGACGGTCGTCGACGGACCGCCGTCGAGCCAGGCGCTGGGGACCAGGTCGGGAGGGTTCTCGGCCGACTGCTCCCAGCGCTCGGCGAGGTCGCGCTGGCTGATCCCGTCGGCAGGCAATTCGGCCAGCCACGAGCGCGCCACCGCCAGCTCGGCCGGTGTGTACGGCAAATGCTTGTCGCCCACGTCGATCACGACGAAGGGTTTCGTCGGGTCGTCACTCGACCGCGCCCGGCGGTTCAACCGTCCGAGGCGCTGGATGAGCGAGGGGACGGGCGCCAGGTCGGTGACGAGCAGGTCGGCCGAGAGGTCGAGCGACATTTCCGCGACCTGCGAGCAGATCGCGAGCGCCGCGCCTCCACCGGGCCGGAACGCCTCGATCACGTCTCGATGCCGGACGACCCTGTCCTCGTATCGGAACCGGCTGTGATAGACGAGCGGATCGAGTCCCCCGGCGCGATCTGCGGCGTCCATCACCCGGCCGACGGTGTTGCCGACCCAGAGAACCTTCCCACCCTCGGCAAGCGTTTGCCGGACGAGCGGCAGAGGGTCGTTGTTCTCCGTGACCACTCGATGGTACCGGGGCCGCTTTTCCAGGGAGCCTGGCCCGGAGATCGGTGACAACTCGACCTTGTTCGTCGATCGATCCTGGAGTGTCCGGCGGAGGGCCTCCTCGCGGGCCATCGGCAGGCTGGCGGTCATCAGCAGAACGGGCAGCCCCGGCAGGTCGCGGAGGAATCGCAAGAGGGCGCCGAAGAGCCGGTCGTCGTAGGCGTGGATCTCGTCGAAGATCAGGGCGGCCTGAGCCAGGGCCGGCCAGGCGAAACGTCCCCGCCTGTTGTTCTGGACGATCCCTAGGACCGTGTCCACCGTGCAGGCGACGATCGGCGTTGCCCAGGCGTCGAGGGATTCCACGCGGATCGCCGCGTCAAGATCCGCATCTCCCGCATCGGCCCCGGTCGTGAGAATCAGGTCAAAGTCGACGTCGCGCCGGCTGTGGAACAGGTCGGACCGGACGTCGGGCTCGTGCAGATAGTCGCGGAAGCCCTCGGTCGCCGTGCCCGTGGTCGGGTAGCAGAAGAAGAGCCGGCGGCGCGCGTGGTGCGCCTCGGCCCAGCGATAGGCGGCGTACGTCTTGCCGGTCCCGCAACCAGCCTTCACGAATGTCACCGAGGCCGACGAGGCCGCCACGGCCGACTGAAACCGGTCCTGCTCCGAATCGGTGGACCGAAACGATCGAGCCCGCGATTCCAGAACCTGCCGCAGCTCGCCCTCTTCCGGGAACGCCGCAAAGGAGTCCGTGATCCATTGCCAGCCGCCCGACTCGTCCATCTCCCTCGGCAGCGCCGAGCCCGCCACGTCGGCGGCGATCAGACTGTCCTTCACGGCCGCGACGAATCGCTTATCCTCGATGGTCATCCCCTCCCAGATTCGGCAGGCCTCCTTCGCCCAGCGCGCCAGCTCGGCGAACACGTTGCCCGATCCGGCCAGCGAAACGACCTTGTCGGCCAGCCGGGGTCGAGCACCGGGCAGTTTGAACTCGGTCTCGATCCCGTCCAAAATCGCGGACATCTCGGGATGCCCGGCGTGAATGACCAGATCCGCACCCGCGCCACACGGACTTCTCTTCGGCGGGCTCTCGCGGTCGTGGCCCGGATGGTGCCCCGCGATGGCCCACTCGACGATGGCAAGGTCAATCGCGCAACCGCCAACAGCCGGCAAGAGCCAGTCGCCCAGCATCCGCAGGATCAAAAGCGAGACCCACTCGTGCCGCAATCCCTGCGGTTTTCCGAAACGTTCCGCGAGATACCGGATCATTCCCTGGAAATGATCGTTGGCCTTCCCGACATCGTGAACGGCCGCGGCCAGGACGACGCACTGGCGGAGTCGATCCCGGTAACGCTCGGGGACGAGCCCCAGCGCCCGGAGTTGATCGTCGCCCGTCGCCTCCACGACCATCCGGGCCGCGGTGACGACGTCGATGAGGTGCTGCCCAAGCAGGGCCGACGGATGGAGCGGCTGATCCCTGAGTTTGCCCTTGGCCCACAGATGATCCCAGGTCGTCACGATCCAGCCTCCATTCCGAACGGACAAAACACCCCGCACCCCATCCGCCGACGCCCTCCGAGCCCCTCCTCCTGGAGCCGGATCGACTCCTCCGGACTCAGCCCGACGACGCGGAGCGGAAACGCGACCACCCGCCGACCCTTGATCGTCAGCACCCGACGGATCGGCTGGCCCGCATGCCCCGGACGCTTCCCAGGAACAAGCCGAGGGGCCGCCGCAATCTCCAGCCGCTCCAGCTCGCGGCGGACGTCGGCCAGGAGAACCTCGGCCTCCATCGCGTGTTTGAACGTCACCAGCCGCGCCGACAGATTCGCGGCCGGGATAAGCGCCTCAACCTGCGGGATTCCCACCCGTATCCGATGGCCGTCGAGATCAAGCTCGCGGCCGGCGATCGCGATGTACGGGGCAATCCCCTCCGCCGACAGCCGAATCCGGAGCCGCGACCACTCCGTCAGCCCCAGCACCCCAGGCGACCTCGGCCGTCCCCGGATCGGATGAACCCCAACCCCTCGGTCGCCGTGCAAAACCGGCACGATTCGGCTGAGCGCCGAGAATAGGGAATATCCATGGTCGATCGGTATCGTTGTCCCGACAATCTGAAAGGCGAGGTCAATCACAGCCATGATCGGGTCACTTTCCCCATTTGCCGGCAGGTCACAGCCCCGCCGAAAGACGTCCTCCCCGAGAATCCCCAGCGCATTCCCAACCCCACTCACTCTCGATCAGACCGCCCTCGTCCAACCGCGGCACGAACCCCTCCAACCACCCCTCAGGCCCGGAGAAGGGACCTCCTCAGGAAAGACGTAAATTTTGTTCACCAGTACCTACGAACACAAGAGCCTGCCCGGCTCCGTGGCGGATTTTTTGAGTGCATTACGCCAGGGAATCACGCGCATGATTTCTTCGGGTGGATCGAGTTCGGCGATGGGTGATCCGGGGAGAGGGAAGGAAACACCGCGCGCGACTTCGCGGAGGAAGCGCGCGTGTGGCGCGCTTCCCGTTCGGGTTGGAGATGATCCTCAGCCGCCGGATGTCAGGGGAGACGTGTCGGCGGAGAGGGTTTTGACTCCATTCCGACACCGTTCACGGCGATCACCCGGTAGTCGGACATCGGGCCCGTGGTCTCGGTCGTGTCGATGTACCGCATCGCCGGGAGTGGGCGTTCGGGGGTGTCGTGGTACGACATCGCCTGGAAGAGCGGCCGGCCAAACCGGCCGGCGGGATGTTCGGGCACCCGGCCAATCTCCTTGCCATCACGCGTAATGAGAAACTGTCGCAATCCGCTTTCGATGTCGGCCCTCGCATCCCAGGTGATCTCGATTCCGCCGCCGGCCTTCCTGGCGACCTTGACACCCCAGGGCGCCGGGGGCGGTGTGGCGTCGCCTGCGGCACCAGTCCGGACATACTCCATCCAGGCCCGCGCGACACGATCGTCGGGCAGCCAGACCGACCCGGCCAGGTCGCCCTTGAAGGAGGACGCCGGCACCGCCTCCGACCCCAGTACCGGCGCCAGCCAGCCCCGAGAAAGATCGACCGCCCGGAGCTTCGCGCCACCGGTCCCCTCGTTCGGCAGGCGTGTGGCCAGGCAGGCGTCGAAGAAGGGAATGGCCAGATAGCGAGAGTCGCCGCACTCGTGCTTCGTTCGAGGGTCGGGCGCGAAGCCGATCGGCGCTCCCCTGGCCCGGTACGACCGGAACATGCTCATCGTTCCGTTCCAGGCGCCCTGGAATCGGCTCTCGTCTCGCTCCTTCGCGCCGGGGTTGCACATCGTCGGGATGCGGTACGTGGCCTCGGGGATCTCGGGCCTGGGGATTTCTCCCTTCTCCCAGGTGGCGAAGGCCGTCCCCGATCGGAGCCAGGCGGCGACGATCCGGTCGGGGTCGGACGTCATCATCAGGCTGGTCCAGAAGGCGCCTCCGGAGTGGCCCCAGAGGCACCAGGGAACGGTCGCCAGCTCGGGATGACTCGACCGGCTCGCCAGGTCGTCGAGGGCCTGGAGGAAGCGAGCGCGCGAGCCTCGGCGCGGGTCGCACCAGGCGCGGCAGTCCTGGCCTTCGGGCTGCTTGTACGACGGTCCGAGCAGGGCACAATTCCACTTCCGGGCGAGGGCCTGCCAGTGGAGGTCGTCGGCGGCTGTTTCGCCTCCCTTGCAGGCACCGGCGCCGCAGCCGTGCTGGTGGACGATCACACCCCGAAGCCGATCGACGCCCTCAGGAATCCAGGCCCGATAGGTCACGCCGTAGACCAGCTCGCCGGGCCGGTCCGACGGCGGGTAGCTAACCTCCACGATCGTCCCGGCCCCGTGGGCGGTCGGGATCATCCAGAGCCATCCGAGCACGGCCAGTTGTCGGAACATCAGGGGCATCGCGGGCTTCTCCGCCTAGCGGTCGACATCGTTTGCTGATCGGTCGATCGGCCCGACGCACGACCCGAGGTCGAGTGCCGACCGACCCGCAATGGCTCCGATTCTGGTCAGGCGCGCGAGGCCGGGTCGAGTGTACGGCTCGTCCCAGCCTCGATTTCCTCGGGTCGAGGCCCTTTATGAAAACTGAGAAAAATTTTGCTTGACTCTGCAAAATGACGCCGATAATCTCCTAACAAGTGCAAACAAGTCGTAAATCAGGCGAGTTGCCGATTTGCATTTCTTAACAATGCCCGCGACCGACGGGTGCAGAGCCCTAGCCCGGATTATTCAGCCCGGATCGAATAAGTAGACCTCGTTCGGCGTCTAAGCTCTTGTGCCATGAGAACTTACACGTTCGCGCCGAGGTCTCCCATGAGTTCACAGTCTGTCCCCGGAACGGCACTCGATTTCTT
>DAIDKV010000132.1 GCA_027449865.1 Planctomycetales bacterium
ACGGTCTTCCCCGCGCCCGTGTCGTCCACGGCCTGCAGAGCCGCGTAGCGACCTCATGAAGGCGACGAGCCGGATGCGTTTAACGCGCACGTCCGGATCTGTGGGAGCCCTGGGGGGCAATCCCCCAGGGCGACCCGGCCCGTTTCCTCGACCCGTCCCCGTTTCCTCGACCCGAGCGTTATCAGTGGGGCGGGGCATTGAGCTGGCAGAACAGCGAGATCTCGATGTTCCTCGAGGCGGCGTTCCAGGACTTCGAGCCGGGGCCGTTCCACCAGCCCGAGGGCTCCCCGAGTTGGAAGAGGTTTGCGGAGACCCTCGACTTCGGCAAGATCCACGAGTAAGCGGGCGACTCTGGCACTCACGATAAATAACCACCACAGAGACACAGCGCGGCCGGGCCGCATCCCATCAGAACGGATTCACCACAGAGTCACAGAGAGCACAGAGGACACAGAGAAGAATCCTTCTAGAATACATTGCATGAAGATCTGGTTGCGTGATTTGCAATGATGAGATTGTGCGCGGCGTACATGAATCTTAAAGTTAGTAGTACAGAGGGCACAGAGAAGAAGAAATTTCTAGTTCATTTCGTGAAAACGGGTTGGGTGATTCGCAGTGATGTGATTGTGCGCGGCGTACAATATTCTCAAAATTCGTAGTACAGAGACACAGAGTACGGATAAAAGTCTTTTCCATTCTCTGTGCCTCTGTGGTCTGCTGAATCCCCAATCCTCACTCTTCCTCGATGCCCGCGCGCGACTTCTTGTACTTCTCGACGATCTGCTGCTGGACATTCGGCGGGACGGGGTCGTACGACTTGAAGTCCATCGTGAACGAGCCCTGGCCGCCGGTCATGCTCTTGAGCTGCGAGGCGTAGGTGAGCACCTCCGCCAGCGGGACCTCGGCGCGGATGACCTGCTGGCCGCCGGGGAGGGTGTCCATCCCGGTGATGTGGCCGCGTCGGGTCGAGAGGTCGCCTGAGATGTCGCCGAACTTCTCGGCCGGGACCGTGATCTCGATCGTCACCATCGGTTCGAGAAGAGCAGGGCGGGCCGCCTCGAACGCCTTGCGGAACGCCGTTGCCGCCGCCGTCTTGAACGCCTGCTCCGAACTATCGACCGGGTGATCCTTGCCGAAGAAGACCTCGACCTCGACGTCGACCACCTGGTTGCCCGAGACGACACCCTTCTCCATCTGTTCGCGGACGCCCTTCTCAACGGCCGGGATGTACGGGCCGGGGATCGTCCCGCCCTTCACCGCGTCCACGAAGTGAAAGCCCTCTCCGCGCTGCCTGGGGCGGACCCTCAGATGCACCTCGGCGAACTGGCCCCGGCCGCCGGTCTGCTTCTTGTGGCGGTGGTTGGATTCCGACTCGCCCAGGATCGTCTCCAGGTAGGGGACGTGCGGGACATGAGTGCTCATCTCCAGCTTGTAGCGGTTCTTCAGGCGCTGCTGGATCACGTCGAGGTGCAGGTCGCTCATCCCCGAGATCACCAGCTCGTGAGTCTGGGCGTCGCGGCGGATCGAGAACGTCGGGTCCTCGTCGGCGATCTTCGAAAGGCCGACCGAAATTTTCGCCTCGTCGTCGCGGGCCTTCGGCTCGACGGCGCGGGGGACCATCGGCATTGGGAACCGGATCGGGCGGACGCGGAGCTGCGGGACCGTCGTGTTGCCGCCGACGTTGCTCACCGTGTCGGAGACGTGCAGGTCGTCGAACTTGGCGATGGCGACCATGTCGCCCGCGATCGCTTCGGTGACCTCCTCCTGCTGCTTCCCCTGGACCATGTAGACGTGGCCGGCCTTCGCCGTTTTGCCACTCCGAAGGTTGACCAGCGTCGTATCCGTCGCGAGCCGACCGCTGAGTATTCGCAAATAGCTCATCTTGCCCATGAACTGGTCGTTCATCGTCTTGAAGACCTGGGCGACAAGAGTCCCGTCCTCGGCTGGTGTAATCTCTTCCTCGGGGCCCTCACCGTTGTCCGAGCGCGTGCCGAAGCGGTGGATGTCGTCGGGGCTGAGGCCGCAGCCGGCGACCAGGTCGAGCAGTTCGCGGATGCCCAGGTCTTTCCGGGTGCAGACGCAGAGGACCGGGACAAGCTTCCCCTGGGCGATCGCGTCGTGGGCGGCCTTGCGCAGCTCGTCGGGGGCGATGGTTTCGCCTTCGAGGTAGCGCATCATGAGATCCTCGTCGAGCTCGACGATTTGCTCGACGACCATCCGGTACGCCTCGGTTGGGGCGACGGGGCAGGCGGGCGGATCCTCGTCGTGCGACTGGATCACGTCGATCACGCCCTCGAAGCTGGTTCCCTGGCCGATCGGGACGTTGAAGGGAACGCACATGTTGCCGAACGACTCGCGAATCGCGGCCAGGTCGGAGCGGTAGTCGACGTTGTCGGCGTCCATCTTGGTGACGACGACAAACCGGCCGAGGCCAAGGCGTCCCGCCTCGGTGAACAGGCGGCGCGTGTTCGACTCGATGCCCGAGGGGCCGGAGACGGCGATCACGACGTTCTCCACGGCCGCCAGGGCGCTGAGCGCGTTGCCGATGAAGTCGGGATAACCGGGGGTGTCGATCAGGTGGACCTGCCGGCCGTCCCAGGCCAGGTGTCCGAGGTGACAGTCAATCGTGAAATGGCGGCGCTTTTCCTCGTCGTCGACGTCGAGGAGGCTCGTGCCGTCGTCCACCGAACCCTTGCGACTCGTGGCGCCTGAGGTGAAGAGAAGGGCGTCGGCAAGGCTGGTCTTGCCCGACGCCCCATGTCCAGCCAGGGCGACGTTCCGGATATCCGCGATGTGATACGTGGTGGTCATCGAGTCGTCTCCCCTCATGTGTGACCAGCAGACCGCCGGCGAGGAGACAGGGGCACGATCGGCCGCAGCGAACAGGACGAGCAAGGAAAGAGCGGGGAACGCGGAATCGCTGCCGATTGCCTACTGCCTGGGGCCTGCCGAAAGCAGAGCAGAGCTTAGCGTGAAGCGACCGTCGTAGAGGGCGCGGCCGACGATGCACCCGGCGATCGGGAGCGTGGCCAGTCGCTCGATGTCCTGGAGATGACCGACCCCGCCCGAGGCGATCACGGGCGAACGGACGGCCTCCGCCAGCGCGGCGGTCGACTCGAGGTTGGGACCTTCGAGCATTCCATCGCGGGCGATGTCGGTGTAGATGATGCCGGCGATCGGCAGCGCATCGAACTGTAGTGCGAGCGAGAGAGCGTCGACCCCGGAGGTTTCGAGCCATCCCTCCGCCGCGACCCGGCCGTCGCGCGCATCGAGACCCAGGAGGAGCCGGCCCGGATAGTCATTGGCCATCCGGCCGAACCACTCCGGGTCGCGCAGGGCCTGAGTCCCCACCACGACCCGCTCGATACCCGCTTCCAACCAGGCCGCGATCGTTGCTTCATCGCGGATGCCGCCGCCGAGCTGGCACGGCACGCGGACCCGGTCGAGAATCGCGCGGACCGCCTCGACGTTCACCGGACGGCCCGTCTTGGCGCCGTCCAGGTCGACGAGATGGATCCGCCCGGCACCCTCCGACTCCCAGCGTGCGGCCATCGCCGCGGGGTCGTCCCCGAAGACCGTCTCCTGGTCGAAATCCCCCTGCCTGAGCCGGACACAATGCCCACCCCTCAGGTCGATCGCCGGGATCACTTGCATGATCTTCACCGAAACACCAAGAAACCTACCCTGGACCCAACTCTATCCCTGAAATCGACGTACCGCAAGGACCGACCTCGATCGGGTCTCAGAGCGACCTCTTCGCGGCGATCCGTCGAGACTGCTCGACATCCTCCAGCGGCGGGTCCGGGGCCGCTGGGGGGTCTTCGAGCGTGATCCAGGCCGAGGGCTTGTTCTCCGGGCGACGTCGCTCGATCGCCAGCACTGGAGCGATGGAGCGGCTCAAAACGATCGCCCCGCGCCCGGATAGGTGGGTCGCGTCCACGTAAAGCGAGGGCTCTCGGGCGATCCTTCGACCGTCCACGATCGTGACCGTTTCGGGAAATCGATCGCGGTACGAGCGAACGAATTGTTCGTAATGCCCCTCCGCGCCACTCCGCTCACGCCAGGCTTGAAGACCAGGTGAGATTGGCGGAAGGAGCCAGAAGACGCGGATGCCGTGCTCTCTCGCTCGCTCCAGAATTCGATCGATGCCGACCTCGTTGGAGGGGTCGACGAACCATTTGTCGGGATGCAGCTTCTCCTGGATCTCGGGCGAGAGGACGCCTCGGTAGGGCGAATTCAGGAGCGCGACGTTGGCGCCGTTGTTGGTCGTCCAGTTGCGGAGGAGCATCCGGTTGATCTCGGGGATGCGATCGGTCGTTCCGTTTAGCGCTGCCATCAGCCCCGACCGGATCTCCAGTCGCGACTGAAGCGAGGGGATCAGCCGGGCGGTCATCGCGGCGAGGCCGAGCGTTCCCTTGCGGACGGCCCAGCCCAGCTCCAGGCATTCGCGGGCGGTGAGGGCCGCCGGCCAGTAATGGGCGTTGTAATCGGCCCCGCCGATCAGGACCGCGGGCTTGGTCTCGATCACGATCGCCGAGGGACGCGCCCCCGACTCGATCGCCCGGCGGAAGATGAAGTCAGTCAGGAGCGCGGGCCCACGCGCCGCGGCGAGGTTGGCCCCGCTCAGTCCGGACGACGCCTTGATCACCGAAGGAATCAGCCCATGCTTGACCAGGCTGTCGCCGAGGAAAAGCAGATCCTTCCCCTTCGCGTCGTGACGTGCGGCCTCGTCGGCGAACCGCCAGCTCAGGCTGACCGGGTCAGAAAGCTCGCGCCACCGGGGTGCGACACTCGATTCGATCGCGACGATGGCGACAATCGCCCCGAGGAATCCCCAGGGGATCGAGCCAGTCCGGCGACGGATCGCGATGGCTTCCGGGGATCGGTCTGGGTGCGGGCGATCGGCCCGAAAAGGCCGGACCAATCGGGCCTGTTGGGTCGCGAGTTGGTCCATCCTTGCGTCTCCGTTCCGGTGAGGATGGCCGACCTTCATCGACGCGACGAATTGCCGGCGGGGCCGGTCGCGATCGCCGGGCCGGGCGACTTCAGGTCGTAGATCCGGATTTGCACCTGATGGGGATCGGCCTTCTCGGGGAAGACGGCGATCGGCTCACGATCTCCGATCATCTCGTTGAGGACCCTGCAGTATCGAAAATGCCCTTCCAGGTGCGGCTTCCGGACGACGATCCATCGTAGCGATTGGTCCGCCGGCGCCTCGTAAACCTGGGCGAATGGATAGCCGGGGCGCTCGCTGAAGTAGAGCGACCAGTTGGTCAGGTCGAGGACGCGGTCCGCCTGGCTGGCATGGCCGGCGATCCAGCGGCCGGTCTCCACATACACGGAATAGGGGCCGGCGTTGCGGGGCCCGAGGAGTTGCAGGTTCGGATACAGGACCAGCCCGCCGAACAGGAGGGCCCAGACGGCCGGTCCCGGTCGGACGCGTTCCTGGGGCCATCCCAGCCATCGCCCTGGGAGTGAGATCCGCTCGACCAGCCACGAGATTCCGTTCGCGGCGGCCATCGTTAGAATCATCCCGGGGATCAGGCCGTGCCGGACGGTCAGGTAGCCGCCCGTCGCATGGAGGCGGACCAGGCCAGCCGCCGAGGCCATGAGAATCACCGCGAGCAGGAGCCAGGCACGCATTCGGTCGCGGCGGGTCAGGGCGATCGTCAGCCCGAAGAGGCTCACGAGAAACAGGGGTGGCGTGACCGACTCTTCAAATCCCTTCTCAAACATTCGGCCCGCGGCGATCCGGTAAGTCTGCCAGGCGGTCTGCCCGGGTGGGAGTGGTCGCTCACGCTCCAGGCCCATCGGGTCGGACTTCGGCGCCAGGCCGAGCACGCGAGCGATCCCGGGCTTCGTGCCGAGCCCGCCCTTGATCGCCACGTAGGGCCCGGCGAGCAGCAGGGAGCCGGCCGCGAGGAACCCGAGCGCTCGCCACCACCTCGGCCAGTTGATTCGGGTCGCTGGCAGGACCGGCAGGAGGAGCAGCGTCGCGATGATCGAGGCGGGAAGGAGCATTCCCTCGGGACGCGTCAGGTACGCCAGGACGCTGAAGGCGATCGCGAGCGGGAGCCAGAGGAACCGTCCCTCGCGAAGGAATCGGACCGCGGCCCAGAGACCGAACGTCCACCAGAGCAGGAAGGTACACTCCGAGAGGACATTGACCACGACATAGCCGGGGATCGGGTTGAGCATCACCAGCAGGCAGGAGATCCAGGCCGCGCGGGGGCCAAACAGCTCGAGGGCCAGAAGATAGGTTGGCAGGACGAGCAGAACCATCGAGCCGAAGCAGAGCCAGACGGCGGCGTGCTCCCACGAGGCCGGACCGGTTCCACCGATCAGCCAGTGGGCGGCGGCGATCGCGAGCGGATGGAGCGGGTGATCGACGCCGCGGACCAGTCCCGCCTGGATCGACTCGCTCTGGAACTTCTCGGCCCGGTGGATGTAGCGCAGGCCGTCGGCGAAGGTCGCCTCGGTGTGGTAGAGTTGCCATCCGAGCAGGGCCGCGGCAACGGCCATCAACAGGCCGATCCGGCCGGCGTGCTGCATCCTGGTCACGCGGGTCCGTCCTTTCGCAGGGACCGGCCGCCGATGGCCCGTCGCCGCCCGGATTCCCGCGAATGCGGGACGGCGGCCACGGACGCTCCCGGACCGGATCCAATCGATTCAGCCAGCCTGAGAACTTCGGTCCCCCGGACCGGCTGATCGGCCTCCATGCCTCTGGCCAACGTTCCGATCACCAACCACGCTCGGGCCTCGACCATCCGTCCTCGCAGCCAGGCCCATCGCCCCCGAATCGCGGCCTCTATCCGAACGATTGCCGACAGTGCGCGAAACTGCCAGTTCGGTAAGTGCTTGCGAAAATAGAGCAACTTGCTGTGCCGCGTGATGACCCGCATCTTGGGCGAAATCGCTCGATTTTGCAAGGGATGTCGGTGGACGACGTGCAGCCCTGGGTCAAACTCGACGCGCCAGCCGCGCCGGTGGGCCTCCCGGCTGAAGGCAACTTCCTCGTGATAGAGGAAAAAATCCTCGTCCATGCCACCGAGATCGTCCATGAGGTGGGAATGGATCAGCATGCAGGCGCCCGTGACCCAGTCGACGCGACCGGGGCGAACGGAACCCGCGGAGCGATATTTGCGACGCGATCGGGGGATGAACGCCTCACGGATGGATCGCGTGATCGAGGGGAAGACGCCGACGGAGCCCTGAGGAGAGCCGTCGGGATTGAGCAGGCCGAATCCGACGATCCCCGCCGGGCCATCGGTTCTGGCGTCCTGAGCGTCGAGATGTTCGAGAATTTGGACGAGAAAGTCGGGGCCGATCTCGACGTCAGGGTTGAGCAGGAGGAGCCATCGGCCGCGCGAGGCCCGCCACCCGGCATTGACGCCTGCGGCGAATCCGCCATTATCGGGGCGAAGGATCAGAAGAAAGCCGGGCGGGACGGGGTCGATCGCGGCGGGGACCGGGCCGGTGGAGGCGTTGTCCACGATCGCGACCTCGCAGTCGCCCGAGCGTAGGTGGGGGTCGTCGCGAAGTGAGTCGACCAGGCGGACGATGTCCGGCCACGACTCGTAATTGACGACGACGATCGAGAGTCGAGGCCGCGAGGTCGGCTCGTTGGGAACGGTTGATCGATCCACCGTGATCACCACGCGATTTGGGCCTCCGGCCGCATTCCCGGTCGAGTGCGAAGAGAATAACTGGAATCCAACGTCGGTACGGTCGATCGAAGAGCTTGAGCGATTCCGCCCCGGAGGAGCCGGAGGCGGACGTACGATAAGCGGCCGGGCGCGTCAAGGTCGAGCTTGCCGGCGAGCGGGCGGCCAGGACCGGGCCCGGAAGACGTAACCCAGGGACGGGTGACGATTCCATGGAAAACAGACTCGAAATCGGGGCTCGTCTGGCGGTCCAGTCCGCGACCCCTTCGAACCTCGGCACCCCGGCCGGCCCCACGGCTCCCTCGAACACGCGGCGTCTGGTGCTGCCCGACGCCCGCCCGGGGCCGCGCGGCCGAGCCCGTCGCATGCTCGATCGGCCCTGGAACGGACCACCCGCCGCCGGACGAATGGCCAAGCGGACAATGGACCTCGTTCTGGCCACCGGGCTGCTGCTGGCACTCGCGCCGCTGTTCGCTCTGGTCGCCGTTGCCATTTTCCTGACTTCGGGCCGGCCGATCCTGTATCAGCAGCAGCGTGTCGGCCAGGGCGGGCGGCTCTTCCGGATGTTCAAGTTCCGGAGCATGCGAAACGATGCCGAGCGTGAGACCGGCCCAATCTGGGCTTCCGATCACGACAGCCGATGCACCCGGATCGGCGACTGGCTCCGACACACCAATATCGACGAGCTGCCACAACTTTTCAACGTCCTTCGAGGCGAGATGAGCCTGGTCGGACCGCGTCCGGAACGACCCATCTTTGTCGAGGAGTTCCGCAAAACGATCCCCGGCTATGATCTCCGCCACGCCGTTCCCGGTGGGATGACCGGCTGGGCCCAGGTTCACGGATGGCGCGGCCGAACCTCGCTCCGGAAACGAATCCAGTATGACCTCGATTATATCGAGCGCTGGTCGATCGCGATGGATTTCCGCGTCCTGCTCATGACCTTCCAGCACGTCTTCTGGGGTAAGACCTCATGGAACGACGCGAAGCGGCCGGCGCCGCCCGAGGCCTGACGGCCGCCCGATCGAGCGGGCCCGACCCAATCTGCACCGTCGTGATTCCGACCTACAACGGTCGCGACCTCCTGGCACGCTGCCTCGCAAGCCTTGATCGCCATCGCCCCGACCCGGAGCGATGGCCGATCGAGGTGGTCGTTGTCGACAACGGGTCGAGCGACGGAACCTCGGAATGGCTCGCGAGGGAGTATCCGTCGGCCCGTCGAATCCGAATCGAGCCCAACCGCGACTTCTGCGCCGCCGCCAACGCCGGGATGGCCGCCTCCCGGGCGCCCTTCGTCCAGTTGCTCAATAATGACACCGAGGTCACTCCCGGATGGATCGAGGCGGGACTGGCCCCGTTTGACGATCCGACCGTCGGCTCGGTGGCCCCTCTGGTCGTCGTCCGGTCCGACCCGAGGCGCGTCGACTCAGCCGGCGACTCCTACGCCTGGTATGGCTGGCCCCGGAAGCGGGGCCACGGCCAGGAGACCGAGAACTGGTCCAACCGGCCGGCCGAGGAAGTCTTCGGCGCCAGCGGGTCGAGCGCGTTTTACCGGACGGAAGCCCTCCGACGCGCGGGGACGTTTGACCTGTTCCTCGTCAGCTATTACGAGGACATCGACCTGGCCTTCCGGCTTCGATGGGCCGGCTATCGCTGCGTTTATGCCCCTCATTGCCGAATCCTCCATGAGATTTCCGCCACCAACGACCACAAGAGCCCTGCGCTCCAGCGAAGGATCGCTCGGAATGCCGAGCTGGTCTTCTGGTGGAATCTGCCCACCGGCGCGCTGGCCCTCGCCTCGATCCCGCACCTGTTCTTCACCGCGATGCAGGCCGGGTGGCGACTCGCCCGACGGCGCCCCGGCCCATTCCTCGCCGGAAAGCTCGACGCCGTCGCCGCCTGGCGAGTGATCCTCGATCGGCGGCGAGCCCGCGTAGAGATCGCGCGAGCGTCGGATCGCCGGCCTCATTTTGCCCTGTCTTCAGGCTCGATGGGCGAGGTGAGACATCATCTTCGCCGCCCGGCCGAGACGACCCGCGCGACCTCGGGCGCCCGGTATCCCGGCTGATCGGTCGCTGGTCGAGGATCCCCTCGCAACTCTCCGCCACTGGGGTTAGAATCCAACGAGTGTTGAAAGCACCTCGACCCGGGGCGGAGTCGCGCGCATGCAGCCCAGGTGTTTCGAAAAGGCGCCCAGTGGGAGGGTCCGTCCGGGCTGGCTCGCCCTGTTGGTGCTGTCGGCGGCCTTGACGACGGGGACGTGGGCCAGGGCCGGCGACGTGAGCGAGGCCGATCCGGCCAAGGTCGAGTACTTCGAGAAGACGGTCCGGCCGATTCTGGTGGAACGCTGCCAGGGTTGTCACGGGCCATCGAAGCAGAAGGGGGGCCTGCGGCTCGACTCGCGAGCGGCGATCCTCGGCGGAGGCGATTCGGGGCCCGCGGTTGTCCCGGGCGATTCTCGATCGAGCCTTCTGGTCGAGGCGATCAACTACGGCGATGACGTCCAGATGCCGCCGAAATCGAAGCTTCCCGCTTCCGAAATCGCGGCGCTCACGCGGTGGGTGGAGTCGGGCGTGCCCTGGGGGCGCGATGTCTCGCCGAAGTCGAGGGCCCAGTTGGCCGACTTTGGCGAGACTCTCCGCGTGCGGTCGTCGTTCTGGTCGTTCCGGCCGCTTCGAGATCCCGCTCCGCCGAGCCCGGCCGATCCCGCAGGCTGGGCCCGCAACCCGATCGATCGTTTCCTGCTCGACCGGCTCGCTTCCCGGGGACTTGAACCGGCGCCCGAGGCCTCCCGTCGCACGTTGATCCGTCGACTCAGCTTCGACCTGACCGGGCTCCCGCCAACCTCGGCCGAGGTGGAGGCGTTCCTCGCCGATCGATCGCCCGACGCCTACGAGCGCCTGGTCGACCGGTTGCTCGCCAGCCCTCGATACGGCGAGCGATGGGGCCGGCACTGGCTCGACCTCGTCCGATACGCCGAGACGTCCGGCCACGAATTCGATTACGCGATCCCGAACGCCTTCCGATATCGCGATTATGTGATCCGAGCGATGAACGCCGACCTGCCGTTCGACCGGTTCCTTGTCGAGCACCTGGCCGGCGACCTGCTCGAAGGCCCGAGGCGGCATCCGGTGGAAGGCTTCAATGAGTCGATCATCGGGACCGGGTTTCTCTACCTCGGCGAGGGAACGCACTCGCCCGTGGACGTCCGCGAGGAGGAGGTCCGCCGGGTCGACAACCAGATCGACGTGATTTCCAAGGCGTTCCTCGGTTTGACGGTGGCCTGCGCCCGGTGCCACGATCACAAGTTCGACCCGATCGCCAGCAAGGACTACTACGCCCTCGCCGGATACCTGCGCAGCTCGCGATATCAGGAGGCGTTCATCGATCCGCCCGGTCGGATTGGCGAGCCCGTTCGGAAGCTCGGCGCGATCCGCGACGAGATCGCGTCGAAGGTCGACCCTGGCGAGGACTCGCCGGAGCGTGTCGATCGTCGGGCGGGAGATCGGCCGTTCGAGGACTTCGACGGAGAGGGGTTCGCCGACTGGCAGGTCTCGGGCGAGGCGTTCGGCGACCGCCCGACACGGGCCGGCGATCTTCGGGTGGCGATCGATGGCGAAAAGGCCCGGCTGGAGCGGTGTCGGCCGGGCGTCGCCCACAGCGGGACGCTCTCGAACCGGCTCCTCGGCGTGATCCGATCGCGGACCTTCACGATCGAACATAGATACATTCACTATCTGGTCGCGGGACGCGGCGGGATGCTGAATGTGGTGGTCGACGGCTTCGAGAAGATCCGCGACCCGATCTACGGCGGCCTGACGCGGACGGTGGACGTGGGCGACGACTTCCGATGGATGACCCTGGACGTCGGGATGTGGGTCGGTCAGTCGGCCTACCTGGAGATCGCCGACGGCGCGGTCCCGGATTTCCGCGGCGGGGGGACGACCGTGCAGGACGGCCGCGGCTACATCGCCGTCGACGAGATCCGGATGTCGGACCAGCGTCAGCCGCCCCCGCCGCCGAGATGGGAGGGTGCGAAGGCCCGCGAGATCCCGTCCGGGCTGGCCGCGCGGTATCGAGAGGTCGAGGCGACGATCCCCACGCCGACGCTGGCGCTGGCGGTCGTCGACGGGACCGGAGTTGATGAGCACGTAATGATTCGTGGCAATTATCGGACGCCCGGCGAGCGAGTGGGGCGGCGGTTGCTGGAGGTGCTGGGCGGGACGTCGATGTCCACGCCGGCCTCGGGGAGCGGGCGGCTCGAGCTGGCCCGACGGCTGGTCGACCCGGCTTCCAACCCGGTCACGCCGCGCGTGCTCGTCAATCGACTCTGGCAACACCATTTTGGCGAAGGCATCGTTCCATCCGTCGATGATTTCGGCCTGATGGGTCGCGAGCCGACCCACCCCGAACTGCTCGACTGGCTCGCCTCGCGGTTCGTGGAATCCGGCTGGTCCCTGAAGGCAATGCATCGTTTAATGTTGATGTCCAGCGCTTATCGGATGTCGAGCATGCCGATGAGCAAGGCCGACCGCATCGATCCGCAAAACGCGATGCTGCATCGAATGAACGTTCGCCGGCTCGAGGCCGAGACGATTCGCGACGCGATCCTGGCCGTCTCGGGACGCCTGGATTCGAGGATGTACGGCCCTGGTGTTCCCGTCCACCTGAGTCCGTTCATGACCGGTCGGGGTCGGCCGGGCCACTCGGGACCGCTCGACGGCAACGGCCGCCGTAGCATCTATCAGGAGGTTCGACGCAACTTCCTGATGCCGATGTTCCTCGCCTTCGACACACCCACCCCATTTTCCTGCATGGGCCGGCGAAACGTCTCCAACGTCCCAGCCCAGGCGCTCATCCTGCTGAATGACCCGATGGTCATCGCCGAGGCCCATCGCTGGGCCGATCGCGTTCTCTCAGGACCAGGACGCGACGATAAAGACCGAATCACCGGATGCTTCCTCGATGCCTTCGGTAGACCTCCGACCCACGACGAGGTCGAATCCTGCCGCGCCTTCCTCAACCACGCCGGCTGGGAAGATCTCTGCCATGTTCTTCTGAATATGAAAGAATTCGTTTTCATCAATTAGGTCGGCGCGACCGAGGGGGGGCGACGATGCATTGCCGGAGGTTCCTCGATCCGGGGCTAACGCGTCGAGAGATGCTGCTGCGTTGCTCGAACGGCTTCGGAGCGCTGGCGCTGGCGGCTCTCTGGTGCGAGCCGGCCTTTGGCGCCGCGATTCGCGAGGAGGCCGGGGCGTCTCCGGCGCCGGGTTCCTCAGCGAGGCCGCCGCACCATCCGGCGAAGGCTCGCTCGGTGATCTTTCTTTACATGGATGGCGGACCCTCGCAGGTCGACACGTTCGATCCGAAGCCGAGGCTGGATCGCGAGCATGGTCAGCCGATCAAGGTGAAGACGCATCCGACGCAGTTCAACAATGTGGGGAACGTGCTGCGGTGCCCCTGGAAGTTCCGCCGGTATGGTCAGAGCGGCATTCCGGTCAGCGACCTGTTTCCGAACGTCGGGCAGTGTGTGGACGACCTGGCGATTGTTCGCTCGATGGTTTCGGACTTCTCGGAGCACACGAGCGCCAATTACTTTCTTCACACGGGGAATGGACTGCAAGGGCGTCCGAGCCATGGCGCCTGGGTGACGTATGGACTGGGGAGCGAGTGCCAGGATCTGCCCGGGTTTGTGGTTTTGAATGGCGGGCTGATTCCACCGGGCGGAATGGACTGCTTCAATAGTGGGTTTCTTCCGGCGTCGTATCAGGGGTCGATTTTTCGGCCCGAGGGGGTTCCGGTCGCGAACATCGAGCGGACCGAGCCGACCGAGGCTAGCCAGCGGCGGAAGCTGGACCTGCTTCGAACGCTCGACCGTGGGGTTCTCGGCCGGATGGGGCCTCACGACGGGATCGAGGCGGCCATCGCGAATGATGAGCTGGCGTTTCGGATGCAGACCTCGGTTCCCGACCTGGTCGCCATCGAGGGGGAATCGGCGGCGACCCGGGCGCTTTACGGACTGGACGACCCGTATCCGCCGACCCGCATCTACGCGAGGGAGTGTCTGATCGCCCGACGGCTGGTGGAGCGAGGCGTCCGGTTCATCGAGCTGACCTGTCCGGCCGTTGGTGGCGATCGATGGGACCAGCACGGTGATTTGAAGCACGGTCACGAGAACAACGCGAGGGCCGTCGATCGTCCGATCGCCGGTCTGCTCCGCGATCTTCGGGGCCGGGGCCTGCTCGACTCGACACTTGTGATCTGGGCGGGCGAGTTCGGTCGGACTCCGATGGCCCAGGGCTCCGACGGCCGCGATCACAATCCGTATGGGTTCACGGTCTGGCTGGCCGGCGGTGGGATCAAGGGAGGAACGATTCACGGAGCCACCGACGATTACGGCTACCACGCGGTGGAAGACAAGGTGGAGATCCACGATCTTCACGCCACGATGCTGCATTTGCTCGGCGTGGATCACAAGAGGCTTACCTACCGCTTTAGTGGCCGGGATATGCGTCTGACCGACGTGCGCGGCGAATTGATCCCCGCCATCCTCGCCTGATTTTGCTTTTCGGAGGCAGCTCTCCGACTTTTCGGGCTGCGGCGGTTCTGTGGGATGGCCCGGTCGCGCGGAAAAAACCGGTCGATCCGGTGATGAGGGTCAATATCGCCGCGCGGGCTGCCGATCATAGTGCAGACAAAGTCGTCTTCCTCGGGAGAATTCTCTTGACCGGAAGCGTCGTGGGAGGTACGAACCTCCCAGAACACATCCCGGTTCAGGGTCAGTTCGCACGTCCGTAATCGGAAGACGCCTGAGCGCTCGAGTCTCGAGCGCCGCCTCCGGAACGCCTCAGGGCGGACTGGATCGCGAAGCAAGGGCTATTGGTCTCCCACTCACGAAGGCTGATTCGAGGCCGTCGCCAGGGACGTCGACGGCAGCCATCGTGGGCGGCGAAAGGAGGTCGCGTTGGGAAGGCTAAGAACGGTCAGTCTCATCTTGGTCCTTGGCGCATGGGGGGGGGCCCGAGCAGGAGCCGCCCCCGATGATGCGGCCGCAGCGCCATCCACGGCGACCCGCCAGGCCCCGCCCGCGCCGGCGATCAAGTATCTGGAAGCGGGTGCCAGGCTCTTCAACGATCAAAAATTCGCGATGGCCTCCAAGTACCTGGAGGCGGCGAACCGCTTTCGCTCGGATCTTCGTGAGGACGAGCAGAAGACGCTCGATGCCTATCTCGTCGAGCTGTCGAAGGTGACGCAGGAAGGATTGATGGCTCCGTCGGGGCCATCGGCATCGGCTGCGGCGGCTCCTGTGGCTGCGGCGGCTCCTGTGAGGGCGGCTGCGGCTCCGGTGGCTGCGGCGGCTTCGGCGGTGCCCGTTTCGGCGGCTCCCGCTCCGGCGAACGCCGCCGAGGCGAAGCAGCGCGGCCGCTGGCTGCTGAAGGAGGGTCGCGAGAAGCTGATCCTGGGGAACTACGACGCGGCCCAGCAGAAGTCGGACGAGGCCCGCTCGCTGGATGTCCGCTGGGGGCTGTTTGACGACACGCCGGACAAGCTCGATCAGGATATCGCCCGGGCTCGTCCCCGGACGGCTGGACCGAGCCACGACATGGCCAACGCCAGCCTGCCGCACGATCGGCGGACGGCCAGGGCTCGGCTGCGCGACGCCCGCAAGATGCTGGACTACGGCCAGTTCGAGCAGGCGGAAGCCGTGGCCCTGGATGTGAAGGGATGGGGCCTCTCGTACAGCATGTTCGAGGATAGCCCCGAGAAGGTGGCCGCCGCGGCCCGGGCCCTTCGCCGCCGCGACAAGGTGCGCAAGACTCCGGCCGGACAGCAGGTCGGGCAGGGGGTCTATGAGGAACTGGTGCTGACCTCCCGGCAACTCCTGAAGGCCGGCCGGATCGACGAGGCGGAAAAGAAGGCCCAGCAGGCCCTCTCCATGCACGTTTATCCCGGCCTGAACCAGGACCGAGCCGAGGACGTGCTGCACGACATCGAGATGGCCCGGCACGCTCCGCCGGCCCCGGCGTCGACGGAGGGACTTGCCCTCGCTCAGGCGGAAGCGGCGCCGGCGGGTATCCCGGTGGCCGGTGGTGCTGAGAAGCCCACGGTTGACCCGGCTGTGATCCCAAGCTCGGCTCCGGCCGAGGCGGCTCCCGAGCTTTCCGCGCCGGCCGATCGCGCTCCGTCCGCTCCGCCGGTGATGGCCGCCGCTCCGGCCCTGGATGCCGCCCCGGCGCCGGCCGCCGAGGCTCCAATGCCCGCGCCGGCCGCTCAGCCGGGTGCCGCTCCCGCGGCCGCTCCGGCCGGGAATCGCGGCGAGCAACTCATCGCCGAGGCGAAGGCACTTTTCGCCAGTGGTAACTTCCGAGCCGCCCGCGAGATCGCCGGGCAGGCCAAGACTGCCAACACCGGCGTCGATGCCCAGGCCGACGAGCTGATCGCCCAGATCGGACTCGCCGAGCAGGGCGGAGCGCTGGCTCTCTACGAGGAGGCCCTCGCCTCGATTCGCAAGGGAGATTCCAACCGCGCCCGGGCGCTGCTCACCGAGGTTGCCGCGGCTGGCGACTCGCTCGACCAGGGGCTTCGCGCCAAGGTCCAGGGGCTGCTTGAGAAGCTCTCGACCTCGGCCGGTCAGAAGCCCGGTACCGCCTCCACGGTCGATGCCGCTCAGGACGCCGAGACGATCGCCGCCCAGAAGCTCAACGCCGAGGTCGGAACCAAGATCGCCGAGGCTCGCCGGTATCACGAGACCGATCCCGACAAGGCTCTCGCGATCTACCAGAAGACCATCCAGGCGGTGCAGGGCTCGGGCCTGCCGCCCGAGCTGACCCGACCGATGGTCCGCCGGCTCGAGGTCGCCACCGAACTCGCCAAGAAGGACAAGGCCGTCTATCTGACGAAGATGACCGACAAGAAGCAGCGCGAGGAACTGGAGCTCAAGCGGCTTCGCATCCTCGAGGCCGACGGGGCCAAGAAGGGGCGCGTCAACGACCTGATGCAGAAGGCCGCCGAGGAGATGGCCGCCGGCAAGTACATCGAGGCCGAGGCCAACGCCAAGCGAGTCATGGAGATCGACCCGAATAACGAGGTCGCCCCGATCGTCGCCTTCAAGGCCCGAATGGAGCGCCGATTCAGGTCGGAGGGGGATATCCGCGACGCCAAGGAGAACGGCGTCGTCGAGACCCTGCAAGACATCGACCGGTCGTCGATCCCGGCCGACAAGCAGTTGCTCTCTCGCTCGATCAAGTACGCCGAATCGTTCAAGGACCTGACCCGCGACCGGCTCGCCCTGATGAAGCGGCTTGAGGAGAAGGAAGATCCCAAGGTCGTCTCGATCAAGGCCAAGTTGAAGGAGCCGATCTCCCTCAACATCGACAAGCAGCCGCTCAACGAGGCCCTCAAGTTCATCTCCGACTACAGCGGGCTGAACATCGTCCCCGACGCGAGGGGCCTGGCCGACGAGGGACTGGCGCCCAACTCGCCCGTCTCGCTGACGGTCAACAACATCTCGATGCGGAGCGCTCTGAGCCTGCTGCTCAAGCCGCTCGGACTGACGTACAAGATTGAGAACGAGGTGATCCTGATCACCAGCCCGCAGGCCAACCCGACCGACACGTACGTCAAGACGTACTACGTCGGCGACCTGCTGATCCCGCCCTCGCGGTCGGTCTCCGAGGTCATGCCGAAGGGCTGGCACAACGTGGACGGGACCAACTCGGAGTCGTCGGCCAAGATGGTCAGCCCGAACTCGCCCTACGCCATGGGCGTGCAGGGCCCCGAGTTCGGCAGCTCCGGGACACAGGTGATCAAGAGCGATCGGCGATGGGTGGACATGTCTCCGCTTGTCCAGTTGATCGCGACCTCGATCGCCCCTGGGACCTGGCAGGTCAATGACCCGAACGGGACGGATATCTCGCAGTCGTACGGCCTCGGCGGTGCCTTCGGCGGCGATCAGGGTGGAGGTGGTGATACTCAGACGCGTCCGCCGGGTGCGATCACGCCGTTCTTCCTCAGCATCAGCCTGATCATCCGGCACACGGCGCAGGTACACGACCAGGTTGCTGACCTGCTCCGCCAGCTCCGCCGGTTGCAGGATCTTCAGGTTTCGATCGAGGTCCGGTTCATCACGGTGCAGGATAACTTCTTCGAGCAGATTGGGGTTGGGTTCGACTTCCAGATCAACTCGAGAACCGTGGGCCGGCACAGCACCTTCGCGGTGCCCTCGTTCACGGGCTTCCCGCTCATTCAGCCCGGGACCCCGGGTCTGGGTCTGCTGGGTGGCGGATTGTCGGGCGGATCGTCGGGCGGATCGTCCGGTGGCGGATTGTCGGGGCCCCGACGCAGATTCACATCACCGGCCCGAGCGCGCTGGGGATGCTGGGGGCTGCGGTGGCCACGCACCATCAGCTGCCAC
>DAIDKV010000133.1 GCA_027449865.1 Planctomycetales bacterium
GACCTCGTCGGCCAGGGCCTTCACCGCCTTCGACGCCGCCGACCTCGGCTTGTAGTGAGTCACCGGCTTTCGGTGGGCGACCGCCTCGGGGAAATCGGCCGCGGCGGGAATACGGGTCGCGAGCACGTCGGTCCCGTAGTCGGTGCGGAGCTGCTCCTCGTAGAGCTGGTGGATTGCCCGCCTCGGCTGGGCCATCGTGATCAGGTAGCCGAGCAAGCGGAGGTCGGGATTCACCGCGGTTCGGACCCGGCCGATCGACCGCCGGCGCGACCGGGCCGCCGCGACGGACGAACGCCCGGTACTCCGCCCGCGCCTTCGGGCCGGGATGCCAACCTTACAGTGACGCTCCGTTTCGAAAAAGGAAATGCGGCCGCGCTCGCTCGGTTCCGGTTAGCCGTCCAGGCCACCCCCGGACCCGGCCCGGCCCTCGCCCCTCGCACATACATGCCAGTCGGCCCCAGTTCCGCCGAATGGCCCGCATTGGCGACAGTCCGAGCCTTTCCGCGGCGAGTGGACACAAGCCCGCGACGAGCTCATTCGGGACAGAACGGGGATCGCCCCCTGTTCCCCGCTGGAGGATCTTCTGCTGTCATTGGCCTACGACGAGTTGGACCGTGATGATCTCGCCGCCATGGCGTCCGAGCGGGCCGTGGAACGCGACCTGCTGACGGGGGCCGATACGGCTCTCCTTGAGTTCGCAATCCAGGTCGCGGGTCGGAGGATCGAGCGGCATCCTGAAGACGCCAGGCTCCGGGTTCAGCGGGCTCGTTGGATGATCCTTTGTGGTCGATGGGATGAACAAAGGATCGACCTGCAAGTCGCCGACCGGATTGCACCGGACCATTGGATCGAATGGGCCGGCGACTCCCTGGTGTTGCTGCAAGGGAGAGCCAACGGTGCCGCCAGGGGTCGCGACTGGCCAGGGGCCCTCAGGACACTTGCCAGGCTACGAACGATCCGACCTGAAGACGCCGACTACCGAGACCGCCGGTGGAACGAAGCGGTTCGCGACCTGGATCAATGCATGGCCGCTTCGCAGACCTTCTTGCCCGAGGCGGCCGGATTCGTCCTGGCCATGGTTTACCAGAAGACGGGAAGGACTGAGGAGGTTCGACGCCAGGTGAAGCGAGCCGACGCTCGGATCCAGGCGATCACGAAGGAAGATCGGGAGAACGCATGGAAAGTGAGTATCCTTGTTGATGTACTCCGCCGGGAGGCCCTTGAGCTGGTCTCGCCTCAGGAATCCCGAACTCGAGAATAGTGGCGTATGCTGGCGACTGGCCTCCGGCGATCCCCTTCGGTTAGGGGAACGGTACGAGGGGAACTTGACCGCCGTGCCGAAGAGCCGAGCGGCGATGAGCTCCGCCTGCTTGCCCGCCGCGGCGACCGTCGTGTCGCAGTGCTGATACTGGCGGCTGAGACCGGCGGCGCGGATCCAGCTCGTGACGGTGGGTCGGCCGCGGGCCAGCACGGCGCCGAGGAACAGCCGGATCAGCCTGGGGGCGCTTCAGCGATCGAGAACACCGGCGAGTCGATCGAACCACGGACGCGGTGTGGGGCCCGAGTGCGAAGAGGTCATGGCTGGCTCGCTCCGGGTTGATGAATTGGCGTGGTAACCGCCATCAGCCCGGCGGGGCCGGCAAGCGTCTACCTATTGCGGCTGAGCGGCGTTGGGAAGCTAATCGCCGAAAGTACAGGCTCTGGGCCGCTGTGGTGGATTCTTTATCGTGAGTGCCGGTGGCGATTTGGCTACTCGTAGATCTTGCCGAAGTAGAGGAACTCCGCAAACATCTTCCAGCTCGGCGAGCCCTCCGGCTGATGGAACGGCCCCGGCTCGAAGTCCTGGAGCGCCGCCTCGAGGAACATCGAGATCTCGCTGTTCTGCCAGCTCAATGCCCCGCCCCACTGATAACGCTCGGGCTCGTCCCGCTCCATCCGCTCGGCTTCCTCGCGATCGTCGATCAGTGCCCGAACGAAGGCGAGGAACGACTCGCGATCGACGACGGAGTCCAGCATTTCTTCCGGAGACATCAGCCGGACTCCTCACCAGATTGCGCTTCAGGAGAGAAGGAGCAGGCCGCCTTTACTCCGGATCATAAGCGAGATTGGGAGCCAGCCATCGCTCGACCTCGCGGACGGTCATCCCCTTCCGCTTCGCGTAGTTTTCGACCTGGTCGCGCGTGATCATGTCCACGGCGAAATACCGCGCCTGGGGGTGGGAGAAATAAAGTCCACTGACCGAGGCGCCCGGATACATCGCGAACGACTCGGTGAGTCGGATGCCGGCCTGGGCCTCGGGGTCGAGCAACCGCCAGAGGTCGCGCTTCTCGGTGTGGTCGGGCGACGTCGGATAGCCCGAGGCCGGGCGGATTCCGCGGTACTTCTCGTCGATGAGTTCGTCGTTGCTCAGGCGCTCGTCGCGGCCGAAGCCCCACTCCTCGCGGGCCCGCTTGTGCAACAACTCGGCCAGCCCCTCGGCCAGTCGATCGGCCAGCGCCTTGCTCATGATCGCGTTGTAATCGTCGTGATCGCGCTCGAACTCGGCGGCCAGCTCGTCGGCGCCGATCCCGGCCGTCACGGCGAACGCCCCCAGGTAATCGCGGACTCCCGACTCCCGAGGTGCCAGGTAATCGGCGAGCGCCCGGAACGAGGTCTGCCCGTCGCGCTCCCACTGCTGTCGCAAGGTCGGCAGCCGCATCCGCTCGGCCGTCCGCGACTCGTCCTCGTAGATCACCAGGTCATCGCCGATACTATTCGCCGGGAAGAAGCCGTAGACCGCGTTCGCCGTGAGGCGTCCCTCGCTCACGATCTGCGCGAGCAGCGCCTGGGCGTCGTCGAAAAGCTCGCGAGCCCGGGGACCGCGCTCTGGGTCCTCGAATATTCTCGGATATTTACCCTTTAATTCCCAGGACATAAAAAAGGGTGACCAGTCGATGAACGGGACGATCTCGGCGAGCGGGATGGATGGCAAGGTTCGGGTGCCGAGGAAGGCCGGAACGGCCGGCAGATCCCGGAAATCCAGGGCCAGACGGCGACGAACGGCCTCCTCGTAGGTCACCAGAGTGCGCCGTCGGCGGCCACTGAATGCCACTCGCTCCTTCTCCTGGTACTCGCGATTCCGGCGGTCGATCTCATCGCGGGTCTCGGGGCGTGCGAGGCGATCGACCACGCCGACGCTTTTCGAGGCGTCCATCACGTGAACGACCGACCCGTGATAGGCCGGTGCGATCTTCACCGCGGTGTGCTTCGAACTGGTGGTCGCCCCGCCGATCAGGAGCGGGATCTCGAAGCCGTTCCGCTCCATCTCCCGGGCGACATGGACCATCTCGTCGAGCGACGGCGTGATCAGGCCCGAGAGCCCGATCATGTCGACCGACTTCTCCTTCGCCTCCTTCAGGATCGTCTCGCAGGAGACCATCACGCCGAGGTCAACGACCTCGTAATCGTTGCAGGCGAGGACCACGCCGACGATGTTCTTGCCGATGTCGTGGACGTCTCCCTTGACGGTTGCCATCAGCACCCGCCCTCTCGCCTTGCGTGCCGATTCGTGGCTCTGGCCGTTGGCCTGAGCCTGGGCCTTCTCGGCCTCCATGAAGGGCGTCAGATAGGCGACGGCCTTCTTCATCACACGGGCACTCTTCACGACCTGTGGCAGGAACATCTTGCCGGCGCCGAAGAGGTCGCCGACGACGTTCATCCCGTCCATCAGCGGTCCTTCGATGATGTGCAACGGACGCTCGTACTGTTGCCGGGCCTCCTCGGTATCCTCGTCGATGAAGTCGAGTGTCCCGGTGATGAGCGCGTGCTTCAGCCGCTCGGCGACCGGCTCTGAACGCCACGAGAGGTCCTTCCCCTTGTCCTTTTTCGACGCCGATTTCACCGACTCAGCGAACTCGGTGAGGCGGTCGGCGGCATCGGGCCGTCGGTTGAGCAGGACGTCCTCGACGCGCTCGAGCAGGTCCTTGGGGATCTCCTCATAAACCTCGATCTGGCCGGCGTTGACAATCCCCATATCGAGGCCAGCCCGGATCGCGTGGTAGAGGAACGCGGCGTTCATCGCTTCGCGGACGGTATCGTTACCGCGATACGAGAACGAGACGTTGCTCACACCGCCCGAGGTCTTGCAGTAGGGCAGTCGCTGCTTCAGCTCGCGAACCGCCTCGATGAACTCGACCGCGTAGTTGTTGTGCTCCTCGATGCCGGTCCCCACGGTGAGGATGTTGACGTCGAAGATGATGTCCTCAGGCGGGAACCCGGCCTGTTCGGTCAGCAGCTTGAAGGCTCGCTCGCAGATGGCGACCTTGCGGTCCTTCGTGACGGCCTGCCCTTCCTCGTCGAAGGCCATCACCACGACCGCGGCGCCATACCTCCGGACGAGGCGAGCCTGGTGGAGAAACTCTTCTTCACCGGCCTTCAGGCTGATCGAATTGACGACCGACTTCCCCTGCACGCACTTCAAGCCGGCCTCGATCACGCTCCACTTGGAGCTGTCGATCATGATCGGGACGTGGGCGATTGACGGGTCGGCCGAGACCAGATTGAGAAACCGGGTCATGGCCTTCTCGCCGTCGATGAGCCCCTCGTCCATGTTGATGTCGATGATGTTCGCGCCGCCCTCGACCTGTTCGCGCGCAACGGCGAGCGCCGACTCGTAGTCGCCCGACCGGATCAGCCTGGCGAACTTCTTCGAGCCGGTGATGTTTGTCCGCTCCCCGACCATGATGAAGTTCGTCTCGGGCCGGACGACCAGAGACTCCATCCCGCTGTAGGTCGACCAGTGCGGAAGGTCGGGAATGCGTCTCGGCTTCACACCCTCGACGGCCTTCCCGATGGCCTCGATCCAGTCGGGACGAGTACCACAGCAGCCGCCGACAATGTTCAGCCAGCCATTTCGAGCGAACTCGCCGAGCACGGCGGCGGTTCGGTCCTTGTCGGCGAGGAAGCCGCCAAATCCGTCGGGCATCCCGGCGTTCGGATAGCAACTGATCCGGGACGTGCAGATCGACGAGAGGCTCTCGATCGGCCCGCGCATCAGCTCGACGCCGACCGCACAGTTGATCCCAACGCTCAGGGCGTCGAAGTGCGAGACCGAGTAATAGAACGCCTCGATCGGCTGAGCCGAGAGAGTTCGTCCATTGTCGAAGATCGTCCCCGAGATCATCACCGGCAACCGGGTGCTCAACTCCTCGAAGACCTCATCGATCGCAGCCAGGCAGGCCTTCATCACGAGCGTGTCGAACGAGGTCTCCGGCAAGAGGATGTCGGCGCCGCCCTTGATCAGCGCCCGGATCTGGCCCTTGTAGTTCGCGACCATCTCGTCGAAGGTGACGTCGCGGCGACCTGGATCCTCGACGTGGATGCCCATCGAGAGCTGGGCCTTGGTTGGGCCGATGCTCGCGGCGACGAAACGGGGCTTGCCAGGATTCTTGCGGGTAAACTCGTCGGCCACGCGCCGAGCCAGTTCGACGGCGGCGAGGTTGATCTCGTCGACGTACTCCTGGAGACCGAACTCGGCGAGCGAGAGGGCGGTCGCGTTGAAGGTGTCGGTCTCGATGATGTCGGCGCCGGCCTCAAGGTAGGCGCGGTGGATCTCCTCGATGATTTTCGGCTGAGAGAGGACCAGCGCCTCGGTGCAATTCTTCAGGTCGACGGGGTGCCGGGCGAAGCGGTCGCCGCGGAACGCAGCTTCGTCGAGCTCATAGGAATAGATCAGCGCGCCCATCGAGCCGTCGAGGAGCACGATTCGATTGTCAAGGATTTCTTCGAGGCGGGCGCGGACGCCGATGTCACCAGTGGTCGCCATCGTCTCCATACCATTTCTGGGGCCCGGCCCGTTCGCGATCTCGGGTCCGGTTCCGAGCGGGGAGACGGTCGCCGACCGGGCGTGTCGATCATGATGCAGTTTTCAAGTTGATTGTTGGTGGGGCTCTTGCGCTCTGTCAAGCGACGTTGCTCCGACCGCAGGGCCGTTTCATTCTCAGATCGGGGTTGACAGGATCTCGATCGACTTCTCCGGGTGGCAGACGTAATGTCGCGTCGCCACCGCGGCACTCTTATGGCCCCGGCGATGGAACAAGAAGATGACGATGTTCCTCAACACGGCCATGACCTGCGTCGAGGACCCTTTTCGGATGCGGCTGGCGTCCTCGCGCAGCGTCCCGTCGCGCACCCCATGCAGGCCGTTCTCGATGGGCCTGTCATACTGCCCTCCAAGGCACAAGTTGTGTGACATAGGGATCGAGTCGCATCGGCTCGACCCCCTCGGGATCAGTTGAACGAGATCAGTCGCCGCGTGGCCCCGGTGTTCGCAAGCGGGCCAGCCGCTCCTGATGATTCCAGAGTCGGGGGCATTCTTTCAACGCCCGCAGGCGGTCCAACTCCGTCGCGTCGGCCCAGACCGCCCAAGGGCCGCCACGTCCACCTACCTGGCGAGAGTGCATCCAGCCCTTCTTTCGCCAGCCGTGCACCGTGTAAGGCGATAAGGCCAGGGTCTCCGCCAGTTCGTGCAGCCACACCTCGCCCGAGGCCAGAACGCCCTCCGCGGTCTGGCGAGGCACGCGCAGCCTCAGTCCCAGTTCGTGGAGCAACCGTCGCACCATCCCGTCCGTGAACTGGGTCGCCCGCTTCGGCGGCCGGAAACCTTCCCGGCCGAGGATCGCCGCGATCGCCCTCGGCGTCTCCCCGGCTCCGAGCAGCGCCGCCAAGCGGTCCGAGAGCGATCGCCTTTCGCGTTTGTCTTTATATCGATTTACTTCCCTGGGCAGCATCCGCTCCCGCACCGCTCCTCCGGCCCATTCGATCGTCGCTTGCACATGATCATTCGAGGGAACGACCGTCAGGACCACCCGGTCGATGAGGAGCCTCGCGATCTGGCGTCGGTCTGCGTGCGTCGTCGTCGGGGCATGCCACAGGGCTGGCACCTCCGCAGCCAGGCGGCGGATCCGCTCCCGGTCGGTCTCCCCCAATACGCGCGGCTGCGCCCTGAGGAAACGATCGAAGTCCTCCTCCGCTTCTCGGACGGCCTGCAACGCCTCATCCCAGCGACGCTCCAGGGTGCGGCCCACCAGGCGATTCTCCGGTTCGCAGGCCTGGTATTGCCGGCCGGTTCGATCGGCTTCGTACCGCGCCCGCTCGATCCGGCGCTCCCAGTCGCCGATCACCTGGCGTCGCTGCTCATCGACCCGCGACGCGGCATCGAGGCTGGCGTCCAGGGCCGCCGGTTGCAAGGCCACCAGGACCTCCTGGGCCACCCAGGCCTCAATCGCCATCGCCGAGACCGATTGACAGAGCGGGAGGCCATAGTCCGACCGCAACGTGCTGCAGACGTACGTCGGGCAGCGACCGCTCCGCCTGTAGCGGACGTACATCCGATGCCCACATCGCCCGCAACGCACCAGGCCCGCCAGCAGGGCGGGCCCTTCCCGGACCGCGCCGGCCGACTCGGCTCGGGACCGATTCGCCGCCAACCGAGCCTGGTTCGCCTCGAACCGTTCCCAGCTGATGTATGCCGGGTACCGGTCCTTCAAGAAGACTTGGCAGTCCTCCGCAGCCAGCCCGCTGGCGCGGCCACCGCTGGGACTCCCGGGCTTCCGACGGCGGGGATCGACCGGACGGAATCCATAGATGTAAGCTCCCGCATAGATCGGATGGCGGAGGATGTAGCGGACGGTCTCCCGGCCCGGAGGCCGCCGGTCCAATCCCCCCCGATCGGGTCCGCTGCGCCGACGTAACGGCATCCGGATGCCGCAGGCGATCAGATGGCGAAGGACCCCATGGACCGTCCCCTGGCGATCGAACTGATCGAAGACCAGTCGGACGATCTCCTGGACCTGCTCGTCCGGGTCGAAGGTGACCTCCCCGGCCGGCGACTTGACGTACCCGACCGGGACGCCGACCACCAACTCCCCGCGACGGGCCTTGTTCAATTTCCCCTGGGACATCCTTTGGTTGAGAATATGCAATTCCGCTTCGTTCATCATGCCGGTCAGTCCGAGTAACAGGCGGTCCGAGTATTCGGTCGGGTCGTAGATCGACTCCGCGTCGGCGAGCAGGACGCGGAATCGGCCGCAGAGCTCGAAGAGGTGATGCCAATCCTTGCAGGACCGAGCCAGCCGGCTCATCTCCAGACCGAGGATCAGCCCCACCCGATCCAGGGCGACCTCGGCGAGCAACCGCTGGAATCCCGGCCGGCCTTCGATCGATTGCCGCTCTTACCCAGGTCGTCGATCACCCGGATCTGGGGTCGCGACCAACCCAGGGCCACGGCCCGATCGGTCAAGGCATATTGGCGGGCAGTGGATTCCTGATGCTCGAGGACCTGCTGTGGCGTCGACTGCCGGACATAAACGACGGCGGCCCGGTCGAGATGCCAGGACTTGAGCTTCGGGGATGGGGGCGTGTCACGCGAGGGGGTGATCATATTTTCCCTCCCCCGGCGCCGTCGCGCCTGCCTCCAGGGTACGTGCGAGGAGTTCGGCGAGGAGGCGGTGGAGCCTCCGCCGACGATCCGGTGGGAGTTGGGTCCAGATCGCGGTCAGTGGGTTCGGCGGAGGAACTGTGGGCGGGGGGGGACGTAGGTGGAGTCGTTGTTGAGCATGAGGTGCCTCCGTGGTCCTGAGAGCTTCTGTCGCTCCACGCGGCCAACGCCAACAGGGCGTCTACGGCGATGGTAACCGGCCCTTCCGGCGTCGCACAAGTTATCGCTTCGTGGGTCTTCTGGCTGGTTGATCTCGATCCCCCAGTGGCCTCGCGTCAGCCGCAACAGCGCCGTCGCATCGGCCCGAGGGCGCGACAAGCTGGTGATCCCCAGCACGACCTCCCTCTCGACCTTCTCACCGATGCGACGCTCACGTTCCAGGCGGAAGACTTGCGCGCAGCCGGCCCAGTCCGCGCCCAGGTATTCACTGAGCGACGACGTGACCTCAATCGACCGCTTCTCTAGCCGGCCGTGCCCCTTGTCGACCTCGCAGGCCCGCTCGATCTCCGCTTCACGCCGCGCCGCCTGGAGGGGGGAAAGGCCGGCCAGAGGCTCGGCGAAGGCGGCTGCGATGTCCTGGACGAGAGTCGGTTGATTGTCCTTCGCCGGCAGGATGTAATCCCCTCCGCCCTCGATCACCTCGGCGCAGAGACCACGCTGGGTGAAGATAGCATCACCGCTGATGACCTTGCCCTTGATGGGCAACACCCCCAAGAGCTCCAGCGCCGCCTTATGCTCGTTGGTCTTGGCATCGACCCGGAGTTGGGCCAGGACCGCCTTGACGTCGGGGGCGTAAGCGCTGACCAGGTGGACCCCGGGCGTCTCGCGGTCGCGGCTCCCCCGCGCGGTCTTGCCGTCGAAGGCGATGTGGGGGGCGTCACCGGGCTCGAGCCGCCCGCGGATCCACTGCCCGACCCGCGTCTCGAAGTCGGCGACGTCGATGCGGCGGAAGACGCGCGAGTAAGTGGCCTTGCAGAGGCCCCACCTGGTGGTGAAGCCCAGGAGCTTGAGGAACTCCCCGCCTCGCTCCTTGCCGTACTGGACGATGGCCTCATAGCTGGTCATGCCGGCGAGCATGGCGACTACAGCCAAGCCGAGCAAGGCCGGCAGGGGGTGCCGTTTGCCGCGGGCAGAGCGCGGATCATGAAGGCCCTCAAGGAGTTCCATCAAGGTGACGCCGGCTTCCATGCCCCAACCCTCATGCGATGTCCATCATGGTGTATCGGCCACGGCGAATGAACTTAACCAATGGCATCACTTGAAGCTAGCTGAACAGGAAACCGCCCTGGCTCCGACCGAAGCGGGACCATCCGTCCGGCGGAGGCGAGCCAGTCGGGGTCCGACGATCTTTACAAGTAGCCGGCGGGACGGAATGATAGAAACTTTCCCCCGGACCGGCGCAAGCGATCACACAGGCCGTGATGACCGAGGGGCGGTTCGAGATCAATCGGACGCGGGCGATACCTGATCGGGGGTGCGAGGGTCGTGGCTGTACATGAAGAAGCGATCCGCAAGGCGGATGTTCTGATCGAGGCGCTGGGGTACATCCGCCAGTTCCATGGTGGATTCACCGTGATCAAGCTGGGCGGCTCGGTGATGGAGGATCCGGAGACGTTGCGTGCGCTGCTGGTGGATGTCGTCTTCATGCAGACGGTCGGCATGCGGCCGGTGATCGTCCATGGCGGCGGCAAGGCGATCACGGCCGCGATGGAAAAGGCCGGACTGACAGCCCGGTTCGTCAAGGGGCGTCGATACACTGACGAGGCGACGCTCGAGATCGTCGCGCGGGTTCTGGCCGAGGAGATCAACGCCGACATCGTCCGGCACATCAATAAATTTGGCGGCCGTGCTTCGGGCCTGCACCACAAGGCGACCCTTCAATGCCTCTACGGCCATCGGTTGGCCCTCCCAGACGGGGAGAACGGCTCGATCGACCTGGGTCTCGTTGGTGAGGTGACCGAGGTTGAGACCCAGCCCATCGAGAATCACTGTCTGGCCGGCGTCGTGCCGGTTCTGCCCTCGCTCGCCGAGGACGAGGACGTCGAGGGCCAGTTGCTCAACGTCAACGCCGACACGGCCGCCGCCGCGGTCGCCCAGGCGATCCGCGCCGAGAAGCTTGTCTTCCTCACGGACACACCGGGCATCCTCATGGACAGGAATGACTCCGAGAGCCTCCTCCCGGCGCTTAGCCCCGAGGACTGCCGTGAACTGATTGATCGGGGGATCATCGATCGGGGAATGATCCCGAAGGTCGAGGCCTGTCTCACCAGCCTCGACGCGGGCGTCAAGAAGACGCATATCATCGACGGCCGGCTGCCACATGCCCTGCTGCTGGAAATCTTCACCCACACCGGGATCGGCACCGAAATCGCCCGACAGGACCGCAACTCGCCGTCGAACCCCCACGGGCGACGAGCCGTCCTGGCGAAAAGCTGAACGTCGGCGAACCACGACCTGATCCATCCCAGATCGAACGAGCAACGGCCGCGACCGGCCGAAATCTTTTAGAATCCTAGCGGGGAACCTTCCTTGAAACCAAGTGCCGAGACCTCGACCGAGGCGACGATCGCCCAGTTCGACCGCTACGTGATCGGCAACTACAGGCGATACCCGGTCTGTCTGGTCCGGGGCGAGGGCTCCTGGATCTGGGACGCCGAGGGAAATCGGTATCTCGACCTCTTCCCAGGCTGGGGCTGCAACCTTCTTGGGCATTGCCCGCCGCGGGTTGTCGAGGCGGTTCGCGACCAGGTGGGTCGACTGATTCACGTCCCCAACACCTGGTACATGGAACCCCAGGGGCAGCTCGCCCAGGCACTCTCCGAGCGATCGTTCGGCGGCCAGTGCTTTTTTTGCAATAGTGGAGCCGAGGCCAACGAGGCCGCGATCAAGCTGGCCCGGGCCTTCGGTCACGAGCGGGGACGGACCAAGATCGTCACGATGCAGGGCGGCTTTCACGGCCGGACCTACGCCGCGCTCACCGCGACGGCCCAGCCGAAGTACCACGAAGGCTTCGAGCCGATGGTCCCAGGCTTCGAGTACGTTCCGTTCAACGACATTCCCGCGGTCGCCGAGGTGCTCGACGACCGGACCGCCGCCATCCTGGTCGAGCCGATCCAGGGCGAGGGAGGAGTCCACATCCCCTCGCCCGACTACCTCATCGAACTGCGACGTCTCTGCGATCGCCGAGGCGTCTTGCTGATGCTCGATGAAGTGCAGACCGGGATGGCGCGGACCGGTAGGTGGTTCGGATACCAGCACCGCGGCGCCATCCCCGACATCCTGACCTGCGCCAAGGCACTGGCCGGAGGGATCGCGATGGGCGTGATGATCGCCTCGCCGACAGTCGCCTCGGTTCTGAAGCCTGGGATGCACGCCTCGACCTTCGGCGGCAACCCCATCGCCTGCCGCGCGGCCCTGGCGACGATCGAGACGATTGAGGAGGAAGGACTGCTCGAACGCGGGACCGCGATCGGTGAGCGGTTCCGCTCGCATTTCGAGGGACTGCGCCACGAACTGGGCGGCCTGATCCGCGAGGTCCGGATTCTTGGAACAATGATCGGGATCGACCTGACCATCGACGCAAGCGGGATTGTCGCCGAATGCCTGAAGCGCCGGCTCCTGATCAACGCGACCCACGGGCACGTGATTCGTCTCCTGCCCGCTCTCACGGTCACGGACGAACAGATTGACGAAGGATGCTCCATTCTGGCCGATGTCCTGCGTCGGGCCTCGGCCTGATCCACGGGGGGTATCCCACCATGCTTCGCCATTTCGTCGATCTCCTCGACCTGAATCCCGAGGAAGCCCGGATGCTCATCGACCGGGCAATCGAGCTGAAACGCTCTGGGCAAGAGGGCAACCGTCCGCCGCTGCTCTCGGGCCGGACTCTGGGCCTCATCTTCGAGAAGCCCTCGCTCCGGACCCGCGTGAGCTTCGAGGCCGCGATCGCCCGCCTGGGTGGCAATGCCATCTTCCTCCGAGGCGAGGATGTGGGCCTAGGCACGCGGGAGAGCGTCGTCGACTTCGCCCGGGTGATCAGCCAGTATGTGGATGGGCTTGCGGTGCGGACCTTCTCGCACACAACGATCGAAGAGCTAGCCGGGGCAGCCTCGATCCCGATCATCAACGCCCTCTCTGACGCCTCGCACCCGTGCCAGGCCATGGCCGATTTCCTGACGATTGAGGAGCTACGCGGATCGCCCCAGGGCCGGAAGCTCGTCTTCGTCGGCGACGGCAACAATGTCGCTCGATCGCTCGCGGTTGCCTCGGCTCTCCTCGGAGCCGAGTTTGTTCTCGCGGCTCCCGAGGGCTACGACTTGCCCGAGGATTTTCGCGAGCAATACGCCCGGCGGTTCCCAGGAATCCCGCTCCGGATGGAGCGAGACCCACGTCTTGCGGTGGCTGGAGCGGACGTCGTCTACACCGACGTCTGGACCAGCATGGGCCAGGAACATGAGGCGGTCCACCGCCGAGAGGCCTTTGCTCAGTATCGGGTCGACGAGGAATTGCTGGCCCTCGCCCGGAGCGATGCCATTTTCCTCCATTGCCTACCGGCACACCGCGAGGAGGAGGTCACATCGGCCGTCCTCGACGGACCGCAGAGCCAGATTCTCCACCAGGCCGCCAATCGCCTCCACTTTCAGATGGCACTGCTCGCCTGGCTCCTAGGCGAGGAACCTGGGCGGTAAGAGGATCGAGTCAGCGAAAGGAACTCAGCGCGATGACCAGGAGAGACGGCCGGAGTCCCGAGCAACTGAGGCCGGTTTCGATCGAGCGCGGTTATCTACCGAACAGCCCAGGGAGCGTCCTGTATCGCTCAGGTGCCACGGTGGTTCTGGCGACCGCACAGGTCTCCGAGACGGTCCCGCCGTTTCTCGACGGTAAGGGGATCGGCTGGCTAACCGCCGAGTACGCAATGCTCCCGGGAAGCACGCCGACCCGAGCCCGAAGAGGCGGCGACGGTCGGTCCACCGAGATTCAGCGTCTGATTGGCCGGAGTCTCCGCGCCGTCATTGACCGTGCAGCACTCGGGCCGTTCACCATTCACGTCGACACCGACGTACTCAACGCCGACGGGGGTACGCGCACCGCCGCGATCACGGCCGCGTTCGTCGCGGTTGCCGATGCAATCCGGATCAGCCGGGGTGGCCAGGTTCGCTCCATTCTTCGCGACAGCATCGCGGCAGTGAGTGTCGGGATCATTGAGGGAGAACCAGTCCTCGACCTCGACTACTGGGAAGACTCCCGGGCGGAAGTCGATTTCAACGTCGTCCGCCTGGGCGGAGGGGGGATGGTGGAGGTCCAGGGGACAGGTGAGGGAGGCACCTTCTCTCGTCCGCAACTTGGCAGGCTGCTCGACCTGGCAGAGGTCGGGCTCGAGCAGATCGGCCGGTGTCAGCGCGAGTGCCTCGGGAATGACTGGCCCTTCTAAAACAGAGAGCGGGAGGTCGGAATGCCGGAGTGCTACGGCCGGAAAGCGCTCTGGTCGACCAGCGAGGAGTCTGTTATCGTCTCGCCGTCCTTTCCGCGGGATGAGCCGCCTGTCTCCAGACCCCGTCCGACCTGTACGGCGAGCTCACCGGAATTCGTAATGGAAATGGGGACTCCGCACGACGCGGAACCCCTGGCGCGCGTCGCCTGGCGTCCCTAATGGCGGGGCGTCGGGGGACACAAGGAGAGGGATCTCCCATCATGAAGAGTCGAATCGCCGCGATCGCGATCTGGGGATGCCTGGCAAGCGTCCCCGCTGGCGCCCAGACTCCCCCGGCTGCCGGCCGGGTCCCGTCGGCCCCGCCGACGACGACGGGCGGTTCCTACGGCAGCCAGGCCGCCACGCCACCGGCCGGACAGCCGAAGGAGTATGCTGCCGACGCCATCCCCGGCCCAACGCTGGAGGAGGACCTCAAGCCCGTCTCCATCGCCCTTCCGAACGACCCGCTCGAGCCCTATCTTCTCACCAAGGAAAATGGGCCGTTCATGGTACTGGCCCAGGTATTCCGTGGGGTCGACTCCGAGAGGCTAGCTCTCGCCCTCTGCAAGGAGCTGCGTGAGGAGTACCACCTGCCGGCCTATATCCTGCGATCCAAGGAATTCCCCATGAAAAGCTACATTCGGGGAACCCCGGTCCAGGCTCCCAGCGAGACCACCAAGTCGGCCATCAAGCTTCCCGAGCGTATTCGAATCCAGGACGAGGCCGCCGTGCTGGTCGGTAACGAGAAGACGGAACAGGGAACCGAGGTCCTTCTCCACAAGGTCCGCAAGATCTATCCGAAGTGCCTCAAGCACATGCCGAGACTCTTCGCCTGGCGTGACGGTAGCCTCTACCGCGCCATCCGTACCACGAATCCGTACGTTCCCGCGCAATGGCTCTACCCACGCCCGCCCGACAAGCTCATGATCCAGATGAACTCCGGGCTGCGCAGCATCGCCCATTGCCCCGGTCACTACACGATCCAGGTCGCGCAGTTCGCTGGGCACACCGCCTACAATTTGACCGGCGGCGAGGAATCGAAGTTCGATAAGTTTATCAACGAGCGAAAGAGCCCGCTCCGAACCGCACACGACGACGCCGAGCGACTGGCCGATCGACTGGCCGCGATGCCTGAGGTCAAGCAGCTCGGCCTACCGGTCTTCGTCTATCACGATCGGACCACCAGCCGCGTTTACGTCGGCTCGTTCAACTCGCCGGACGACCCGAACGCCAGCGCCGTCCACGAGGAGTTGATTCGAGTCGCGGCGAAAGCCAACTCGTCGCTCCAGCCGACGAGCCGATGGAAGAAGCCCCAGTCGGACATGCAGGTCCTGCCGGCCTCGCTCGCCTCGCAGATGATCGTTCCGGCCGCGATGCTGACCAACGTGGACGATCTCAAGAAAACGATTCAATGATCGCGACCGAGAACAAACCCGGCCTCGGATGAGCATCATCTCTTGTTCGAGGCCGGCGGAACGGACAAAATCCACTCATGCAAAAAGAGCCGAACCGATCATCGATCGTTCTGGTGCTAGGCACGCGCAACGTAAAGAAATGCCGGGAGATGGCCGAGCTCATCGCGCCACCATGGGAGCCCGATCCACAACTTGGCCGGCTTCTGATCCAATCGGTCGGCGACTTCGCCGGCGTTGCCGACGTGGTTGAGGACGCGGACACATTCGCGGGGAATGCCCGCAAAAAAGCCACCGAGACCGCCAGGGCACTGGGAACCTGGACCCTGGCCGATGACTCGGGACTGACCGTCGACGCCCTCGACGGAGCGCCCGGTGTCCTCTCAGCCAGATATGCCGGCGAACCCTCCGACGACGAGGCGAACAATCACAAACTCCTGGAAGCTCTCGCCGGGGTTGAGGACGATCGTCGAGGCGCCGCCTTTCGATGTTCACTGGCGCTGGCCGATCCTTCGGGAATGATTCGCCTGGAGGCGGAGGGCTCCTGTCGAGGCCGCATCACTCGCCTTCAGCGAGGGCCTGGCGGGTTCGGCTACGATCCGCTGTTCCTGATCCTGGAATATCACCAGACTTTCGGCGAACTCAGTTCGATCGTCAAGCATCAGCTCAGCCATCGAGCCCGGGCCTTCGCCAGACTTCGACCGGCTCTGATCCGGATGATCGCACGCGGGGAGATGGAAACGTCTCCGACAGAAGGCTGAAGTTCCGGGTTCGAAAAACAAGAAACGCCCCCAAGTCTTTCGACTCGGAGGCGCTTCCCGATCAGGGAGCGTGGACGATTCAGGGAGCCGGCTGGATCAGTGGATCACTGTCTGGCCGCTCGCAGCGACGCCCTGCGGCGATGGTGCCACCTGAGGCGAGGCAGCCACGACCGGATCGCAACGGACGACCACCGGGACCCGCACGCAGACCTCGACCGGAACCTGCTTGCAGATCGTCTTTGGAACGCAGACCGGCTTCATCTCGGTGACCTGACGAGCGACGGTCACTGGGCAGCAGATCGACTTCGTCTCGCAGACCTGACGGCAGGTCTTCACCGGAACTCTGCGAACGCATTGCACGGTTTGCATCTCGCAGATTGTCTGCGGCACGGTTTTCACGCAGGTCTCCGTCACCATCTCGCAGACCTTCTCGCAAACCCGCTTGACGCAAGGATCGGCAACCATCCGGCAGGTCGTCACCGGCACTTGCTTGACACAGGTCTCGGCGACCATGCGGCAGGTCGTCACCGGCACCTGCTTCACACAGGTCTGAGTGACCATCCGGCAGGTCGTCACCGGAACGCGCTTCACGCAGGTCTGCGGAACCATCCGGGTCACCGTGCAGGGGACCTGCTTGTAAGCACACTCGCGGATCGTCCTTGTCACCGTGTACGGCACCTGCCGAGTCTGCGTCTCCTTGACGTAGCTGGTGACCGTGTACTGCTCCTGGCGATACGCCGTCTTCGGGCACATCCTGGTCACACAGACCGGAACCTGCTTCATGACCGTTCGAGGCTGCATCGTGCAGAAGGTGTACGGCACCGTTTTGGTGCAGGTCTCCTGCACTGTCCGGCAGACCTTCACCGGAACCTGCTTGACGCACTCCTGCGTGGTGTACTCGCAGATAGTGACCGGCACCTGCTTGACGTGGCTTTCCTGCACCATCCGGCAAACAGTGACAGGAACCTGTCGTACACACTCCTCGGCAACCATCCGACAAGTCGTGACAGGAACCTGCTCGCAGACCGTGTACGGGACCTGCTTGCAAATGGTGACAGGAACCTGCTTGCGTACCACCTGTCGCTCGTAAACGGTGCAGCTGACATTCTCAACGACGGTCCTCGGTGTGCAGACCGGTCGCTCGCACCAGGTTCCTGGGCATTCGACCAGGCACCCATTGACGCAGACCGTCTTACCGGGCACGAAGTAGCGTTCCATCGTCGTCTCGTTGACCGTCCGACAAACCTGTTGAGTGACGGTTTTCGGCACGCAGATGGTCTCGCATTCCTCACGGTAACTGGTCTCGTTCACCGTTTGATAGGAGGTCCGACTTACCGTCTTGTAGCTGGTCGTTTGAACCGGCCGACAGACGGTGTAGCGGCACTCCTTCATGACGGTTTCCTGCACCGGCCTGCAGACGGTGTAGGTGCAAGAACGCATCTCTGTCCGCTGAACCGGGACCCGAACGGTGTATCGACACTCGCGGAGTTGGGTCTCCTGTACCTGACGGCAGATCGTGTACGGAACCTGCTTGTAAGCGCACTGGCGAACCGGAACCATCTCGGTGAACGGCTGACACTGCATCACGGTCTGCTGAACCGGAACCTGTACTGTGTACGGAATGCAACGCGTCTTGACGCTCTGCACGGGCCGGCACACGGTATAGGCACAGGTTTTGTAGCAAGTCTGCTGCACCGGTCGACAGACGGTGTACTGAACCGTCTTCATCATGGTCTCCTGCACAGGGCGGCAGACCGTGTAGCAGACGTCCTTGTAGCTCACCTCGCGGACCGGATGGCTGACGTTGTACGTACTGGTCTTCATCACGGTCTCGCGCACAGGGCGGCAGACCGTGTAGGTCCGCGTTTCCATGTGGGTCTCGCGGACCGGGCGGCAGACCGTGTACGTCACGTCCTTCCAGATGGTCCGATACACCGGTCGCTGAACCGTGTATGGGACCTGCCGGCAAATCGTCCGGTAAACGGGCCGCTGAACCGTGTAAGGCTCCTCGCGAACCGACTCCTCGACGATGTTCCGGACGGTATTGATTGTCCGCGGCTGCATGACCGTCTCGCAGACAGTCCGCACGCACGGCACATATTGCGTCTCATAGACGGTCTCCGAGACATTCTGGAGGACCGTCTGTCGTTGGAGTTGATATTCCGTGTGCCCACAACACTCCTGAGGCACCGGGCAATTTCGATGAGATGCACCACCCGCGTAGCTCGCTCCCTGCGCCGGGTGCGCGGCCAGCATCCACCCCGTCCCCAGGGCAAATACGACCGACAGCAGTTTTCTCAACATCGGACGCTCCACTAAGACATCCCCGACCTACTTCGGCGCTTCATCGGAATCCGGACCGCAAAGACTCCGTCTCCCGTCCGGGACCGCCAACTCACAGATAACCTTCGTCTCGAACCCTCCGGGCCCTTCAGGAACTTTCTCTAAATTCTCCAGTAATCCGATCTTCCCAAAACGCACTGTTTACCCAGAACTCATATAAGTCACGCAATCAGCCTGTATTATCGCGGTATTCGTTGGAGAGACCGGGACTGTTGCGGAAGGAGTGGTCGGCAAGGTTTGCCGGGATGTTACCCGCGGAATTGAAGAACAGGACTCGGGAGGCATGATCTTCCCCGGAGTGCAGAGATTGGGATAACCTGGCGGGGGTTTTGAGGTCCGTGAACCACGGCGAGGGAGGCGGTGATGGGCGGCGTGATGGACCGATTCCGACTCGATGGCCGGGTCGCACTCGTCACTGGAGGAACGAAGGGCCTCGGACGAGTGATTGCTGAAGCGCTGGCCGGTGCGGGCGCGTCGGTGGCCATCTCGGCTCGCAACGGTGAGGCCGCGGCACAGGTCGCCCTGGAGATCGCCACGCAGGGGGGTCGAGCATCGATCGGGATTGGGGCGGACGTCTCCGTCGCGGTTCAGGTTGAGGCGATGGTCGAGCGGACCATCAAGGAGCTAGGCGCGGTGGACATCCTGGTCAATAACGCCGGGATCAACATTCGGGGCCCGATCGAGGATCTGACCGAGTCAGACTGGGACGCGGTGATCGACACCAATTTGAAGGGCCCCTGGCTTTGCTCGCGGGCGGTCGCAAGGCAAATGAAGGCGCGAAAGTGGGGCCGGGTGATCAACGTCTCGAGCATGCTGGGTGAAATTTCGATGCCGGGACGTACGCCGTACGCTTCCAGCAAGGGCGGCCTGACGCTGATGACCAAGACTCTCGCCCTGGAGTGGGCACGTGACGGGATCAATGTCAACGCGCTCTGTCCCGGACCGTTCGCCACGGAGATCAACACCCCGCTGCTGAACGACCCAGCCGCGCGGGCGCAGATGGAGGCGAATGTTCCGCTGGGGCGGTGGGGCGACCCGATCGAGCTAGGACCCGCGGCGATCTTTCTGGCTTCTGATGCGTCAAGCTTCATGACCGGCGCGACTCTTTTCATCGATGGTGGTTACACGGCACGCTGATTCGGCCAGCGGTTCCGAGGGGGTGATCCGGTATGGACGAGATCAAAGGAATCCTGGTCCCACGTGGATTTCGAGCGTCCGGGGTGAAGGCGGGGATCAAGCCGTCCGGCGGCGACGACCTGGCGTTTCTCCTGGCCGAGAACCCATCGGCCGCGGCTGGAACTTTCACCACGAATCGAGTGTGCGCGGCTCCGGTCAAGTGGTGTCGCGGCTTGCTTCCGCGCGAGGATATCCGGGGCGTGGTCATCAACTCGGGCAACGCCAATGCCGCGACGGGTGAACTCGGCATGGAGAACGTCCGAAAAACAGCCGAGCGAGCGGCCTCTCGAATTGGATGTGCCCCCGAGCAGGTTCTCATTGCGTCAACCGGAGTGATCGGGCACCAGCTCCCGATGGAGAAGATCGAGCGGGGAATCGACGACGCGTTCGCCCGATTGTCAACCGAGTCCGAAGGATTCGAGGCGGTGTCTCGTGCGATCATGACGACCGACACCCGTCCCAAGATTTCCTGTCATCGAGAGACGATCGACGGTCGGGAAGTGACCTTGCTTGGCATTGCCAAGGGTGCGGCGATGATTGGGCCGAGGATGGCGACCATGCTCGGCTTTCTCCTCACCGACGCTCCGATCTCCGCCTGCGACATCCGCGGCCTTCTAGCCGACGCGGTGGATTTGAGTTTCAACTGCCTCTCGGTCGAGGGTCACGCCAGCACCAACGACACGGTTTTACTGATCTCGAGCACGGTTTCGACCGAGCCGGTCATACCACCCGGGGAGCTCGCCAGCTTCGGATTGATGGTCCGAGCCGCATGTGAATCGCTCGCCCGGCAGATTGCCGATGACGGCGAGGGTTCGACACACTTCATCACGGTCGAGGTTGAAGGTTGCCGGACAGTTACCGAGGCCCGTGCCATCGCTCGATGCGTCGCCGAGAGCGCGCTTGTGAAGACAGCAATCCACGGCGCTGATCCGAACTGGGGCCGGATTGTCTCGGCCGCCGGATACGCTGGAGTCCCCTTTCAGGAGGGAGAACTCTCGCTCGCCATCAACGGGGTGCCTGTCTACGCGAATGGTTCACCGGTCCATTTCGATGATCTTGCCCTCTCCGAGTCGATCCGGCACCGGCGCCCCGTTGACCTCCACCTAACTCTTCAGTCTGGGCGTGAGTCGTGCCGGTTCTGGACCTGTGATCTCACCGCTGACTATGTACGTCTGAACGCCGACTACACGACCTGAGAAAGCTGCGAAGGCTTCTCGGAATTCCGGGGTAGTCCCCGCGCATCAGGACGAGGATTCGGATACAATTTTCGGGCCAGGCTGGGAGAGCGGGCAGAACGACCCGGGTCTCCGTGAATATTGAGCATCCCCGAGCGAACGATGGAGTGGGGGATGTGGTCGGGATGGGGTGGCGCGACAAATCCCTCGAAGAATTCGGGCCGGGACGCGAGCCGATGAAAAAGACCCTGAAACTGCTGGTCTTGCTGGGGAGTAGCTTCGTGCTGCTCAGCTTCGGAGTGATCGTGGTCAATCAGACGGCCCAAGTGGTAGAACTTGCCGGGCGGGCCCACCCTGCGCTGGGAGTCGCCACTTTTTGGAGCCTGATCGCTGTCTACTCTGGTCTGGTTGGCATCCCGATCGTGATGATCGTAATGATGCCTCGCGCGTTGACTCCTCCCGAGACCGAGGGCGGTCCTGAATTCGAGGCGCACCTGGCCGCCCTGGGCCGTCGACTGGATTCGAATCCGTATCTGCCGGAGCCGATGGGTCCGAGGCCGAACCGCGGGGAAATTGAGCGAGCGCTCGAGTCACTGGATGCCGAGGCGGACCGTGAAATCCGGAAGATGGCCCGGTTGGTCTTCATGACGACCGCTGTCTCGCAGAGCGGCCGACTCGACTCACTGCTTGTTCTGGCGGCCCAGTCTCGAATGGTCTGGCGGATCGCACACATTTACTATCAGCGTCCCTCTCTCCGCGAGATGGCCCATCTTTATGGTAATGTGGCGGCCACGGCCTTCGTCGCTGGAGAACTGGACAGCGTCGAGCTACACCAGATGATTCAACCGATGGTCGCGGCCTCACTAGGAACTGTGGGCGGGGCGATCCCCGGGCTCCAGGTGATCACCTCGGTTGCGGTCAACTCGATGATCAGCGGCAGCGCGAATGCGTTTCTGACGCTCCGGATCGGGATGATCACCAGAGCCTACTGCGGCTCACTCGTCGCCCAGCCGAGAAAATTCATCCGAAAATCAGCGACGGCAAGGGCGGCTCGAATGCTCTCGGATGTCGTTTCCGACTGTGGCAAGCAGGTCATCGGCGCGCTCAAGGATGAGCTCTGGCAGAAGCTTCCCCGTCCATTCGCTACCCGGAAGGCCCCGGAGCCGGTCTGATCCAGAGATCGTCGGGACCATCCGAGAGAGCCCTTGGTCGTTGGAATGTCGGACACAGAGGCGCCCTCCTGCCGGGGAGCCCTGGGGTCGGATTTTGAATTTTTCGAAGATTTGCTCTATCCGGGATTCCGGACACACGATTCAATAGAGAATGGTTGGAAATCGACCGAGTGCCTGTCAGAGATCCCTTCGGAATCTGTACGCTCGCCTCTCTCGCCTTTCCACCCACCTGGGCCGCCAGGGCGGCCATGCGATGCGGCCCGCGTCGCCTACAAGCGGGCCGGGACTCCTGGTCTGAGGAGATTGATCGAGTGGGTAAGAAATTGTACGTCGGAAATCTCTCCTATCGGGTGAGCAGTTCCGACCTGGAGCAGATCTTCACCCCGTACGGCAGTGTGGAGAGCGCGGAAGTGATCTCCGACCGGGAGACCGGCCGGAGCAAGGGCTTCGGCTTTGTCGAGATGGCCTCGGACGCCGAAGCTCAGTCGGCCATCGACGCCCTGCATGACCAGGAGCACGATGGGCGGCGGCTCACCGTCAATGAGGCCCGGCCTCGCGAGCCTCGCCCCGGCGGCGGCGGTGGTGGTGGTGGTGGCGGCGGCTGGCGTGGAGGCGGCGGCGGCGGATACGGTGGTGGTGGCGGCGGATACGGCGGCGGCGGCGGTGGCCGAGGTGGCCGGTCCGGCGGTGGTTACGGCCGATATTGATCGCGAACGCGACACAACATCCACGATCGCCGCGAGCCCTTCCCTTCACGATCGGCTCGCGGCGATTCGCGTTTCGAAGGCAGTCGATTATCCCTCGGTCTTGCTCTTGGCGGCAGCGAGCGGCCGAAGGACGGCGAGCATCGTGTTGAGGTGAGCCAGTCGCGGACCGAATCGATCGACGAAGTCGCTCAGCGAGAAGTCGCCTTCGAGCAAATTCTCGTGGTTGTCCTCAACATAGACGGCCAGGTCGCTCATCAGAGCGGCATGCACCTGTTCGAGTCGGCCGAGGGTCTCACGGCAGGAATCAATAACGTGTTCGTGACCGGCCTGCCATCGCTCCAGTTCCGCGCCCTGACGTGCCCGCTGCTCTCGATTGACCTGCAGGAGTTCGCGACTGATTTCCAGTTGCTGCCGCTGAATCTCGAGGATCTGGCGCTGCGATTCGAGCGTCTGATTTTGCAGGTTCACGAGGAGGTGAAGCAAAATGATCGGGTCGTTGGTGTTGGAGATGGCGGGCATGGTTTGGCCGGTCGGGGAGACCTCCATCCGATAGGTCCAGGCGGCTGCGGCCGACGGCGGGTTCTCATGCGATGACACTCCAACCTCCCCTGCTCTTGACGACGAGTTGGCTGCACTCCTCACCGATCGGCCGGGCCGGTGGACTAAAGAAGCCCCGGTGCCCGCAAGATCGTATTCTACGCCCGATCGAGCAAGCCGGATAGGTCAATGGATACCGACCCGAGGACGAAGGTCGGATTTCTTCAAAATCCATCGACATCCGGCGTCAGATGGGCGAACGCATCAGGAAGCGAATCGACGATGTCCCCGGCGATCATGCCGATCTCGCCGTGGTGATCGCGTGCGATGTCGCCGGCGAGTCCGTGGGCGAAGACGCCCAGTCGAGCCGCCTCGAAAGCCGTGAGGCCCTGACCGATCAGCGCGGCGATCACACCGGTCAACACGTCGCCCGCCCCACCGGTGGCCATCCCAGGATTTCCGGTCCCGTTGATGTAGTAGTGTGCCCCATCCGTCACCACGGAGCCCTGTCCCTTGAGCACGACCACGACGGGATCGGCAATCCTCGCCAGTTCGGCGGCGTGGCGGATACGATCCGATTGCACAACGTGGACATCCGCGCCGACGAGCCGGGCAAACTCGCCCGGATGAGGCGTCAGAACGACTGGACCTGACCGGCACTTGAGCCAGTCGATGTGTCCGGCGAGCAAATTCAGGGCGTCGGCGTCGAGGACAAGCGGCCGGTCAACCTCCTGAATCAGGAACCGAATCAGGCCCCGTAGGTCATCCGATTGGCCGAGCCCCGGACCCACAGCGATCACATCGGCCGGCTCGACCAGGCGTTCAAAAATCGGTTGTGATCCGAGAAAATCGATCAGACCATCCTCGCCGGACGGGAGTGGATAAGTCATGTAGGAGGGTTCGAACGAGGCAACAACCGGCTGGACTTCGGTAGAAGTGGCCACGCGGACGAGTCCTGCGCCCGATCGGAGCGCCGAGGCTCCGCAGAGCGCCGCCGCGCCAGCCATGCCCCGGCCCCCGGCGATCACCAGTACCGTCCCGTATCGGCCCTTGTGCCCGTCGCGAGCACGAGGGGCGAGCCTCGGGATTGCGTCGATCTGCTCCAGTTCCGTCGCCATGAAACGACCTGCCTCGGGATCGATGATTCGTGCGCTACCGGTAGAATATCAGGACTGGGCGGCAACGAGCCGGGCCTGGCCCATCCGCCTGGCGATCAGGCCGGCCATGTGGCCGCCGTTAAATCCGGCGTCGATGTTCACCACCACCACGTTCGAGGCGCAGCTATTGAGCATCCCCAGCAGCGCGGCAAGCCCCTGAAAATGGGCGCCGTAGCCGATGCTGGTCGGCACGGCGATGACAGGGCAATTCACGAGTCCACCGACCACGCTCGGCAGGGCGCCCTCCATCCCGGCGACGACGACCATCGCGTCGGCATCCTCGAACCGTGGAAGCTGGTGCAGGAGTCGGTGAAGTCCGGCGACCCCAACGTCGGCCACCAGAGTGACCTCGCAGTTCCAGGCCTCAGCGGTGACGCGGGCCTCCTCGGCGACCGGCAGGTCGCTGGTCCCGGCGGTGACGATCACGACTCGGCCGAGCTTCGGCTCATCGGTTGCGGGCCCCTGGACGCGGAAAGTCCGGCCGATCGCGTTGTGCTCGCCTTCCGGAAAGGCGCCGCGCAGGTGCTCGGCCACACTCGGATCGACCCGGGTCACCAGCCCCCCCTGGCCGTGCGAGAGCATGGTCCGGAGGATCGCCTCGATCTGCCCGGCGGTCTTCCCCTGGCCGAAGATGACTTCCGGAAAGCCACAGCGGAGTCGACGGTGCAGGTCGACCTTGGCAAAGTCTCCAGCGTCCTGGAACGGGCGAACGCGCACGCGATGAGCCGCCTCCTCGGGGCCAATCCGCCCCTCCTGGACATCGCGGAACAGTTGTCTCAACTCGTGCGTATCCATGGAGAAGGACCTCGGAGACAGGGCCAGGATCGTCAGACCGACGAGTATTCCACAGGCCACCCTACTCTTGTATCCGCCCTCGCCGGACGCCGCAACCGGTTGGGGACTTCCTGCGAAGCGATCGGGCTTGATATGCTGAGTATGATAAAAGGGAAGGCTGTCGGTGATGGCGGCAAATCCCGTTCGCCATCTTGACGCCTCGAGGCCGAAACGTCGTTCTCGGTATCGGATTGAAAGACTTATCGAGGGTGGTGATGTCCGCCAGCCCATCCCCCATCCCGAGGATCCGCCCGGGGGTCGCCGAGGCTATCCCGACAGCGGGACCGCCTCCATCGAAGCCGACGGCGTCTCTCGTTTCGATGGAGCTTCCGACCGAGCCCGAACCGTGGTGGACTCCTGAATCGCTCCGCGGTTGGGTCGCCTCGTGCGGTCTGCACGTTTGCCTCCTGATTATCCTGGCTTTCTGCTACTTCTCGCCAGAGACGAGGCGTCCTCCGACATTCGACTCGAGGCTGGCCGGCTCTCCCAATGGCCTTGAGAACGCCGAGGCACTCACCGGCGGGATCAATACCCCCCTGCCGATGCCCCCGTCGCCGATGGCCGCCAAGGAGACCCCGCTCCTTTCGCCAGCTCTCGATAAACTCGAGATGCCTCCCATAGAGCCCAGGTCCGTCGTTCGACGAAATTCGGCCCCAGCCGGTGGCGGCGGCCTGGATGCCCGGAACCCAGGAGCCGGCGATGGCGACGGATTCGGAATCGCGCGCTTCGGTAACGGAGGCGAGCTGATCCGAGGCGTGCAGGTCAAGGTCGGAGATCCTCAGTTTACCCTGCTCTGGGACACCAATGACGTGGACCTCGACCTTCACGTGATCGAGCCCGGCGGCAAGGAGATTTACTGGGAGGATCCTAAAGGGAACAACGGCGGCGAACTCGACGTCGACAACACGAAGGGATTTGGGCCCGAGAACATCTACTGGATGGTCGAGTCCGATGGCCCCGGTTCCGAGAAGGTGAAAGGCGCGGGCCCTTCCGGCGTGTATAAATGGTTCGTCGTCTACTGGGGGGGCTTCGGCGGGATCTCCAAGCCGACGCACTGGCAGGTCCGCGTCAAGCACGCCGGCCAGGTCCACGTCTATCACGGCAAGTTCAAGGCGCTGAATGAGCGAAGCAAAACCCACACGCTCACCGTCGAGCCCACCAAAACTGGTGCCTCGTGAGCATTCTCGGCTTTCGAAGCCTCGCCTCCTCGCCGGGTCGATCGCCATAGCGGCGATGGTGGCCGGCCTCCTGTTCTCCCGCCTTGTCGGGCCGGATGCCGCGGAATGGACCCGGCGGGCCGAGGCTGATCTTCAGGCCAATCGCTGGGAGGCGGCTCAGGATGATATTCGAGGACTTGCCTCGCTCCGCCCCCTGACACCGCAAGATCGTTTCCTTCAGGCACGGATCGAGATCGGAGCAGGTCAATCCGAGAAGGCGCTCGGAACTCTCGGCAGGCTGGTCGACGACCCCGAACTTGGCGCTCAGGCGCTCTATCTTTCCGGGCTGATCGAGAGAAAGCGCAATCGGCTCCGGTTTGCCGAGGCTGCCTACCGACAGGCCATCGACCGCGATCCCCACCTGAACGGCGCACGCCGCGAACTTATCTATATTCTGGGAATGCAATCCCGGCGTGGCGAACTCGACGCCGCCTTCCACGAGATGTCCCGAATTGTGCCGCTCAATCAGTATGACATGTATATTTGGTGCCTCACGCATTTCGTCAACTGGGGCACCGAGAGCGCCGAGGACCTGAAACCCTTCCTGGATGCCGATCCGGACGACCGAGAGACGCGACTGGCGATGGCCCGGCTACTGCTCGCCTCGCCCGGCCAGGAGGGCCGAGTCGACGATTTACTTCGCCCGCTTCCGTCCGACGACCCCGCCGTGCTCGCGTTCCGGGCCGAACAGGACCTGAACCGGGGCCGTTTGGCCGAGGCTCTCAGGCGGATCGAGTCGACAAAGTCCGAGGATCCCATGCTCGAGCGTCTCCGGGCCAGGATCGCGCTTCGGCGGGGCGATCGAGAGGGTGCTGTCGGCCACTTTCGACGCGCTCTCAGCAAGGCGCCCTATGATCGGGTCTCGACCGCTGAGCTGGGGAAGGCCCTGATCCTGCTGGGTGATCGGTCGTCGGCACAGGCGTACATCGACCAGTCTCACCGGCTGGACCAGGTCTACAATCTGGTCACGCGGATCGGGAAGCCAGACGAGCCGGTGCTCTCCGTCGCCGAATTGAAGAGGCTGGCTCACTCCTGCGAAGTCGCCGGTCTGACTGCCGAGGCTCGGGGATGGTATCAGCTCGCCATTGATCGAGATGTGTTCGACCAGGAGGCGCAAGAGGGCCTGCATCGGCTCCGCGCGGCCGCGGTCTCGAAAGGCTGATACCAATCGCTCCGGCTCGATCATCGCGCGTATTCGAGGCGGATGACGGTCATGGCCTCGGGAAGATTGTCACGAGTCACCTCGAGCGAGGAGGTTCTGTCGCGGATCACTGGGACGTCCGGGATCGTCTCCAGGAATCGCTCGATCGGCTGGATATTGAGGTCTATCTTCGGCGTCTTGTAATGCATCGGAATCACGATCCGGGGGCGGATCGCGGCGAGAAGGCTGGGTATCGACGAAAAATCTAACGTGGGCGGCCCGCCGGCCGGCACGAGCAAAACGTCGGCACCTCGGATCGGTTCGAGTTCGTCAGTGGTCAGGTCGTGGCCGAGGTCGCCGAGGAAGGCGAGGTGCAGGCCCTCCGATCGAAGGTGGACCATGGCGACCTCGTCGCCAGCGAGTCGTTCGGGAGTCTCATAGACCATCACCGCACCGATCTCGACGTCCTGAAACGTTGTTCCGTCAGGGCCGATCTCGAGAGCCCGGATTGTTTCGAACGGCGGGACGATCTGCCCGACGTGGCTGTGATATCGATCGTTCTCATGGCTGACAATCACGAGATCCGCCGGCTCGGCGATGGGCTCGTAACCACCGCAGTCGGGCGATCGGTAGGGGTCGAGGATCATCCGAACATGGTTCGTCTCGATCAGGAAGGCGGCGTGTCCGTACCATGTGATCTGCATCGTCCTCGGTGCTCCTCGCAAGGGCAGGTCGTCCGTCGATCTCGGAGAGTCGATCATAACGATCCCTCGGACGTTCTGTTAGCATGGCAGTCGGTCTGAGGCTGCCCCGACTCTTACCCTGGGAATCCGCGCTGATGTCCTCGTCGACTCTTCCCGGCCCGCAGCCCCTCTGGAAGCGAGAGCTCAGGATCGACTGGCAACGGATGGATCGAGTAGCAAGGGAACGTCCCGAAGCCCTCCTCATCTGGCTCGGCGTGGCGCTTCGAGTCATCACGTATCTTTGGAATCGGGCCATGTGGCTCGACGAGCTCTCTCTCCGGGGCAATATCGTCGAAAAGCCGGTCCTCGACTTCTTCGAGCCGCTCTGGAACGACCAGCTTGCTCCTCTGGGTTTCCTGGTCGCCGAGCGGCTCATCGCGGCATTCGTCTCGACTCGCAACTACGCCTTGCGACTCATCCCGCTGGTGGCCGGGATCGCGTCGATCTTCGTCTTCTCGCAAATCGCCCGGCGGGTTCTGCCAAGGCGGCCGGCGCTTGTTGCGCTGGCCCTCTTCGCCCTCTCCGACGACCTGATCTACTACTCCAGCGAACTGAAGCCATACATGATCGACCTCGCCCTCGGGCTGGCCATCACGCTCGGAACAATCCGGGCGATTGGGGGCGAGCTTTCGAGACGACTCCTCACCTGGATGGCTGTGCTTCTCGCCATCGCTCCCTGGTTTTCATTCGCCTCGGCATTCGTGGTGGTCGGCTGCGGGCTGATGCTCGTCGTGGACGCCTCGCTCGCCCGGCGAGGCTGGATTGCCGGAATCTGGCTGGTCATGGGGCTCGGCTGGCTGGCCAATTTCACGATCGCCTACCAGGTTTCTCAGGCACTTCTGAGCCCCTATACCACGATGTATCGGTTCTGGGACTTCGCCTTTCTGCGTCTCAGCATTCCGATGTCAGTCGAGGATCTGTCGAAGACGGCCAATTTGCTGCTGGAGGTCTTCGTCAACCCGCTCAATCTTCTCTGCCCCGGTGGCGTCCGGTTGGGCGTCATCCTGCCGCTGACGCTCTTCCTCCTCGGTATACCGTCGCTCGCCCGCCGATCCTCTCGAGCCTTCCTTATCCTCGCCGGACCGATCGCGATGGCAATGGCCGCCTCCGTTGCGCGGCGATATCCGTTTCACGGACGACTCATTCTGGAGTTAATCCCGGCCTTCTTCCTGACGGTCGCCGCCGGAACCGAGGTCTTCGCGACGCGATTTCCGGGCGCAGGCGGCCTGGTCCATCGGACCGTTTTGATCGTCCTTATGACCTTCCCCGCCTGGGATGCCCTCTCCAACTGCACATCCCGACGCATGCGGCCTTTCCAGGTCCACGGCGACCTTCACGAGACAGTCTTCATCGACCGGGATCTGAGAAAGAAGCCCGGCGGACGTCCCTGACTGGGCACGGACGCCCCCCCCTGTTTCGTAGGACGATCAGAAGACCGGAAGATCCACTCGCTTCCCGCCGTTCATGGCCGATTCATGGGCGCACAGGCCGACCATCGTCCAGTTGGCCGAGGTTTCCGCGTCGGGCAGTGCCGGCCTCTCACCGCGTACCGCGCTCAGGAAAGCGTGGACGAGGTGCGGGTGTGACCCGCCGTGTCCACCACCCTGAGTGAAGGACAGATGCTGTTCGCCCTCATCCGAGCTATAAACTCCCTTGGTTGTGAACCGCTGGATCGGGCCGGGCAGTAGGTGGGCGTAGTCGGGAACCTTTACCCTTTGAGGAATCTCCGGCTCGGGGATCGGATGTGCCTCGGTACTCTTGGTGTGGATCACCGGTTCCTCGTTCTCGACCTGCTGCCATTCGAAGCTCTTCCTGCTTCCGTAAGCATCGAAGCTTTCACGATACTGGCGCGCGGTGTCGAAGAGGCTTCGCGTGACCTCGGCGACCACATCCGAATCCTTGATGGTGAATGTCGCCGTTTCAATCGCGAACGGACTTCCATAACGGCCGATCAGATCCTCACGAATTCGCCCCGAACCGTGGCAGACGACGCTCTGTGCATGCTTCCCGAGAATCGCAAGACATGGGCTAACGCAGTGGGTCGCGTACCACATCGGCGGAAGGCCAGGCCAGTAGTCAGGCCAGCCATCCATGTCTTGCTGATGGCTCCCACGAAGGAACTGCAACCGGCCCAGCTCGCCCTTCTCATGAAGTTCCTTCACGAATAGGTACTCGCGGCTATAAACAACAGTCTCCATCATCATGTAGACCTTGCCGCTGGCCCGCTGCGCCTCGACAATCTGGCGGCACTCGTCGATGCTTGTTCCCATGGGAACCGTACAGGCGACGTGTTTGCCCGCCTTCAACGCTTCGACGGACATCCAGGCATGATCCGGGATGGGCGAGTTGATGTGTACGGCATCGATCTCAGGATCTTTCAGAAGCTCGCGATAGTCGGTATAGCGGACCCGGATTCCATACTGATCGCCGCACTGGTCCACACCTTGACGATCGCGCCGGCAAATTGCGTAAATCTCAGCGCCGGGATAGTTTTGGTAGATGGGGATAAACTCGGCCCCGAATCCCAGGCCGATGATTGCGACGCGGATCGGTTTGTCGGTAGCCATCGCCGATATCCTCGAAATAGGCTGAAAACAGGAGGGCGGGGACTTGCGAATGCCCGTGCAAGATAGTACGACGGGAGCAACAAGGCAAGGACCTCGCGAGGAGAGATGTTCGATGGCGACGAAGGTAGATCGACCGGTCCGCGTGGCGTTTATTGGTACGGGTGCTGTGACGGCCTATCATCACCTGCCCGGACTCCGACTCGATCCCCGCGCCGAACTGACGGCGATCTGCGACACCGATCCCGATCTGCTTGAGAAGCGACGACAGGAATGGAATGTCCCGTTCGCCTCGACAGACCCAGCGGAGGTCTGTCGGCGAGACGACGTCGACGCCGTTGTGATTTGCACGCCAAATGACACGCACCGACCAATCTCGGTAGAGGCCGCGCGATCAGGTAAGCATGTGATGTGCGAGAAGCCGCTGGGTCTCTCGGCAGCGGAGGTACGCGAGATGTATGAGGCAGCTCGCGAGGCCGGCGTCGTTCACATGACTGCGTTCACCTACCGGTTCGCTCCGTCGATGAGATACTTACGCCACTTGCTGAAGTCGGGTGCGCTGGGAACTCCGAGGCATTTCCGATCGCAAAGGTTTCTCGACTGGCCGGAAACGAGCTGGGGCTGGCGTCAATACAAGGCTCGAGCCGGCGCCGGCGACCTCTTTGACATGACGATCCACAGGATCGACTTCGCCATGGATCTGCTCGGACCGATCGCCCGTGTGTGCGGAGCGGTCGCACGGTTCGCGCCGAGAGACCGGACTCCTGACGGCCGCGCCTGCCCCCCCTCGGAAGTCGATGATTGGTCGTGTCTGATCGGCGAGTTCGCCAGTGGGGCCACTGGAGTCTGGGAAGGAACAACTCTTGCCAAGGGGTACCACCGCGAGGGCTTTGGCCACGAGTGGGCCGAGATCAATGGCTCAGAGGGATCGGCCGTCTACCGCCTTCATGAGCCCAACACGATTCTCCTCGGCAAGACCGGGCACGACCTCGCACCGGTCGACGTACCAGCCGAGTTCCTCAAGCCCGCCGATAGCCCTCGTAACCCAGCCGAGGGAGCACCAGCGACCGTCTTCCGATACGACCTCATGTGGGAATTCATCTCGGCGATTTTCGAGAATCGTCCCGCCGTCCCGAGCTTCCTGGACGGGCTCAACGCTCAGATTGTCGCGGACTCCGTACTCGAATCTCATGCCCATCGTCATTGGGTGGAGATCAAGTGACGGTCGATCGCAGAGTCATGAAAGCCTTCCAGCTCCCGGTCGAAAGAATCTCTCCGATCACGGCGACGGCTTCGTCTAGCTCGCGATCGCTCGTATAAAAATGCGGCGAGAGCCGAATCCCGGCGCCAGGACGGTAGTCGCAAAGGATATCGAGTGCCTTAAGTCGGCGCGAGACTTCGTAGCCATTCTCGATGTCAATCGCCACGGTGCCTCCCCGTTCGTTGGGATCGCGGGGGGTCGTGCATGGATAACCAGCTTGGTCGGCGAGCTCGAGCAGCCGGCCGGTCTGACGGAGCGATTTCGCCCGGATCGCGTCGATGCCCGCCTTCAAGACGATCTCGAGGCCGGGTCGGGCGGCATGGAGAGCCGGGATGCTCGGTGTACCGACCAGCATCCTCCAGGCATCATCCCGGCGAGAGAGACGGTCTTCGAAGTCAAACGGAGCCTGGTGCGAGACCCAGCCCGTGATCCTCGGTTCGAGCCGGCGGATGAGGTCCGGCTCGACCCAGAGAAACGCCGCGCCCGGGCCTCCGCAGAGCCACTTCAAACATCCTCCGATATAGAAGTCGACGCACAGCTCGCGTACGTTCACCGGAATCGTCCCGACCGCCTGATAGCCGTCGACAACGATGAGCGCTCCGACCGCACGGGCCCGAGCCGCGATACTCGCAATGTCATGGATATACGCCGATTTGAATAGGATATGCGAAACGAAGACCGCGGAGGTCCGTTCGTCGACGGCCTCGACAATCCGCTGCGTTTCGACCCGAATCCCGTCATCGGTCGGGACAACGACGACCTCGATACCCTCTCTCCGCTTCTGATCGAGCAAATAGAGGATTGACGGAAAATGCATCGCATCCGTGACGATCCTCCTCCGCCCGTCTGGAAAATCGAGCGCGCTCAGGACGATCGCATGCGCCATTGTCACGTTCGGCTGGAAGACGACCTCGCCACGACGGGCACCGATCAACGGAGCGGTGAGGTCGCCGAGGTCCGCTGCCAGCGTCCACCAACCCTCTTCCCAGGCACGCACACCACGCGTTGCCCAGGTCTCGTAATATTCTTTCAGGGAGTCGCTGGCCGCACGCGGGACAGCGCCGAGCGAGTTGCTAATCAGATAATTCGTCCGTCCGAGGATCGGGAATTCGCCCCGGAATTCAAGAAGCGGATCGATCTGGTCTCGATCGGCGGATTCCATGGCCCAAAACCCCCTGAAGTCGTCATGAGAGGTCTGAATCCCGAACATCGTAAAACAAGGAAGAGGCACCTGGAAGACCGGGACAGCCGCCTCTTGCAGGAACAATCTCTCAGGACGATGATTGCGGTGTGGACTCTGGGTGTCGCGGGTCTCAGGTTCGTCGAATCGTCGTTCAACGATCGAGAGCGATCCACCATGCAAAAGGCGAGTTTGAGTATCGTCCTGGCCGCGACCTGGCTCGCGTCCACGGCCGTCGCTGATGGGCAGGAAGGAGGGCCAGGAAAGCGATCCGTCGACGAGCAGGCCCTGCACTCGCTCGGGCAGCGATATGCGGACGCCTACAAGGCCGGCAAGGCCGAAAGTCTCGCGTCCCTCTTCACGGAGGACGCCGAGATGATCGACGAGAACGGCGATCGCATCCGAGGCCGCCAGGCGATCCAGGAGGTCTTCTCCGCCATTTTCCGTCGACGGCCCGGCGCGAGCCTGACCATCACTCCGAACTCCCTTCGCTTCCTGACTCCGGACGTGGCTCTGGAGGAGGGGATAACGATCGTGAAGGTCGGGAAGGAATCACCCTCCACCCGCCGATACACCGTTCTTTACGTCAAGCAAGGAGACCAGTGGAGGTACTCGAGTGCTCGCGAGGAGCGTGATCCAAGCGTCGCGCACCAGCATCTCGAGGAACTGGCCTGGCTGGTCGGCGATTGGAACGATGAGAGTCCCGACTCGGTCGTTCAGATCCATTGCCAGTGGTCGCCTGACGGGCATTTCCTGCTCCGCGACTTCACGGTTCGAGTACGAGGCAAACCCGTCATGACGGTGAACGAGCGAATCGGATGGGACGCCCAGTCGCGTCAAATTCGGTCGTGGGTCTTCGATTCCGAGGGCGGCCACGGCTCCGGCCTCTGGAGCCGGGCTGGCGACCGATGGGTGATCAAGTCGATGGGCATCCTGCCGGATGGCCGGCTTGCCAGCGCAACCCACGCCCTCTCGAAAATCGACGCGCATTCCGCCCGATGGACCTCGGTCGAGCGGACGGTCGGCGAACACGTCGTCCCCGATCGCGCCGAGTATCTGATGGTCCGCAGACCCCCACAGCCCGGAACGCCCTGAAATCCCGACCCACGGAGCACCTTCCATGTCGATCCGCGCTGTCGGTCTTTTTCTCATAGCCTTTCTCGCCATCCCAGTCGCTCCAGCTTCCGCTCGCCACGGCGGGGGACATGGTGGATTCGGCGGTGGAGGCGCCCATTTCGGCGGCGGAGGCGCCCATTTCGGCGGCGGAGGCGGTCGTTTTGAGGGCGGATTCGGAGGCTATCACCCGATGGGCACCTATCATCCTTCGGCACCAGCCTTCAACCGAACTCCATCCTTCAGCATGCCCAGGTCGTTCGAATCGCCTCGGTTCGAGGCCGGTGGGATGCGTCCAGAGGCCTTCAACGCCCGGGAATTCAGCCGCCAGCCTGGGTTCGAGCGTGCCCCGATGGCCCGCCCGGAATTCGGTCCGAGGGCCGGGGGCTTCGATCGAATCCCCGTACGAAACGAGAATGTCAACGTCAACCGATTCGAGAATCGGCCGGCTTTCGGCTACCAAAACCGATACCTCAACTATCATCGCGACTGGATTCACGGGTACTGGAACGGGCATTATCCAGGCGGATGGGGCTGGCGCGGAGGGTATGGTTACCCCGGGTACGGCTACTGGGGCGGCTACAACAGCGGCCTCGGTTATGGAGGATTCGGCTGGGGACTTGGCAGTGGCCTAGGGCTCGGTCTGGGCCTCGGCGCGGGCTACGGGCTCAGTTCCTGGCTGTTCGGCCCGATGCTCTATAACTGGGGCTATTCAAGCTACGCCAACCCCTATTTCGGTGGGACGACGGTCATTCAGCAACCCATCGTTTACGATTACTCGCAACCGATCGATGCCAGCGCCTCTGTCCCGGACGAAGTCCCGACGAACCAGGCCATGGCGACGTTCGAGCAGGCCCGCGTCCTCTTCCAGCAGGGGGATTACGGCGGGGCACTCAACCTCGACGAACAGGCGCTGGCAACGCTTGCGAACGATCCTACCTTGCACGAGTTCCGCGCACTGGCCCTTTTCGCGCTTGGCCGCTACGATGAGGCTGCCGCCGCACTCTACGCTGTCCTGGCGGTCGGACCCGGCTGGGACTGGTCCACACTGATTCGTCTCTATGGCGACCCCGAGGCTTACACCCAGCAACTTCGAGCTCTTGAAGCCTACGTGACCCAGAACCGGCAATCCGCGCCGGCACGATTCGTCCTGGCCTATCATTACCTGACCGAGGGCCATGCCGAGGCCGCCGCCGACCAGTATCGCGAGGTCGTCCGGCTTCGACCCAGCGATCGGCTCTCCGCACAACTCCTGCGGCAATTACAGCCGCCCGAATCCCAACCCGGTGGAACGCCGACAGCCGCGACCACCCCCGTCGGGACTGCCGCTCCGGAAACGAACAGACAGCCCGAATCCACTACCTCCGGAAACCTGACCGGCACCTGGACCGTTCAGCCCGCTCCCGATACGCAGATCACAGTCATTTTCCCGGATCCAGGCCACTTTACCTGGCGGGTCTCTCGCCAAGGCCATGTCCAGGAGTTCCAGGGCGCTGCGAGCTTCGCCAATGGCATTCTGACACTTGCGCAGGACCAGGCCAACGCGATGGTCGGCGATCTCACCTGGAAGGACGCCGACCATTTCAAGTTCACGGTTCTGGGCGGAGGTCCAGAAGATCCCGGATTGGTCTTCACGCGCGGAAGATGAGTAGACCGATGGATTCCGGCCGCATTTCTGATTATAATCCTGATTCCGCGAGAACGGACCAGCGGAACGAGCGGCTTCAAGAATTGGCGTTTCCGCAAAATGCCGTCCCACGAAAAAACCCATCCTTTTACCACACTCGCCTCGGCATGACGTTGAGGATGGTGACGGAATCTGGATGGTCTTGCTTAGGTGCTTCACACGAAACACTCAGGACAACCACAACAGAACCGGAGAAAGTCTCCGAAACGTGGGGAGAACCGAACTTTCGATGAACGGTCGATCTATCGAGCTCGAACTGGAATCGAGCTGGGACTTGAGTTGACTCACTCTCGCTAGTGGAAAGGCGCGTCCGCTACCAGGAATTCGAATCTCGCGTGCAACGTTCGGTGGGGAACGTTTCAGGCAGAATCCATCCACTTCCATCGAGCCGGGAATGTGCCTGCGAGGACTTCAATCTCAGCCTGAACGTATCCCGTACGATCATTCACGCCCGGTTCGACGCGAGCGAGAGGGGCACATTTATCCCCATTCGCTCGCGATTGCAATCATCGAAAATCGCGGCTGGGACGACTGCTGAAAGAAGATCTGGCAGGCCTCGAGGCCCGACGTCGTGGGCCGTGTTCGATCGTCGAGAATCGTTCGATCCAGAGAACACCTGATCCGGAGGCGATCGGGAAATCAAACCGTTGCGACCGAGGTCGATCGCACGATAGTCCCCCGTTTTCACCGTCCTCGGCGCGCTCGATGGTTACCACGATTTCCCGGCCCGAGCAACCTGGGCCCTAGGAGGCTGTCCGAGTATCTCGATCCGCGTCAGAGCGGACGAGGGTTGTAGTCAGACGGACACGGCTCGGGCACAATGCGGATCGCCGAGCTTTCGACCCACTTGAGGCCACGTCGGAGAGCCGAGTCATGGAGGGGC
>DAIDKV010000134.1 GCA_027449865.1 Planctomycetales bacterium
GCCCACATCAAGGCTCTCGGCGGAGAGAAGCTGGCGACGCTCCGGGCGGCTGGCATGGGCGAGTCCGACGCCGCTCGTGAAGTCGAGGAAAAATGGGTCCGGTGGGCCAGCAAAGTAGGAAACGAGGGGTGGTACGTTAGCCCGGAAGGTTTTCAGGAGCTAATCGAAGCTCAAAAAGTGCGTACCGACAGGAAAGAGCGGGCTAACGGTTCACCGGTAGGTGGCACAATCAAGGCGACGTCAGGGGTTGAGAATACCGGCGACGGTAAGGAAACATGGGCCTCTCGCACGGGTTCAACGAACCCCGGACCCATGCCCCCGAAAGGCCGCGGCCGAGGCGAGGAGCGGTGAACACACTAATCAAGTCCGGTATCGGAGTCCGTATCGCCCCCGGCTGAGAACTCGCGGGTCTGCTGGAGGAGGTAGACTGTCGCGTAGTGGCGTGCGGGGTTGGTTCCTTTCTGGTGATGGGCGGCCTCATCGCCCGCCCCGGTTAACCAGTCGGTTGGTCCTTCCCCGCAGTGGCGACGCCGACAACTCAGAAGACCAGCATCCGGCACCCCCGCTTACGCGTTCGCGTGATATATCTTAAGCAAGCTTTAATCCAGCAGTGGGATACATGATGCGGAATGACGCCCGGGTCGGGTCACAAGACTGGGGACTCTTGCCCTGACCGGTTGGCATCCTAACTTGGATCACGCGCTACGGATCGCCTCCGTGGAAGTAAGGGGACTATGCTTAATTTGATTGGCCGCTGGGTAGTGCTTGGAGGAATTTTCTTGCCAACGATGACTTATGCTTATGGCGACAAGGGGTCTTTCGACCTGTTCCGGCCCACCCCGCCGGATCTCATGCGGGAGTTGTCCACGGACCGCCCCGACCAGACGGAGAGCGCCTACACAGTCGATGCCGGCCATTATCAGATTGAAGCCGACATCATCAAGCATACCTTCGATCGTCACAAGGTGAGGGGCAAGGATGTCGTCGACAAGTCGTGGAACATCGCGCCGGTGAACCTCAAGGCCGGGCTGACGAACGACACGGATCTGCAGGTGGTGCTGGACGATTATCTCGGCCAAGTGGAGAGCGACAAGGTCGCCGGCACGCGCGAGAAGAAACACGGTTTCGGAGACGTAACCATTCGCCTCAAGCATAACTTCTGGGGCGATGACGGCGGCCGGACGGCGTTCGCGCTAATGCCCTTCGTCAAGCTCCCCACCAACCAGCATCATTTAGGAAACGACCAAATCGAGGGAGGGCTGCTTGCCCCTTTTGCTTTCAGGCTTAGCGATGGTTTTGACCTCAGCACGACGAGCGAGGTGGATATACTGAAAGATGCCGATGATCGGGGCTATCATCCCGCAGTTGTCAACTCGGCCAGTCTGGGGGTGGAATGGACGGAATCGCTCGCGGCCTACTACGAGATCTTCACCGAGAAGGGCACCGACTCCGGCGACCGCTGGGTGGTCTCGCTCGACACGGGGTTCACCTACGCGCTGGCCAAGAATATCCAGCTCGACGCTGGCATTAATGTTGGCGTCACGAAGGCCGCCGATAACTACCAGCCCTTTGTCGGGGCGTCCTACCGCTTCTGACGGGCAGCACCCAGGGACGGGCGGCGGATCGGTTAGGGTGACTAACATCCGGTAACCGATGAGGGTTTGCGATTTTGTTGATTAAGCGCGGGTTCTGTGCTACTGTCCTGGCATGCCGTTCGTGAAATGGATAGCAGCCTTCGTGCTGTGCCTCAGCATCGCCTCCGCCGGCTTCCCGGCGCAGGCGAGGGCGGCTTGTGCCATGCCCGGGGCGACGCACATGCAGGCCATGACGGACTGCCACCAATCCCCAGGCCAGAAGCCCGCCAAGGGCTGCTGCTGCGAGGACCTGGCCTGCGCCGCCAAATGTTCGCCCCCTGGCGGCGTCAGCATGGACCTGCCGCGCGGCGATGGCCTGATGTCAGGCCCGGCCGGGCCGAACCGGCTGGCGCAGAGTAACGACGCCCCCGCAGCCTCCGTCTCCCCCTACAGTCAAGAACGACCCCCACGCCTTCTCGCGTAAGGGTGAGCCTGTCTTGAGCGCGGCGCCACGCCCGTGCGACAGACACGGCTGATCCTCCGACGCCGCACGCCCCTGGTGGTGCGGCGTGATTGCTTGCAACGCGAGAGGATACATGCGGTCAATCCTGATCATCCTGCTCCTCGCCGGCGCGGCATCGCCCGCGCTGGCGAAGGACATCCCTGAAAAGTCCGCCCCGGCGTCCTTCGATGCGCTGGTCGAGCGCCTTCGCGACCACCCGGAGGTGCGGGCCTATGCCGAGAAGGCCGAGTCGCAGCGCCTCTACGGCGACGGGGAGAGGGGGCTTCCCGACCCGATGCTGATGCTGGGCGTGCAGGACTACGCCATCGGACGGAGCATGTCGCGCGACCAGCAGCAGAAGATGATCGGCTTCCGGCAGGAGATCCCGCAGGCCAGCGTACGCGAGGCGAAGGTCGCGCGCGGCCATGCCGAGTCGCAGAAGACGCGCCTGGCTGCAGATTACGCGCTTGCGGCCATGAAGGCCAAGCTGATTGCGGCGCTCGCCGAGCTGCAGCGGATCAGGGCCCAGGAAAAGATCTACAAGCAACAGGAGGCGATCTTCGCCACCGAGAGGCGGAGCCTCGCCGGGCGTGTCGCGTCGAATCAAGGGAGCGTCGGCACTATCGCCCTTCAGCAGGCCGACCTGACCGAGATTGATCTCGCGCTGAATGACCTTCATGAGCAGAAACACGAGGTCGAGGCCATGCTCGTCGGCATGCTGGGCGAGACGACCGCCATCGCGCCCCCGGAGGTCAAGCCGGTGTCCTGGACGCGGGATGTGGCGGGCACCTATCCGGTCGGGATCGCGGGCCAGGACGTCGCGATGTCCAGGCAGGAGATCAAGCAGCGCGAGGGCGAATTCGGCCCGAGCTTCCAGGTGCAGGGCAACTATTCCCGGATGTATGGCGGCGACAACGCGGGCACGATCACCCTGGGCGTGAGCGTCCCCCTCTGGGCTTCCGAGAGCCAGAGGCCGAAGCTCGCCGGCGCCAAGGCGGGCCTGCGTAGCGCCGAGTCCGACCTGGACAACGCCAGGCGGCAGGTGACGGAGCGCCTGTCGCATCTTCAGGCCCAGATCGCGACGAGCGCCAAGAAGATCGAACTGCTCACATCGAAACAGCATTCCCTGGATCAAGCGGCCGACGCCATGCTCCGGGAATACGAGGCCGGCAAGGCGGACCTGCCCGCCGTCCTCAAGGCCAAGCGCGACGCTCTGGGCGTGCAGGCCATGATGGCCGAAGAGAGGGCCAAGCGCATCTCTCTGATCGCCGATTTCAACCGCTATTTCATCAAGGAAAAGAATTTATGAGACATTCCGCATTGCTCAGCATCGTATTCGGCCTGGCCGCCCTCCACGCTCCCTCGGCCTTCGCCAAGGACTATCTGGTGAGGGCCGTGTCGAGGCCGGACGGCTCCTTCGCCTTCGAGCCCAGCACCCTTCGGATCAAGTCAGGCGACACCGTGGCCTGGGTGAACGCACAGGACGACAGCCACAACGTCATGGCCGAGAGCGTGCCGGAGGGGGCGGAGAATTTCGAAAGCCCAATGTTCGAGAAGAAGGGTGACCGCTGGACCTATGCCTTCAAGACGTCGGGCACTTACGTCTATCACTGCCACCCCCACGCCGAGAACGGCATGCGCGGCACGATCATCGTCGATCACCCGTCGACGCCCGTGCCCGTGGCGGATCACGGCGAGCATTCGCATCACGGCGAATCTTCCGCTCATAAGCACTGATGGCCGGCCGGGGTAATAAGACATCGAGATCGATGGAGGACAATGTATGAGACGTCTGCTACCGCTTCTGATCGTGCTGCTGGCCGTGCCGCTGTGGCTGGGGCTGCGGGGGACTACCCCGGAGAAATCCGCCACAACAGGCGGTGAGGCAGCGCATGCCGAGGAGGCGGTAGCAACGCGATACACCTGCCCGATGCACCGGCAGGTCATTTCCGACAAGCCCGGCCAATGCCCGATCTGCAGCATGGACCTGGTCGCCATCCCTGCGCAGGAACCCGCCTATCAGACGAGCAAGCCGACGCTGGAGGGGCAGAGCGCCGCCGGCAAAGATTCTAGTGACAAGAGCGATCGCAAGGTTCTCTACTGGTACGACCCCATGGTCCCGGGCTCGAAATTCGACAGGCCGGGTAAGTCGCCCTTCATGGATATGGAACTGGTACCGAAATACGCCGATGAGGGCGGCGGTGACGCGGAGCGCGGCGGCACGCCCGTAGTCACGCTCGGGGCTGAGACGGTGCAGAAGATGGGGGTGCGCGTTGAGAAGGCGTCGAGGGGCGGCGTGCGCCGATCGATCCGCTCGACCGGGGTCGTGGCCGAGAACGAACGCGCCCGCCGGGAGGTGTATACCCAGGTGGAGGGGCGCGTGACGGAACTCAAGGTCAGCGCCGAAGGGGACACCGTGAGGAAGGGGCAGCCCTTCTACTCGCTCTATAGCCCTGAGCTGCTCACCCTGCAGAACGACTATCTCGCCGCACTCGAGGCGGGCCTCAAGGACGTCGCGGGGGCCGCGCGGCGGCGAATGGAGCTGCTCGGGGTGGACGCGGCCGTCATCGACGCCGTCGCCAAGCGGCGTAAAGCCCTCGACGAGATACCGTTCGCCGTCCCGGCCGACGGCATCGTGAGCAAGCTCGCGATGCGCAAAGGCTCCTACCTCACGGCCAACGCCATGATCGCGGCGATCCAGGACCTCGCCACCATCTGGTTGGACGCCGCCGTGCCGGAGGGGGATCTCCCCGCAATTCAGCCGGGGGCGGAGGCGACCGTCACCTTTGCCGGCGATCCCATCCCGCACGCGGCCCGGGTGGATTATGTCTACCCCGCCGTCACGCCGGAGACACGCACCGGCAAGGTGCGGCTCGTGCTCGACAACCGGGACGGGGCCATCAGGCCCGCCGCCTACGCCGAGGTGAGTTTCGGCACGCAAGCATCCGATGCGCTCTCGGTGCCGAGCGAGGCCGTGCTTCGGACGAGCGGCGGCCAGCATGTGATCGTCGCGCTGGGCGAGGGGAGATTCCAGCCGCGCGAGGTGACGACGGGAGCGTCGGGCGACGGCAGGACGGAGATCACGGACGGGCTGCGGGAAGGCGAGGAGGTCGTCACCAGCGCGCAATTCCTGATCGACTCCGAATCCTCACTCCGGGAGTCGTTGCAGAAGCTGGACGGCGGGGACGCGCCGATGCAGGACAAGTCCACCGCCATGCCGGGGATGGGCCATGGCAGGTAACCTCTCGCACGACCCTACGAAGACGCATGTCGCCCGCGTGATCGAATGGTCCGTCCACAATGCATTGCTGGTGTCCGTCCTGGCGCTGGCGATCCTGGCGGGCGGGATCCTCGCGCTCAATCGCACGCCGCTCGACGCGATCCCCGACCTTTCGGACACGCAGGTCATCATCCGCACCGATTTCGAGGGGCAGGCGCCGCAGATCGTTGAGAACCTGGTAACCTATCCGCTCTCCTCGGCGATGCTGGGCTTGCCAAATGCCAAAGTGGTGCGCGGCTTTTCCATGTTTGGCGCGTCCTTCGTCTATTTGATCTTCAAGGATGGCACCGACCTGTATTGGGCGCGTTCGCGCGTCCTCGAAGCGCTTTCCAAGATCCAGTCCTCGCTGCCGGCCGGCGCCAAGGCGCGGATCGGCCCCGACGCCACCGGTGTGGGCTGGGTGTTCCAGTACGCGGTCGTCGATAAGAGCGACAAGCATGACCTTGCCCAGCTGAGGAGCCTCCAGGATTGGTTCCTGCGCTTCGAGCTTGCCACCGTGCCGGGCGTCTCGGAGGTCGCGAGCGTCGGCGGGTTCGTGAAGGAATACCAGGTGCTGGCCGATCCGGTGAAGCTCAAGGCCTTCGGCCTCCCGCTTTCGCGCCTGCGGGAGTCGATCAGGGCGTCGAGCCAGGAGGCGGGCGGCCGCGTCATCGAGCAGGCGGAGACCGAGTTCGTGGTGCGTTCGAAAGGCTACGTGACCCAGGCCTCCGATCTGGAGAAGCTGGTGGTGAAGGCCGAGGGCGGTACGCCGGTGTATCTCTCCGACGTGGCGCGCGTCGTCGAGGGGCCGGAGTTGCGCCGGGGCGTCACGGAACTCAACGGCGAAGGCGAGGTGGTCACGGGCATCATCATCATGCGTCCAGGGCAAAACGCGCTGAGCGTCATCAAGGCCGTGCGGGAGAGGATCGACGCCCTGAAGCCCGGCCTGCCCGAAGGCGTGGACATCGTCCCGGTCTACGACCGCAGCGGCCTGATCGAGGGATCGGTCGGCTACCTGGAGCACAAGCTGGTCGAGGAAGCCGTCGTGGTGGCGTTGGTATGCCTCGTGTTCCTGCTGCACGCGCGCTCGGCCTTCGTGGCCATCGTGACCCTGCCGCTGGGCGTTCTTGCCGCCTTCATCGTCATGTCCTGGCAGGGCATCACCGCCAACATCATGTCGCTCGGCGGCATCGCGATCGCCGTCGGCGCGATGGTGGACGCCTCGATCGTCATGGTCGAGAACGCCCACCGCAAACTCTCCGAACTCCACCCCGGTGCCGGCCGCGAGGAGCGGCGCGACGCGCTTGTGCTGGCGGCCAAGGAGGTCGGCCCGGGGCTCTTCTTCTCGCTGCTGATCATCACCGTCTCCTTCCTGCCCGTCTTCGCCCTCACCGGGCAGTCGGAGCGGCTCTTCGCCCCGCTCGCCTTCACCAAGACCTACTCGATGGCGGCGGCCTCGATCCTGTCGGTGACGGTGGTGCCGCTCTTGATGCTCTGGCTGATTCGCGGCCGAATCCGCGCCGAGGACGCCAATCCCATCAACCGCTTCTTCATCGCGCTTTATCGGCCGCTGCTCGCGGCGGCCCTGGACGCGAGGGGGCTGACCCTCGCCCTGGCCGGCGTGCTGCTCGCGAGCACAGCCGTCCCCTTCTGGCGCAGCGGCTCGGAATTCATGCCGGCGCTGTACGAGGGCGACCTGCTCTACATGCCGACCACCCTGCCCGGGGTCTCCATCACCAAGGCAAAAGAGATCCTGCAGACGACCGACCGCGCGATCAAGCAGACGCCGGAGGTAGCCTCCGTGTTCGGCAAGGCCGGCCAGGCGGAGACCGCGACCGATCCCGCGCCGCTCTCGATGATCGAGACCTGGGTGAGGCTCAAGCCCCGCTCCGAATGGCGCCCCGGGATGACCACCGAGAAGCTCATCCGGGAGATGGACACCGCCACCCGCATGCCGGGCCTCGTCAATAGCTGGGGCTACCCGATCAAGATTCGCCTCGACATGGTGACGACCGGCATCCGCACGCCGGTCGGCGTGAAGATCTCCGGGCCGGATCTGAACACGATCGGCAGAATCGCCGTGCAGGTCGAGCAGGCAGTCAAAGATATTCCCGGTACCCGCTCGGCCTTCGCCGACCGCGTCGTGGGCGCGAAATACCTGGAGATCGAGCCGAGGCGCGACGCCTTGGCCCGCTACGGCCTCGACATGGGGACGGTGCAGGAGGTGATCGCCACGGCGCTGGGCGGCATGCGCATCGCCGAGGCGGTGCAGGGCCGCGAACGCTACGGCATTATGCTGCGCTACGACCGGCCCTACCGCGAGTCGATCGAGGACGTCGGTAACATCCTTGTCGCCGCCGAGGGGCAGGCGCAGATCCCGCTGGGCGAGCTCGCCGACATCCGCCTGGCGGGCGGCCCGCAGATGATCGTCTCGGAGAATGCGCGCCTGAACGGCTGGGTGTTCGTGGACATCAGCGGCCGCGATATCGGCGGCTACGTGAAGGAGGCACAGAAGCTCGTCGCCGAGCGTGTCAAGCTGCCGGCGGGCTATTCGATCGGTTGGTCGGGCCAGTTCGAGCAGATGCTCGAGGCCCGCGCCCGGCTCGACATCGCCGTCCCTGCGACCATCGCCATCATCTTCCTCCTCCTGATCCTGCATTTCGGGCGGCTCGACCGCACGCTCATGGTCATGCTCTCGCTGCCATTCGGCCTGGTCGGGGGTGCCTGGGCGTTGTATCTGGCCGGCTATAATTTTTCCGTGGCGGTGGCGGTCGGCTTCATCGCCCTGGCCGGCATCGCCGTCGAGACGGCGGTAGTGATGCTGATCTATCTCGACCACCAGGTGCGCCAGCACCCGCCGAAGACGACGGCCGAGCTGTTCGACGCGGTGATGCACGGCGCGGTGTTGCGGGTGCGGCCCAAGCTCATGACCGTCTCGGTGATACTCGCCGGCCTCCTGCCCATTTTCTTCACCGAAGGCTACGGCTCAGACGTCATGCGCCGCATCGCCCTGCCGATGGTCGGCGGCATGGTGACAACGACGCTGCTCACGCTGATCGTCATCCCCGTCGTCTACTTCCTCTACGAGGGCCGGCGTCTGGAAGGCGCGTCCCGGCATGGGACGGATTCCACAACGTAAGCTCGTGAAATTCCACGTTAAAACTTGACGCATACGGATAATGCTCATAGCGTCCCGCGACGGGTGCCATCCGGGTTCGGCGAGATGGCGCCCGGATCGCCTCCCGCATCAGATCGCGTGGCGGCGGAGCGGCACGCGCAGCACCTTCCGAGTCAGATACCGTGTAATACGCGTGGTTCGGATCTATGTTGCGGGTCATCCAGAACACGTCGGCCGCCGGGGCGAAGAGCTACTACAGCACGGCCGATTACTACGTGGAAGGGCAGGAGCTGGCCGGTGAGTGGCGCGGCCGGGCCGCGGCGTCTCTGGGCCTCACCGGCGAGGTCGGACGTCAAGCCTGGGAGGCGCTCTGCGACAACCGCCATCCCGGCACAGGCGCGCCGCTGACGCTCCGGAGCAAGGACAACCGCACCGTCGGCTACGACATCAATTTCCACGTGCCCAAGAGCGTCTCGGTGCTGCACGGCCTCACGGGCGAGGAGCGCATCCTGGATGCCTTCCGCACGGCCGTGCGCCGGACCATGGCCGACATCGAGGCCGAGGCCCAGGCCCGCGTCCGCAAGGGGGGCAAATACGCCGACCGGGCGACGGGCAACCTCGCCTGGGGCGAGTTCATCCACTTCACCTCGCGGCCCGTGGACGGGGTGCCCGACCCGCACCTGCACGCCCATTGCTTCGTCTTCAACGCCACTTGGGACGCCGAGGAGGGTGCATGGAAGGCGGGCCAGTTCCGGGGCATCAAGCGGGACGCGCCGTATTTCCAGGCGGTGTTCCACTCGCACCTGGCAGACCTCCTGGATCGGGAGGGTTACGGCGTACGGCGGACGCCCAAGGGCTGGGAGGTGGAGGGAGTCTCAGACCGGATAATCGGTTTGTTCTCGCGCCGGCGCGACGTGATCGAGAAGGCCGCGCGGGACGAAGGGATCTACGACGACAGGCAGAAGGACCGGCTCGGGGCCAAGACCCGCGAGCGCAAGGCCGCGAACCTGACGGGGGATCAGCTGCGGTCGGAGTGGCGGTCGCGGCTGTCGTCGGAAGAATGCGAGTCCGTCGCGCAAACCTCGCGGGCCGCGGTCGCAGGGCAGCGCCCGCGGGAAGAGGCCCACGCCGTAAGCGAGGCGATGCAGTTCGCGATCGACCATTGCTTCGAGCGCCGCTCGGTCGTGCCCGAACGGCAGCTGTTCACCGAGGCCCTGAAGCAGTCGGTGGGGCGCGCCTCGGTCGAGCAGGTCATCCGCTCGCCGTCCCCGCGGGGGCTGGTCGTCGGCACCGCCAAGGGCCGCCGCATGGCCACGACTTCGTCCGTGCTGGCCGAGGAGCGCCGCATGATCGACTTCGCCCGCAAGGGGCGGGGCACGCGCAGGTCCCTGGGCGATTCCGACCGGCCGCCCACCCGCGCCTGGCTGAATCCGGGGCAGATCCGCGCGGTGCGCCACGTCCTCTCCTCGCGCGACCGGGTCGTCGTCATTCGCGGCGCCGCGGGCGTCGGCAAGACGTCGCTCATGCAGGAGGCGGCCGAGGGGATCCGCGCGGGAGGCCGGGAGGTCTTCGTCTTCGCCCCGACGGCCGGGGCCAGCCGCGGCGTGCTCCGCCAGGAGGGATTCGCGGACGCCGACACGGTGGCGCGGCTGCTCCTCGACGAGACGCTGCAGGAGCGGACCCGCGGGCAGGTCATCTGGATCGACGAGGCGGGATTGATCGGCACGAAGACGATGGCCAAGGTCTTCGACCTCGCCGAGCGCACCGACGCGCGCGTGGTGCTTTCGGGCGATCGCCGGCAGCATAAATCGGTCGAGCGCGGCTCGCCGCTGCGCCTGCTCGAAGAGGAGGCGGGCGTCGTCCCGGCCGAGGTGCGGGACATCCAGCGGCAGAAAGGGCTGTACCGGGAGGCCGTCAAGGCCCTGAGCGAGGGGCGGGCGGAGGAGGGGTTCGACCGCCTCGACGGATTGGGCTGGGTCCGGGAGATCGGGGAGGGGGACCGCTACCGGCGTCTGGCGGGGGATTATCTCGAAGCCGTCCAGGAGGGCGAGACGGCCCTGGTCGTGTCGCCCACGCATCTGGAGAAGGACCGCATCACCCGCGAGATCCGCCAGCTCCTCCTGGCCGAGGGCCGCCTGGACGGGGAGGGGCGCGAGGTCCCGGTGCTCGTCCCCCGTAAGCTCACGGAGGCGGAGAAGGCCGATCCCGCGCAATACCTGCCCGGCGACGTCCTTCAGTTCCACCAGAATGCGAAGGGCTTCCGCAAAGGAGACCGTCTCGCGGCGACGGGCGATTCGGCCCTGCCCCTGGGGCAGGTGGGACGGTTCGAGGTCTTCCACCGTGGAAAACTCGCCCTCGCGCCGGGCGACGTGGTTCGCGTGACCAGGAACGGCACCACGGAGGACGGTAGGCACTCCTTGCATAACGGCGACCTGCACCGGGTCCGAGCGATCGACGCCGAGGGAGGCATCGTGCTGGCGAACGGCTGGAAAGTCGCCAAGGACTTCGGGCACCTCGATTACGGCTATGTCGTGACCTCGCACGCCGCGCAAGGCAAGACCGTCGACCGCGTCTTCGTCGGCCAGTCGGCTGACTCCTTCGCAGCGACTTCGCGCGAGCAGTTCTACGTGAGCTGCTCGCGCGGGCGTAAGTCGGCCGTGGTCTACACGAACGACAAGCGGGCTTTGCGGGCGCAGCTGGCGCGCAGCGAGCAGCAGCTCGCGGCCGGGGATCTGGTCCCCGCCGCCCATGGAATCCCCGCGCGTAAGATCCGCCTACGTCTTAAGGAGGCGGAGCGGCGCAGGCTGACGCAGCTCGACGCACGGGCCACCCAGCCGAAACAGGAGCGGCATCATGAGCGATAGCATCCTGAAGCGCTACGCGACGCCCCGCGCGCAACTCGTCCCGCGCGACGTCGAGGCCGGAGAGGGCGACGATGCGGCGGAGGACCTCGGCTGCTACGGCTGGCTGCGCGGGCTTCGGGAGCGCTCTCCGATGCTCGAGTTCCGCCGCAAGGATGGGCGGAGCGTCGCTTTCGATTATGCGCTGCTGCGCAAGGTCGAGTACGACCCGTCGGAGGGCATCACGCTGCATTTCGACGCGGAGATCGTCCGCATCGAGGGTCGCAATTTGAGCGAAGAGCCGGTCCCGGGCATCCAGCTGCTGCGGGGCCTCCACAACCACCGCGTCCCCTGGATCCGGGAACTGTGCGAGGGGGATGTCGTAGGGGCGGCGGAGGACATGCTCGTGATCGAGCGATTCGCATTCACCGAGGCGAAGTAGCGTCTCGGTCGCCGCGTGGCCTTTCGTATCGCCTATTACCGAATCAGCTTCTACGATGGGGAGTTAGTCCGTCCGCGAGGACTCGGGAAAGGGAAGCCGGGACAGTTGTCTGCGGGAAACCTCTGGGGAGGGCCAGCACATGCCCCGCGATATCCGCGAGCTATCGCCCGAACAACTCGACCGCCTCCGCCGGACGATCGAGGCGACCATCGAAGACTGGCTCCAGGATTACGGCCTCCCGCCAGACAAGCCGCACCGGCAGCTGGTGAACCGCGTCGTCGGGGCGATCCTCGCCATGCACCAAAGCGATTTCCTGGTGGTCCAGCCGATCCATGATAGATAGCGCCGAGAGTGGCGGGGACCGCTTCAGCGTCTCACCAATCGGCATCGTGGCACGCCAGGACGATGGGCAGCGGATCCATTACCCGCAGCGGCCGGGGGCTGGTAGCTATCGGGCCTCATTGTGCTCGCATAGAAACGTCACATTGATGCGCCATGCCGTGACACGGCGGGCTTGGGTCGCAAGGACGGCAGCCTGTCGGACTCGACCATCTCCTTGAACTCTCCGTCCAGGCGCTGCATGAGCGTGTAGGTCCGAGGGAACATAAACGCGGCGGCCTTTTCGCCGAAGACCATCACGGTCTCGTCGATCCGCAGGAAGGCCTCCTCCAGCCGCGACGCTTCGGAATTGTAGGCGACGCCGGCGCCGTTCGCAGGCGTCGTTTCAGGGGCGGGGGCGGCGAAGCGCTCCAGCCAGGCGTCGTTGATCCGGCCAAGCCGCTGGAATGCCTCCGGCAATGCCTTGGCATCCGGCAGCTGCAGCGCGGCAGCGGCGTCTCGGATGACGCCCTGCTGCCCGGGGCCCGGATGCTCCTCCATGACCGCCGCCCTCAATTGCCGGTAATGCTCGCGGTCATGCGCGACGGCGGTCTTCAGCTCCGGGTGATTCACGCCGTCCATGCGATCGGACCAGTAATGCCGATACTCGTGGCGCGCGACCTGGCCCAAACGCTCGCTGCCGAAATCGCTCAGCATGTCGTTGGACAGGGCGATGAAGGGATGCGCGTACGCGTCCCAGTGGTATCCGCCCTTGCGCATCAGGCCCTCGGGACCGGCCTCCGCCAGGAAGTCCCGGCTCTTGCCCGGGTCGCCTACGTCGACGGCGAGCTTCAGCCCGTCCTTGCAGCCCTGGCGGAGGATATGGGGCGGCACGCAGGCGACGATCTCTTCGGCGACCTCGGTCTCCGCTCTCGTCAGCGTCGATCCCTTGAAAGGGTTGCCCAGCCGCTTGGCGCAATTTGACAGGTGCATCAGGGCCCGCTCTCGCTTCCCCCGGGCGATCAACTCTGCGGTGGGGCGGCTCGCGTCGTTATGCAGCGCCTCCAGGCCCACGCTCAGGTTGCTGAGCTGCTGGGGGTCGTAACCCAGCGGCTTCAGATCCTCCATGAACCGCTTTATCACCCGGGCTGGCGCCCGCACGCTCTTCTCGAGATACTCCCGTGCGTCCAGCTCGAAGACCTTGCGCTCGGCCATGGCATCGTATTCGTCGCGGAGCAGCGCCGTCCTTTCCGCATCGTAAAGCCCGTATGCCCCTTTGGCGTCCTTCCCGGTCCGCTCGCTGATAACGCGGAGCACATCCCCCATGATGTTGTCGAGCACGAGGACGCGCTCCGGGTCGTGTGACAGCCGTTCCCGCTCCGCCGCAGCCGCCCGGGACAGGCAGCGCTCCAGGCCCTCCCGGTCCACGGAATTATCGTCGCGGAAGGGGTTGCGGATCCGCTCTGCCTCGCACAGCGGCGCGAGCATGTCGCGGTAGATCCCGGCGACCCGCGGGTCCTGCGCCACGCCTGCCATGATCTGCTCGACTTGACCGCGGATCATCTCGTCCGCGTCATGCAGCAGGCGGTGCTGCTCGGCACCGGCCCGCGCGGCAGCGTCGTTATAGAGCCGCTTGATCCCCGCCCCGGGCAGCGCCCTGTCGAGCCGGGAGACCATCTTGCGCTCGAAGCTCTCGGGAGTCATCTGGCCCAGCGCAATCTGCGGTTTCCGTTCCTCCAGGGATTCGGGGCCCAGGTGGTACTCGACGACGGCGATGGCCGACTCCTTGAACGGCTGCCTGCCGAGGACCCGGTAATTCTCGCCGTGCTCGACGATCAGCCTCCCGTCCTCGCCGAACCGCGCATGCTTCTCCTCCAGCAGGTCGCGGCCGTGGATGAACACGCCGTGCCGCGAATCGGGCACATAGGCGACATAATTGGAAAGCGTCGTGCCGTCCTGGTGCAGTGAAACGCCGATGGCGTTATCGGTCAGCATGATCTGCTTGAGGGTGGACGGGGAGGGGGTTGGCATGCGCTCGATGAGCCGATCGGGACTAAAAATTAATGTAATATTATGTATTACTATTAATTAATAAATTCCAGGAAAAAGGAGGGCCTCCCGCGAGCGCAGTGAGCGGCGAGCCGCAGCGGGGTAGGAAACGTACCTCGTGCGGCGGTAGGGGCGGCCGTCCGTGACCGCCCTCGACCGGTCATACCGGCCTTCAAACCCCCGTCAGGCTGGCCATCTCCTCCGCCAGTCGCCAGAGCGACCGGTTGATGCGGATGTCTGCCTCGACAGAGCGGACCGGCCGGGTGCGGATGCGCCGCCCGCTTGCGTTCCTGGCGCGAAGGTCGCCCTTGATCACGTTCTCCTGCACCCGGTTCAGCGTGTGCCAGAGGTCGGGCCGGTCGTCCTCGGCGCGGCACGGGGTGAGCAGCTGGGACGGCGTGATGCTCGGATTCGGCTTCAGCTCCGACGCGGCGGCGGCGAACGCCTCCTGCTGCGGCCTGGTCAGTCCGATCAGCTTCCACGCCCCGATCTTCTCCAGGGTCCGGGGCGTCTCCTCGACGACCTGGTAAGTCGCGTCGATGATCCTCTCCGCGAAGTCGCCTCCGCCCGCGTGCCTGACGCTGATGCTGCCGAAGTCCGCGGACTGCACGGTCAGGCCATTGCCGCACACCAGGCGGAAGATGCCGGCCATGAAGCGGTAGGCGGAGCTGCCATCATGCGAGTTGGTCAAGACCAGCTCGGGCGTCTCCTGGCCGACCGCCAAGGGCTCGACGTGGTCGGCATGCCGGAAGCGGATCAGGTGGCGGGTGAAGTCGCCCTTCTCCGGCGTGCGGGTGCGGGACTGCTGGGCCTTCACGGGGAAGAACCCGCGCTCGCGGAGGATGTCCACGACCTCGATGGTCGGGACCATGCGGTAGCGGCCCGACATGCGGTGCCAGGGCTCGGAGGCGAACACGCTCGGGGCGAGGCGTCGCAATTCGTCGCGGTTGAGGACGGAGGGAACGGTCGCGGTCGTCATGGGGTTGGGCTCCGTAAGCTCGTGGTGAGGGACGAGGGGAATGGGCCTCCGTGCCCCGGATCGGTTCAGGCGGTGGCAGCCTCGGGGTGGTCGATCGGGGTCAGCAGAATGGGGAGGTCTTTCGCCTTCCTGATGGCGGTGTGGTTGACGTTCCGCCACCAGTGGAGGCCGTTGTAGCGCCACCCGGCGGCGGTCAGGGCCTTTCGCGTCGCGGCGTCGGGGCGGGCGGTGAAGGCGAGCTTCTCGGTGTGCGATGTGCGGTGGACGATCTGCATGGCTGGTCTCCTGATGCTTCGTTGCCTGTTGGCGGGTCATGTCGTCACGCGCGACATTCAACCGGCCAACGGCGGCACCAGGTGCCGGATTGGAGTAGAATGGGTGAATTCGTCACAGGGACGAGCGGAGCGGCTGCACACGGAGCGCAGCGACACGGAAGCTGCGGGAGAGAGCGCCCTTGACGAAGAGGGCGACGCCCTTCCGGACAGCGTGGTCTGCCGGAGTGGTGTTGATTCTGCCGCTTGACCTGATCCCCGCCCCTGGCTATATTCGGCTATGCGGATGAAAGAGCCATCGACGGATAGCCTGGAAGGCAGCAGCGAACTCTTCAAGGCGTTCGCTGACCCGGTACGCCTGCGGCTTCTGAACCTGCTGGGCGGGGGCGAGGTCTGCGTCTGTCACCTCCACGAGGCGCTGGAGTTGCCGCAATCGACGGTCTCCCGGCACCTTGCCTATTTGCGGCAGCGCGGACTGGTCGCGGGCCGGAAGGAAGGGCTATGGGTGCATTACCGGCTGGCCAAGCCGGTGAGCGTTTTGCACCGAAGGCTACTCGACTGCTTGGGCGGCTTTGGGGATGCCGAGTGGGTGGAGCGGGACCGGAAGCGGCTCGCCAGCCGTACCTGCTGTGAAGGCTGAGTTTTTTTAATCTGATACATCCGCTTAGACGGATGCAATTGGAGAGAATGGATGAAATACATCGTGTATGTCTGTGTCCACAACGCCGGTCGCTCACAGATGGCCGAAGCCTTCACCAATTTCCTTGCGGCAGACCGTGGCCTTGCGGTTCGTGGCCTTTCGGCCGGGACGGAAGCGGGCGAACGGGTTAATCCGCTCGCCGTAAAGGTGATGGAAGAGATCGGGATTTCGCTCGAAGGGCAGTCGCCTAAACAGCTTACGCAGGAGATGGTGGATTCCGCCAGCCGCATCATCACGATGGGGTGTGGCGTTGATGCCACCTCATGCCCGGCCCGGATTCACCTTTCGGAAGATTGGGGCCTGGATGATCCGGCGGGCAAACCTGTCGAGAAGGTGCGGGAAATCCGCGACCAAATCCGGCGGCGGGTGGAAGGGCTGCTTTCGGAAATCGCGGCGGAAGGGGAGAAATGACATGAGCCAGGCGACCACCTGCCATCCCAAAGCGACCGGGAGTCTTTCGTTCCTGGATCGCTACCTGACGCTGTGGATTTTCGCAGCCATGCTGCTCGGCGTCGGGCTTGGCACTTTCGTTCCGGGCGTGGCAAAGGGCATCACGCGGCTTTCGGTCGGCACCACCTCGATTCCGATTGCGGTAGGGCTGATCCTCATGATGTATCCGCCTCTGGCCAAGGTGCGTTACGAAGAGCTTGGGCAGGTTTTCCGCAACGTGCGAATTCTCGGCCTCTCGCTGTTGCAAAACTGGATCATCGGGCCGGTGCTGATGTTCGGGCTGGCTCTCGCGTTCCTGGCCGATAAGCCGGAATACGCCATCGGCCTCATCATGATCGGCCTGGCCCGGTGCATCGCAATGGTGATCGTCTGGAACGAGCTGGCGAAGGGCGATTCCGAATATGCGGCGGGCCTCGTGGCCTTCAACTCGGTGTTTCAGGTGCTTTTCTATTCGCTGTATGCCTGGCTGTTTATCAAAGTGCTGCCGCCTCTGGTGGGCGTCCAATTCGGCGACGTGGACTTGTCGCGTATCACCATCGGGGCGATTGCCCAAAGCGTGTTTATCTACCTGGGCATACCCTTCCTGGCCGGGATGGTGACGCGGCTGGTGCTGCTAAAGGCCAAGGGGAGGGATTGGTACGAAAAATTATTTATTCCTACAATTAGCCCAATCACGCTTATTTCGTTGCTCTTTACCATCGTCGTGATGTTCTCGCTCAAGGGTGAAACCATCGTCCGTATCCCGCTCGACGTGCTGCGGATCGCGGTGCCGCTGCTGATTTACTTCGTCGTGATGTTCCTGGTGTCCTTCTACATGGGCCGGAAAATCGGGGCCGACTACTCGAAAACGGCCACGCTCGCCTTTACGGCGGCGAGCAATAATTTCGAGCTGGCCATTGCCGTGGCGGTGGCGGTCTTCGGCATCAACTCCGGGGCCGCGTTCGCGGCCGTCATCGGCCCTTTGGTGGAAGTGCCGGTGTTGATCGGCCTGGTCAACGTCGCGTTTTACTTCCAACGTCGGTATTTCCAGGACTCGGGGCCGCGAGTGGCCGAAGTGGATCCCGTCTGACGGATCGACCAGTACGCCGAATCGGGGCTAGTGAAGACATGGATGGTATTCTGCAATTGTTGACTCGTTCATTTTATTAAGTTAATTTTTTATTCGATAAAGCTATTTCGTTCGAGGAATAATGAGCGAAGAGTCCCGGCAAGTTCCATCATGGCGCAGTACGGTTTTGAGTTTCGCGGGCATCCTGACCGGGATGGCGCTGGTCCGTTCGGGTGCCATAGACCCGGTAGTACGTAAGGTCAAAGAATGGCTCGGAGCCGGCAGCCGCGTTCGAGCGGCAGATGGTCTTTGGGACTCCACGTCACCGGCGGACTCGGACTCGGTTGTTCGTCCGAACCACGTCGGCGTCCTCGATGACATCAGGGTGCCGATCACTCCTGGCGGCCACAACTTGACCCGGGGGCGGTGAGTCTCGCCAGCCGACCCTTGCCTGCGAAGACCCCCAGAAAGCCCTTCCATTTAATTTGCATAGGCGTACCCCATGCCACAGCTCTGACCGGGGAGCGAACAGGCTTGTATGTAACCGCACGGTTTGACGACCGGTGCGCTTCCGCCTGGCGGGGTCCGCGTTAGAGATGGATCTCGTATTCCAGCTGGGCGACGGCCTCGCCGTTGCTAGCCGCCCGGGAGACGCCGAAGAGATAGCCGATCCGATACTTGATGCCGTCGGCCGTTCCGGGCAGGTTCAGGGGGATCTTGCCGTAGGCCATGGGCCCGGCGTAGTGGTCCTGGGCGTCGAAACTGCCCGTGTGCCGGATCTCTCCGAGCGTGCTGTTGATCTCGAACCCGGGCTGGAAATAGGGGCTCAGTCGGTAGCGGCTGCTCCAGATCCCGCCGGCCTCGAGCCCGGCCTTCGGCCCCGCCCCGACGTCCTTCTCAAGGATGATGTTCAGGACGTGCGACGTCAGGCCGAGGTCCTTGGCCAGGAGCAGACGGGTCTCGACCGTGTCCGGGTGTCCCCTCTGCGGCGTGTATTCGTAATCGAGGGCCGCCCCGACATCGACCCAGTATTCGCCCGGTTCAGTGAGCTGGAAGATATTCTCGAACTCGTATTTATCCAGCTTCGTCTCGCCCTGCGGTTCCCGGGCATACTTGGTGTAGACCTCGGCGTGCCACCAGTCATTCACCCCGTAGCCCACCGAGAACTGGTGTTGCTGGCCGTTGTCCTTCGCCGGGTCGCCGTCGTTGCTCCGGCTCCCGAAATACTCGAGTTCAAGCTCGCCCTTCTCCACGTAAGGAGAATACAGCTTTTCCGCGGCGTATGAGGCGGACGTCGATGCGGCCAAGACGGCCAGAATACTAAAGTTAAGGAATTTTATATTATGCGACATAACTTTCTCTAATAATTAATTGCATTTGAAAATCATTCGCATCTCTACATTGCCAATCAAGGGTTGTCAATATGGTAAGCAATCTTCCGTCCTGGAGGCAGGAAAGGGACAAACGCAGAGGATGAATAGGGATATCATTCTGAGTGAAGAGCTGGCGCAGGTCTTGTCGTCTGCGATCTACGATCGCCGCTCCCGCTGGAGCGACGAGACAAGAACCTCAAGGCGGATACCGCCCAGGGCTATGCCGCCAGGGCCGCGTTGACGAATTACCTGATGTCCGCGGTGAAAGAAAGGATTCAAATAGTTGTCGTGCCACCGGCGGACTACGCCAAAGGGTTGCAGGGCATCAACACGTCTTTCGCGGTCCTGGCTGCCTTTGGCCGCCGTCAGTATTTGATGCGTTCGATCTCGTCGAGCGTGACCTGGTCGTTGGTCCGGTCGTAGAGCTTGGTCGTGCGCGGGCTGGCATGGGCGGCCATCTGTTGGGCCTTCTCCAGCGTGCCGTCGTGCTCCAGGTAGTTGGTGATGCCGGTGGCGCGGAAGCTGTGGCAGCCGATCGGCGTCCTGATCCCCGCCTTCTGCGCCCGCCTGCGGACCATCCGCCAGACATCCGCGGTCGACATCGGGCTCGCAGTCAGGCCGCCGCCCCTGCGCGTGGCTGTGCGGAAGAGGGGCCCGCGCCGATCGGCCTGGATCCCCGCGGCCTCGACATAGGCGTCGAGGAACTCCTCGAGTTTGTGGTGCGCTGGCATCTCGTGCTGCTTGCCGCCCTTTTCCTGGAGGCGGAGCCACATGCGTTTGCCCTGCGGGTAGTAGTCCTCGACCGTCATGGTGACGACGGCACCGACTCGCGCGAAGGTGAAGAACATGGCCGCGATGACGGCCCGATCCCGCTTGTCCACCACGGAGACCGGCGCGATGCTCTCGAACAGGGTCCGCGTCTCCTCGGGCGAGAGGATCGGCGTCTTCCCCTTGGTGACGACGTGCTTCGGCCCGCGGACGGCGTGCGCGGGGTTCGCCGGCACGACCTGGCCGGTCACGAGCCAGTCGAAGAGCATGCGGACCGTGGCCAGGTGCTGCTTCACGGTCGGCTTGGAGTGCGTTTTCCCCAAGGCCTCGATATAGGCCGCGACCGTCACGGGCCGGATGTCCTTCAGGGCGTGGATGCCACGGCCCTCGCACCAGCCCAGGAAGGACATGGCGTTGCGGAGATAGGCCCGGCGGGTGTGCGGGTTGCGGATCTGAGCGGCGAAATACTCGACGAACCTCGTGACGGCGTCCTCGCCGGCGGAAGTCAGGATCGCGGGCACGCGTATTGTCGGGGCTGGATCCGCGGCCGGCAGCAGGTGCTCCGGGATGAGGGCGACCCCCTTCGGGTCAGGCGGCGAGGACTGCGATACCATACTGTGACAGGACCGGGTTGCGGGAGACGAGCGTCATCCCCTCCGCGAGCGCCTGTGCGACCAGCAGCCGATCGAAGGGGTCGTTGTGAACGGGGGGCAGGTTGCGCAGGGCCGCATCGTGGGAGATCTTCAGGGGCAGTTCATGGAAGCGGCAGGTGGCCAGCATGTCGCCGGGCGGCGCGGTCACCCTGACCTTTCCCCGCGCCTGCTTCAATGTGATCTCCAGCGTTGTCGCGGCGCTGACGAAGACGAAATTGCGCGGGTTGGCGATGGCGGCTCTCGCCTCGCGGGAGAGCTGGGCCGGGTCGTCGAGCCATTCTATATATATGATCGTGTCGAGGAGGAGCTTCACGGCGTGACGCCACCGAAGATCGCATCGATCGCGGGGTCGGGCTCGTCGAAATCCATCCCGATCCAGACCTGGCCCTTGAGCTGGCCTCCCTGACGCGGCTGCGTGTTTATGTCGACCGGAACGAGACGCACGAGCGGTTCACCAGCGCGAGCAATCTGGACGTCCTCTCCCGCGAGCGCCAGCTCGATGAGGCGGGATAGGCGGGCTTTCGCCTCGTGAATATTCGCGATCTCCATAAACCCCCGATGGACCAACCGGGACCAACCATAGACTATTCCGAAGCCACGCGCAACCCCCGTAGGCCCGCGGCTGGCGGTGCATATGAAAGATAACGTCCTTTATCTTTCCTATTGCAGCAGCACGGCGGCTTGGCGTCGCGGCCGAATGTCGCGTTCTTGAAAAAATGATCGCTGATTAATAATTAGTGTGATAATGATCCTATCCTCACCTGGAGGATACGATACCAATGGCACGGCACACCTCTCATCCCGGCATCATCAAGCGGCTCAGGAGAGTCGAAGGCCACCTCAAGAGCATCATCGCCATGCTCGAGGAGGATCGCGACTGCCTGGACATCGCCCAGCAGATGCAGGCCGTAGAGAGCGCGATCGTCAGCGCGAAGAAGACCCTGGTGCACGACCATATCGACCACTGCCTGGGCCATGCCGCCCCCAAAGGCGGGCAGGACGCCGCCGACGCGCTTCGCGAATTGAAGGCTATCACCAAATACTTGTAGAAAAGGCCCGTGTCATGAATGACTTCTCCTCCCTCCTGCAGCAAGGCAACGCCTGGCTCTTCGTCCCGAGCGCGATCCTGCTCGGCGCGCTGCACGGCCTCGAGCCGGGCCACTCCAAGACCATGATGGCCGCGTTCATCGTCGCCATCCGCGGCACGGTCATGCAGGCCGTGCTCCTGGGCTTGTCGGCAACGATCTCGCACACGGCGGTTGTCTGGGCGATCGCCATGGGCGGCCTGTATTTCGGTCGCAACTGGGACGCGGAGGCGACCGAGCCCTATTTCCAGGTGGCATCGGCGGTGCTCATTGTGGGCGTGGCCGTGTGGATGATCTGGCGCACCCGGCGTGACCAGAGGGGTGCGCACGACCACGGCCATCACCATCGCGACGACGCCAAGCGCATCGACACCGGCCACGGGGTGGTCCGGCTGGAGGTCTTCGAGGACGGCGTCCCCCCCCCGATTCCGCTTGTACTCGGAGGCTAGGCACGGCCATGCGTGGTCGCCCGACCAGATCGCGATCGAGACGGAACGGGCGAACGGCCGCCGCCAGAGCTTCACGTTCGTGCAGCGCGGCGGCTTCGTGGAATCGGAGCAGGAGATCCCCGAGCCGCACGAGTTCACGGCCCGGCTCCGCCTGGGGCACGGGCATCACAGCCACAGCTTCGACATCGAGTTCGTCGAGCACGGCCACCACCACGAGGCCGAGACCGGCCAGGGCCGGAGCGCATCGGCACAGGGCTACCAGGACCCGCACGAGTTGGCCCACGCCAACGACATACGGCGGCGCTTCGCCGATCGCGAGGTGACCACGGGCCAGATCGTGGTGTTCGGGTTGACCGGCGGCCTCGTCCCTTGCCCGGCCTCGATCACCGTGCTCCTGCTCTGCCTGCAGCTCAAGAAGATCGCCCTCGGCGCCACCCTGGTGCTCTGCTTCAGCATCGGGCTGGCGCTGACGATGGTGGCTTCCGGCGCGCTGGCGGCGTTGAGCGTGAGGCACGTCTCCAGGCGGTGGGGCGGCTTCGGCGAGTTCGCCCGAAAGGCCCCCTACCTTTCCGCGGGGCTCATCATCCTGGTCGGTATGTACGTGGGGTATCAGGGGTTACGCGCCCTGGCCTGACCCGCGCAGCCTTTAAATGTGTAACATTGCGCCTAAACAGGCAACGACGTGTGTAGAGGGAGTACTATGGGGCGGTTAACTTTCAAGGCGACGGTGAAGATCGAGCAGGAAACCGGTTGGGCCGTCCGGGAAGTCACAGTCCGGGCGGATTCATTTGGAGAAGCCAGGAAGGCGATAGACTCCAGATACGGGGAAGGATCGAGAATTTCTCAACCAGCGATCGTGCTCGACCCGAAGAACCATGAAGCATCTATCAAAATTGCATACAAGAATTCGGTGTCCGGTCACCACCCAGATGGCCACGCTTCACTCGGGACAGGGACGCGGAATCGACTATGGGCGATTATGAGATGGTTACTGCGTATGGGGAGATCCCCCTGACCAGCCGGCATCGCACTCACCGTTCATAAAAATTCCTGGGCAAGACCGGCCATCACATCCCCGGGCAGCCAATCCAGGGGATCGACCCCAGGAGCGGCGCTAAACGCCGCCAGCCGGTAGGAACAGCCTATCCGCCTCGGTGCCGTGAGGCGGCGCCCCAGCCGCTCGCGGATGATGGCCCGGATGTCTTCCGCCGCGGCCGAAGCATAGCGGACCTCCCGCCCGGGCTGCCCGGTGCGGCCGTAGCTGATCGCGACCGTCCACGCCTGCAGCAGGTCTCGCCCCACCGTCACCTGGTAGCGCCTGTGGTGGTTCCTTACGACGTTATGGGCCTCGAAGGCCACAGTCAGAAGATTCTCCATAATGCCATGGAACCGAGAGAATCGATCGGACCGGGGGGCCGGGGGCAACGGCCCACACGCCTGGCTCCGCCGGATCAGTAGAGGGAGCGTACGGGGACCGAGTAGGTGACCAGGACGGACTCTTCGCCGGGGTTGCGGCCATAGATGCCGGCGTTCGAGATGTGGTTGAGCGCCACGCCGACCTGATGCGCGTTGGGCAGCTGGTAGTCGAGCTCGATGCCCGAGCGGAATTCCAGCGTACCCCCAAGGTTCTTGCCGCCGCCGTCACGATAGGCGCCGACCGCGAAATTGGGGACGATGTAGAGCTGGTTCGGGAGCAGGGCGATGTCCCAGTTCAGGCCGCCATACCCGTATGCCCCGCCGTCGCTTGTGCCGAAGCCGCCGACAATGGGGTGGATGCCGTAGGATATTTCATTGAAGCGGTATTCCAGGCCGTATTGCCAGGCGCGGTCGGGATTGTTCTTGCGCAAGGCGTTATACCGGCCGGCATTCAGGCTCAAGTAATCGTCGGCATGCGCCAGCGAGGTGGACAGCAGTATCGAGGCCAGTGCCATTGCGGCGCATTTCATGGTCATTTAGGGTGATTCCTTTCAGGTCGCGGTTCTCAGGTCGAACGCGTCATAATTATGTATAGTTCAACAAATGCCAATTGCAAACGATAAACCGATCACGAATCCCGCTTCGCGGTGGAGACGCCCGGATAATTTGGGTTTGAGGATCGGCCCTTGTTGCGTTTTGGTGTGGGATGACGAGGCCATGACCCAGCGACCCGCAGCCGGAGCCGAGCGGATCTCGGAGGTGATCGCGATCAGGCCGCCGGCGATCCCTCGACTGGTCGAGGCGCCCGATCCCCCTGGTCCGGAGGCTGACCAGCCGACACTTTTTACCTGATCGGAAAAGGCGGACGCTCATGAGCTTGCGTAGAAGGGATATCACAACACCCTTCGGGAGCCAACCCATGAGCGCCCTCTCTCTGTTACGCGATTGGCGGCGGCAGGTTCAAGACGAACTTCTGCCAGGTCTTCACGGTCACCAATCCAAGGCCCTGGCCGACATGAGCTTCGCCATGACCATCGCCGATCACTGCTGGGCCGGTAAGCTCGCCGTCGCGGTCCCCGGCGACGCCCGACCGGCCAGCGTCGAGCGGCGGCTCGAACGGACCTTGGCCAACGACCGGATCGACCCCGCATCGGTCTGGCCCCAGTTGGCCCGGGCGATCCTCAGCGGCTGGGCCGGTGGCCCCATCGTCCTGATCCTCGACGAGACACCCAACCACAATGACCTGCGGTGCATGAAGATCACCCTGGCGTATCGCAAGCGGGCCCTGCCGATCTGCTCGGCCTGCTATGCCCTGGGAGGTCAGCCCGAGCCGATGCCCGAGCTGATCATCGGCCTGTTCCGGCAGGTGGCCGCCTGCTTGCCCGAGGGGGCCGAGGTCACGCTGCTGGCCGACCGCGGCCTGGCCTGGCCGCGAATCGTCGATGCCTGCCGGGAGTTGGGCTGGCACTTCGTGATCCGGCTCCAGGGTCAGACCCGGGTCCGCACCCCCGACGGCCGGGAAGGCTCGGCGGCCGAACTGGCCCCGAACCCCGGAGCCCGATGGTGGGGCCAGGCGGAGGTCTTCAAGAAGTCGGGATGGCGGACGGCTCAGGTCGCCGCCTGCTGGGAGAAGGATCAGAAAGGGCCGTGGTTGCTGGTCAGCGCCCGGCCCGAGGGGGTCCGGCTGTTCCGTCGTTACGCCACGCGGGTCTGGACCGAGGAATTGTTCCGGGATGAGAAGAGCCAGGGATTTCACTGGGAGCTGAGTCATGTGACCGACCCGGCGCACGCGGCGCGGCTGGTGCTGCTGATCGCGTTGGCGACCTACCTCGCCTTGACCCTGGGATCGCGCGTGATCCAGGCCGGGCTGAGGCGCTGGCTGGAATCGACTCGCCAGCGGATGCTGAGCCTGTTCACGATCGGGATGAGGTGGATGATGTTCTGTCTGACTCATGAACGCTCCCTGCCGAATAACTTGTCCCCCGTACCGTCGTAGAAAAAGTGTCGGTTGGTCAGGGTCCGGAGGTGCGGGGACAAGCCGCGGTCGCGCTCGGCAAGATGGGGCCGACCGCTTCGGCCTCGATCCCGCGACTGATCGTCGGTTCCCGCCCGGCGGAACACGGGATAAAATAGGGCTCGGGGCTTCGGATAGAGTACCGGCCGGATCGTCGGGGAGCCTGGCATGAAGTCGCCGCAAAAACGGGAGAAAAATGACGTTCCCGAATTCAGGGTTCTGGTCGTCGAGGACAATCCTCAGCATCAAGAATTGCTGGAATTCTATTTTGCAGAAGATAACATTTGTTTCGATATGGCTTTTAATGCGATGGAAGCCCTGGAGCGCCTTTCCAAAACGGCATACTCCGCCATCCTGGTCGATCTGGGCCTGCCCAAAATGAAGGGTCAGGACTTCATCCACGAGGTCCGCCGCCGCTACGGCTCGGTGAAAATCATCGTGATTTCGGCGACCGATTCCTATGGCGACCTGCTGGACTCGTACGAGAGCGGTGCCGACTACTTCGTCAGCAAGCCCTACAAGAAGGATTACGTCCGGGTCCTGGTCCATCGGGCACTGGAAAACAAGGAGTTTTTCAAGGAGCATTGGGCCGCGATCCGCGAGGCATGGGCCGAAAGCGTCCCCAAACAAAGGCTCCTGACGGAAAAGAATATCATTGAAGATACCGACGATTTTATTAATAATCGCATTTTCACTCCTAATAAACCTAACAGGATTGGGCCTCTGGCTGATCGCTCGCAACCGTTCTCCCAAGAAACGCCCTCTCCTCCTGGCGACAAGCGGCGGGAGCATCTTGCCGCCCTGCTGGCCACGGTCCCGGATAGCGGCGGCTACGTCGAGCAAGCCCAAAGCCTGCAAGAGCTACACCACGATTTTCGCCGGGAAATGGCCGCTCGGCTTCAGCCGCTCTTGAATGTCCACATCCAGGCGATGCCTCATGACACCTATGAGGAAAAGAAGGCCCTGGCCCGCTTGGTCAATGATGAATTGCGGCGTTTCGATTTAGCGATCAAGTGCCCGAAGACTGGCTTGCCTGCTCTTCTCGTCGGCGATCCTGGAAATCACCCTGAGATTGGCCGTTTCTGCATCGAAATCAAAGCCGAAGACGGCAAGCGAAAACGGACCGTGAACACGCCGCAACTCCCACAGTTGGAGTTGATGGAAGCGGCCCCACGCCGGGAAGCCTTGTCCGAATGGCATGATCGAGTCGGCCGCCCACGCGGCGGGGCACAGCGGGGCTGAGGAGTGGATTCGCGGAAAAATTCGCACCGGGGTATTGATAGTTCCCCCGCCAGTTAGCATAATCCTCACTAGACGCGAATCGCCCCGTTCCTTCCTCTTCGGATGGGCAACCCTGCAAACCCTCGGACCTGACCGCCGCTGGCGGTCCTGATCGACGTCCGCACTGGCTCAAGGCTCCTGCCCTTGGCTCTCGCCGTTTTCTCGTCCAAATCTGCCGCGTGCGGCTGGCCGGTGTCGCACGCCCTGGGCAAACCACCCGGCAAACAGAGACTGGACCCATGAACAAAATCCTGGCTCTTCTCGGCCTCGTGATGGGAGTTTTCTTCCTGCCGTTCTTCGGGGCCGGAATCCCGGTGATCTACGTTTCGTGTCGGGAACTGATGAAGGAGGGGTAATACGTTCCTCCCCGGTCGCATGGCGACCGGATTCCCGCCCTTCTCCAATGATCTTGTGGCCCTCGCCTGTTACCGGCCGCCGATATCGTGCCCGTCGTCGCCTGCCGCCTGCCGTTGGCTGGTGCCGCACGCCCTAGGGCAAATGACCGGCCGTCGGTCGGCCTTCAGGGCGTCGCTGCATCCCTGAGTGCGGCCCCGATCGGGGTGCGCGCAGCAGGCATCCGCCACCAGCCCGCACTCGTCGCTCCTCACAGGAGAAAGAGCATGGCCCCGGAACTGATTCAGAAGGTCCCGATCGCGGAGATCGAGTTGGTCCCGCTCAACAGGAAGTCGATCGACGAGGAGGCCCTCGCCGGCCTGATCCAATCCTTCCAGGAGGTCGGGATGCTCTATCCCCCCCGCCTCACGCGCAAGGGGGGGAAGTACATCCCGGCGGACGGGTTCCATCGGGTGCTCGCCGCCATGAAGCTCGGCTGGGAGGAGATCCTGGCGATCATCGAGGAGAAGCCCCTGGACGAGGGCGAGCTGATCCAGAAGGGCCTGATCGCCAACTCGCACCGGATCGCGAACACGCCGCTGGAGAAGGGCGAGGCGATCAAGCGGCTCATGGATGTCACGGGCTGGAACGCCTCTACGGTGGCCGACAAGCTCGGATTCTCGAACGCGACCGTCTCGCGGCTGCTCTCGCTCCTGGAACTGCCCGAGCCGATCCGCGAGCGGGTCCATCGCGGCGAGATTCCGCTGAGCGCGGCGAGCGAGCTGGCGCGGGTCAAGGATGGGGAGGAGCAGGCGGAGCTGGCCGCGAAGGTGGCCTCCGGCAGGCTCACGCGGGACGCGCTCAGCGGGTCGCTCAAGTCGAGGAAGAACGGCACCGCGCCCGAGGCTCCGGCCGCCGGGGTGGCTCCCTCCCCATCCCGGGTTACGGCCAAGCTGGCCGGCGGGCGGGCGGTCACCGTGGCTGCGGATTCGGTCGACCTGGACGCCTTCATCGCCGTGCTTGAGGACGTCCTCGGCAGGGCGCGCAAGGCGCGAACCCAGGGGATCGAGCTCGGCACCTTCGCCAAGATGCTCCGCGACCAGGCGGGTGGGCCGAAGCGTAATCGCCGGTCCGAGGGGCAAGGCATTCTCGCGAACAGTTGCAACACGGCCATCGGGGGGCGGGCCCATGATGTGGCGGCGCAGGGTGGAGATGCCTGAGCGGCGGGAGCCGTGGGGGTTGGCCGAGCCGCTGCTGGCACTGTCCGAGGCGGACCCCTGGACCCTCGCGGATGCCTGCGAGGGCACGCTGGTGCTCGGGGCTACCGGCAGCGGCAAGTCCTCGGGCAGCGGGCGGACGCTGGCGCTCGCCTTCCTGCGGGCGAGGTTCGGCGGCCTGGTGCTCACCGCCAAGCCCGACGAGCGGGCCGTCTGGGAGGCGTATTGCCGCGAGGCGGGGCGCGAGGACGACCTGCTCGTCTTCGGCCCCGACCGCGCGCTTCGCTTCAATTTCATCGACCACGAGCTGAAGCGGCCCGGCCTCGGGGCCGGGCTCACCGAGACCATCGTCAACCTCCTCTCGACCGTCCTGGAGGTCGCGGAGCGCGGCACGGGCAGCGGCCAGGGCGGGCGCGAGGACGAGGGCTACTGGCGGCGGGCGATGCGGCAGCTCATGCGCAACCTGGTGGACCTGCTGGTCCTCGCCAAAGGGAGCCTCTCCATCCCGGACCTCTACCGGCTGATCGTCTCGGCGCCGACCTCCCTCGAAGAGGCGCGGTCGCCCGAATGGAAGCGGGATTCCTTCTGCTACGCCTGCCTCAAGCAGGCCGACGAGCGCGAGAAGACCCCGCGTCAGCTGCGTGATTACGAGATCGTGGCCGACTACATGATGCTCGAATACCCCGCGCTTTCGGACAAGACCCGCTCGGTGATCGTCTCGACCTTCACCAGCATGATCGACGTGCTGAACCGCGGCATCCTCCGCGACCTCTTCTGCGGCGAGACTAACGTGACGCCGGGGGCGGTGGAGTCGGGCCGGGTGCTGGTGATCGACCTGCCGGTCAAGGAGTTCGCCGAGGTCGGCGTCTTCGCGCAGGTGCTGTGGAAATACGTGTTCCAGCGCTCCATCGAGCGTCGCGACACAGCCGCCAATCCCCGGCCGGTCTTCTTCTGGGCGGACGAGGCCCAGAATTTCGTGACATCCTACGACATGCAGTTCCAGACCACCGCCCGCAGCTCGCGAGTGGCCACGGTGCTGCTCAGCCAGAACCTCTCGAATTTCTACGCCGCGCTCGGCGGCGGCGACCAGGGCAAGGCCCAGGCGGATTCGCTCCTGGCGAACCTCAACACCAAGGTCTTCCACGCCAATGGCGACCCGGTCACCAACGAGTGGGCGGCCACGCTCATCGGCCGCACCCGGCAGTTCCTCATCAACGGCGGCAACAGCTACCAGACGCCCGATTGCACGGCCCTCCCCTGGATGCGGTCGCTCCCCTCGGTCAACGCGGGCATCTCGGAGACCTTCGAGTTCGAGGTCCAGCCGGGCGCGTTCACGGCCCTGCGCCGCGGAGGCTTCGCCAGCGGCGGCGAGGTCGACGGCATCGTTTTCCAGGGCGGCAGGCGGTTCCGCGCGACCGGCCGGTCGTGGATCCGCCGGACGTTTCTGCAGCGCGGTTAGCGGACGGTTTATGCCGTCGTTCATCGTCGGCGCGAGGTTCCCCGCGAGCCTCGCACCATCCATCAGATCGGGAGTTTTCCATGCCCAACCCGTCATCGCAGGCCCCCCACGGGGCCGGGAGGCTCACATTCGCGGAACTCCTCTTCATCCCCCGCGCCCTCGCCTTCTCGGTCGAGGTGTTCCTTCACACCCGGATGGGCGAGCGCTACGCCGACGTCCAGGCCGCGGCCGTCCTCGTGATCCTTCCCATTTACGCGGTGCTGTGGGACGGGCGGGGGGTCCGGCCGCTTTTCCTCTTCCTGCTGGCCTATGTCGCGATGTGCGCGCGCAACCGCGTCGAGGACCTCCTCCGCCGCGGCCGCGCGCCCTCCGGCCACTCCCGCTACACGGGCGAGCCCCGCCTCATGGCGCGGTTCCCCGGGCGCACCGAGTTGGAGGTCAAGCGCTTCTGCGAGCCCGCCCTCGTGTTCTGGCTGGGCGCCGCAGTCTGGCTGTTCACGCGCCCGCTCGGCGTGTACCTGATGCTCTCGGCCGCCGCCCTGTTCGTCACGGTGACGGCCTCGGAACTCATCGACCGGCAGCAGCTGCTCGACCTCAACGACCTGATGATCGAGAACCAGCAGCGCGCGGAGCGGTTCCGCGCCATGCGTGGGGACCAGCCTTGAAATGGAGGTGATCGATGTCGAGAGAGCAGGATCCCAAGCCCAAGATCGGCGCCGGGCACGCCTCAGCCATGTGGCGCCAGGGCCTGCGCGAGCTGCGGGCGGCCGTCTATCCCGAGTCGAACGTCGCGCAGCCGCCGGAGTACGGCGCCTACGGCACCAAGACGCCCGGCGAGGTCGCGCACGACAGGCGGAGCGAAGCCCGCGACCCCGAAGACGAGAAGGCGACGGGCCGCGGCTCGGTCCTGGAGAGCCGCTCGCGCCAGGCCGAGGCCCGGTCGGAGCGGTCCGACCGCGGCAAGGGGATGGAGCGCGGCTGACCGCCCGTCCCGGCGACCTTGCCCACAATCGGCCCCGCGCGCATCCGCCTGCGGGGCCCCGTCCGACATGCGCGCCCCGTGAGACTTACAGGGCGAAATCCGGGCACGGAGGCCCCCTGTTCTTACCCCAGAACCCGAGGAGTCGCGACGATGACGACCGCAACCACAGTGCTGAAGACACAAGGCCGCCTCCGGCCGAATCGGGTCGCGCTCGGCGTGATCGCGGGCCTTGTCCTCGCGGCGGGCGGATACGTCCTCTACCCGCGCTACGACCCGGTCCGCCTCGCGGCCTGGCGGAAAGTCGAGCCCCGGCTCGCCGAGGCGGAGTCGGGCTCGAAGGCGGACGTCCACGAGGCCGTGTCTCAGGTCCAGGCGTTCTTCGCCGAGCGACGCCAGGGCGCCCGCGTCTTCGCCGCGGACCTGCTCTCGCTCGAGGGCAAGTGGGCCTACGTCAGGGACTATTACGACCCGGGCAGCCACAACCGCTATATCGAAGACGCCTTCGTGCGGCGCATCTTCAACCCCGACGAGCTGAGGGCGATCGTCGACTCCGCGGCCTCGGGCTGCATCGGCAAGCTCCAGGGCCGCGAGAACCGGCTCCTCGTGGATATCCGCGCCGACCTCTCCGACGGCGATCCGGCCGCGCCCGGCCTCCTGCCCGCCCTGCAGGACGAGGCGGCATTCCGCAGGCAGTACGAGGCCATGCTCGAGAGCGTCATGCCCGTCGTCTCGCGCGACATCGGCTTCAGCGTGACGAGGGAGGCGGTCTCCTTCGTGGGCTCGGAGATCGCCGCCCAGATCGTCGCGCAGATCGCGCAGGCGCTGGCCGTCCGGCTCGGCGTCTCCGGAGGCATCCTCGGGACGGGCGCCTCCTCGGGGACCGTGACCTTCGGCATCGGCCTCGTCGTCGGGATCCTGGTGGACATGGCCCTCGACTGGGCGATCCGCGAGGCCGGATACGACCCGGAAGGGGCGATCGCCGCCAAGGTGGAGGAGACGCTCGGCCGCCTCGAGTCCACGATCCTGGACGGCCCGTCCGCCGCCGATTTCCCCGACTACCCGTCACCCCACCCTTTGACGGACGAGATCGCGCGCATCCTGATCCCGGCCCGCGGGGCCCCCGAGCCTTCCGCCGAGGAGGAAGCGGTCAGGCGCGAAGTTGCCGTGAAGTATTTCGCGGCCAGGGACCGGTGGTTTCTGGCCAAGGCGGCCCACGAGGACCCCGGGAGCCTCGGCCTGCGGAACCGGCTCAATAGGCTGAGCGAGGCCCGCGCCCGGCTGCGCGAGACGGCGCTCAGGACGCTGATCCTGGAAGGGGGTGCAAAATGAGGCGCCTCCTCCCCCTCGCCCTGTTGGTCGCCCTGGCCGCGGCTCCCGGGGCGGTCCGTGCCGACATCCGCTCCAAGGCGGCCCGCGAGGCGGCCGAGTACGTCCTGAAGAAGTTCGGCCGGACGGCGGTGCGCGAGGGCACCGAGACGCTCGCCGAGCGCATCGCCGCCAAGGCCGCGCGCCACGGCGACGACGTCTTCGCGGCCGTCCGAAAGGTAGGCCCGAAGGCCCTGTCCCTGGCCGACGAGGCCGGGGAGCAGGCCCCCGCGGCGCTGCGGCTGCTCTCCCGGCACGGCGACGACGCGACCGTCTGGGTCCTGAGGCGCCCGGGGGGTATGAAGCTCTTCGCCCGCTACGGCGACGACGCGGCGGAGGCCCTGGTCAAGCACAAGGGCCTGGCCGAGCCGGTGATCGAGCGGCTGGGCGGCCCGGCGGTGGACGCGCTGCGCGCCGTCGGCCCGCAGGGCGGGCGCCGGCTCGCCATGATGGCCCAGGAGGGCGGCGAATTCGCCGCAATCGGGCGCACGCCCGAGCTGCTCGGCGTGATCGGCCAATACGGCGACCCGGCCATGGACTTCATCTGGCGGAACAAGGGGGCGCTGGCGGTCGGGACCACGCTCACCGCCTTCCTGGCCCAGCCCGGGGCGTTCATCGACGGCACCAACCGGCTGGCCGGCACCGTCGCCGAGAACGCCGTCAAGCCGGTTGTCCAGGAGGCGGCCGGCGCCCTCGCCTGGCTGCTCCGCGCGGTGACCGCCCTGGCGGTCCTCGTCCCGGCCGCGCTCGGACTCCTCGCGGTCCGCTACCCGCGGGCGGCGGTTACGGCGGGCAGAGCGGCCTTCGTCCACATGGCCAAGATGCGCGGTTCGTGAGGCTAAAGCTTCTCGGGCGGGTCCACGGCCCGTCCAACATCCCCGAGGATATCCAGCATGTTCGCAGAATCGAAGCCCGCCGACCCGGCGGTCCACCAGCTCAGCATCCGCATCGCGCGGCGCTGCGTGTTCATCATCCAGGCGGTGCTGCGCGAGGAGGAACGCGGCGACGCACTGCGGGAGTTCTACCGGGTGTGCCGGGAGGAGCTCGACAAGCCCCAAACCGTGCCGGAGGTGTGACATGCCCGACAAGATGTTCTGGTCCGACGAGGAAATCCGGGCACTCGGCGCCGAATGGGAGGCCGATGAGCACGCCGCCAGGGTCCGCGACTATGGCGAGGCCGACGCCGCCACGTATCAGGCCAGGATGGCCGAGGCCTACCGGTTCCGGGCGGAGGCGATCGGCCCTTCGCCCCCCGATCCGCCCCCGGTCGGCGATGAGGAGCTCGACCGCATCATCACCGAACTGGAGCGGGGGTGGCGCGAGCAGGCCAAGTCCGACAGCGTCCTGGAAAAGGCCTCCGCCCGCCTGGCCGCCCGGCCCAAGGAGCCGGATGATGGGCGGGAGCGGTGAGGATAGCACGAGGTTAGAAGCACATGACCGAAGGCCCACACGCCGCACCCAGCGCCCTGGAGACCCGGCTCCGCGCGATCGACGCCGTCTACCGCCGTTACGGGCGGGACGGCCTCAAGGATTACCCGCTCGGCGACGTGACCCTGCTCCTTGAGTCGAAGCGGCTGGAGCTGCGCGACGCGCCGGCGGGCCGGGAGGTCGGCGAGCCGCAGAGGGCGGCGAACCGCCTGCTGGAGCTGGAGATCCGGGACCTGTCCGGGCATGTCGACTCCCTGCTGTCCGGGGCGGGCCTGTCCTCGCTCCGTCGGACCGAGTCGCGGCTGCAGGCGCGTGCCGACCGCCGAGAGTCCGCCGGGCAGCAGCCTCCGAAGCCGGGCCGGGGCTTCGAACGCGGGGGCTGAACCGGCCGCAACATGGCGAGATCACCCCGTGAAGAGGAGGAATGCCGAATGGAAACGCGAGAGAGGGCGGCCGTTCTGATCCCCGCCGAGGAGGTGGCGGCGATGCTCGGCGTGTCGGAGCGGACGCTGTGGCGGTTGCTCAGCGCCGGGAAGCTGCCCGAGCCCGTGCGGATCGGTCGCAGCACGAGGTGGCGTGCGGCCGAGGTCCGGGAATGGATCGAACGCGGGTGTCCGCGGCCGTGACTGGCGCGATGGGGATAATGGACTTATAATCAGGGGACGGTCGCCCGTCCCCGCTTCTTTGGAGCCGACCCGATGGCCTCGATCTTCAAGCTGAGCCGCGACAAGGGGAAGAAGAACCGCCCGTACTACATCCAGTATTTCGACCACGAGGGGAAGCGGGTCACCGCGAAGGGCTTCACCGACAAGGGCCTGACCGAGCAGCTCGCCGCCAAGCTCGAGAACGAGGTGATGCTCCGCAAGCGGGGGATGATCGACCCCGCCCAGGAGCGCCTCCTGGCCATCAAGCAGGCCCCGATCGACGGGCATCTCGACGCCTTCGACCGCTCGCTCGCCAACAACACGGCGAAGCACCGCAAGCTCACCATGACCCGCGTCCGCCGCGTCGTCGCAGGCTGCGGCTTCCGCACGCTCGCCGAGATGGACGGCGAGAAGGTGGTGGAATGGCTGAACGCCGTCCGCGACGCGGAGGACATGGGGGCCCGCACCTACAACCACTACCTGCAGGCGGCCGACGCCTTCGGCAAGTGGCTGGTGGCGACCAAGCGGCTGCCCTCGAACCCGCTGGCCGGCATGGAGCGGCTCAACAGCGAGACGGACGTCCGGCACAAGCGGCGTGCGCTCGCGACGGAGGAGGTGTCCCGGCTGGTGGAGTCGGCCCGGTCGAGCGGCGTGGAGGTCCAGGGCTACGACGGGGAGTTGCGGGCGCGCGCCTACCTGGTGAGCTTCTTCACGGGACTTCGCCGCCAGGAGATCGGCAGCCTCACCCGCCGCTCCTTCCGGCTCGACGACCCCCAGCCGACGGTCACGGTCGAGGCCGCGTGCTCGAAACACCGCCGCAAGGACGTCCTGCCCCTGCACCCGGAGCTCGTCGCCCTGGTGCGTGAATGGGTGCGGGACCTCGGCCCGGACGACCTCCTCTTCCCCCGCATCGAGCGGAAGAAGACCTGGCTCATGGTGAAGAAGGACCTGGAGCGGGTCGGCATCCCCTACGAGACGCCCGACGGCATCGCCGACTTCCACGCCGCCGGCCGGCACAGCCACATCACGGGGCTGGTCCGCTCGGGGGCGTCGATCATGGAGGCGAAGGAGCTCGCCCGGCACGCCGACATCCGCCAGACCGCGAAATACACCCATATCGGGATGAAGGACCGGGCGGAGGCCCTGGGGAACCTGCCGTCCCCTTTCGCATCAGCGGGCGTTGATCGTCTGCACTATGTCTGCATTCCGGGCGGCGCCGCGAGACACCGCCTGGCGGCGGATGGCAACGACGGCGATTCCGACGGCACCCCGGAAAACGAACAAGCCCCGGCGGGGCCGGGGCTTGCGTCGTCTGTTGTCGCAAACTGTCACCAGTTAACAGTTTGCGGCGGAGTGGAGGCGGCGGGAATTGCACCCGCGTCCCGAGAAGCTCTGATGACGGCCTCTACGTGCGTAGCCGATCTTTTGATTGTCGGCCTCGGGGCCCCGGTCGGCAGGGTCCCGTTCAGCTTATCCAACTATGAATTTAAATCGAGCAGCAGTCGGAAGTTAGGCTCGATCGATCCCGAATTGGCGTCCCCGGCCGTACCTCTCGGGAGAAGGCACGTCGCGAGGCCGTTGCTGCTGTTCAGGCAGCGAGACGGAGACCAACAGTGTTGTTGGCAGTTATGGTTTTAGTCGGCTTTTTACGAGGCCTGCTGACCAACCTCGGCACGCCACCTGTCACCTCGGACATCCGGTCGATCCTGGTTCGCCCCCTTCAAGGTCCTGGAACGGTGGAATGATATCCCCCGTCTCCATCACATTATTCGCTCTCGGTTCGTCCGGTCAAGTCGGTCGGTTGTCGTCGGCCGACAATCCGTCCCCTCTCAACGCCGGCGGAGTGCCCGGTCCATGTCTCGCTTTGCTTCCTGCTTCTTGATCGCCTCACGCTTGTCGAAGGTTTTCCGGCCACGCGCCAGGTAGATCTCGACCTTGGCGATCCCCTTCTTGAAATACAGCGAGACCGGAACGATCGTGATCCCCTTCTCGTTCGTTCGAGACTCCAGCTTGCCTATCTCACGGCGGTGGAGGAGCAGCTTCCTGGGCCGCTTGGGGACGTGGTTCATCCGATTCGCCTGGACGTACTCGGGAATATCGCAGCCGAGCAGCCAGACTTCTCCCCTGGTGACCTCGGCGTAGGCGTCTTCCAGGTTGGCCTTTCCGTTACGAAGGCTTTTGACCTCGGTCCCGGTGAGGACCAGCCCCGCCTCGACCTTCTCCAGAAGGTCGAAGTCATGCCGGGCCCGGCGGTTGCGCGCGACAACCAGGATTCCCGAATCCTCGGCCTTCGCCTTTGCGGCTGATTTCTTCGAGGCCATCGCCGGGACGTCCTGACAGGAGTAGAAATCGGGTCGGGTGCCTTCCTCGCCACGCGAGACTGCGAACGAATGATAAAGGCCCGATGCCCCATGGACAAGAGGCCCATTATCCGGTCGGTCTGTCCCCGATCAGGTCGCTCAGGAGTTCCGAAACCGATCGCCCCGTCCTCGGCACAATCGCCTCGGGTGCAATCTCGGCGAGCGGCTCCAGAACAAAGCGACGCTCAGTCATTCTTGGATGGGGTATGGTCAATTCCTCGGACTCAACGATCGCGTCGTCGAAGAGGAGCAGGTCGAGGTCGAGGGTGCGCTCGCCCCATCGGACGGATCGCGTCCGGCCGGCTCGGTTTTCGATGGACTGTAAAGTCCGGAGGAGTTTGGCTGGGTCCAGTGTGGTCTCGACCGCGACGGCCGCGTTGAGGTAGGGACCTTGACCGTCGGGTCCGCCAACCGGCTCTGTCTCTCGGAATGAGCTTACCCGGATGACGCGGAGACCGGGGCTGGCATCCAGGGCGGCGATCGCGCCATTGAGCCAGACCCGGCGATCTCCGAGGTTGCTCCCCAGCCCGATCAGGGCCGTCGAGGCCATCCTTTTCGACCCTCGGTCAGAGTTTGAGCTTGCCGATCCGATCGACGGCCTCGAGCAGCCTTGGAGTTTCGACGGTCAGGGCAGCCCGAATGTAACCCTCGGCCGACTTGCCGAAGCCGATACCGGGGGTCGTGACGACGTCGGCCTCCTCAAGCAGGCGTGTGCAGAGATCGGTCGAATTGTAGCCCGAGGGGCAGGGGATCCAGACGTAGAATGTCGCCCCGGCCGCGGCGACCTCCCAGCCGATCTTCCCGAGCGCGGAGACGAAGGCGTTGCGACGTTCCCGGTAGAGCGCCCGGATTGGAGGGGTTAGCTCCTGGTACTGGTCCAGAGCGGTCTTCGCGGCAAACTGGATCGCGGTGAAGATGCCTGAATCCACGTTGGCCTTGAGCTGACCGAGCGCGGCGATCAAGGGGGCTCCGCCGATCGCGAATCCGACGCGCCAGCCGGTCATGTTGAAGGTCTTGGAGAGGCTATGGAACTCGATCGCGCGATCCTTGGCCCCGTCCACCTGAAGAAGGCTGGGCGGTGGCTCGTCGAAATACATTTCGTTGTAGGCGGCGTCCTGGGCGATCACCAGGTCGTGCGACTGAGCCAGTTCGACGATTCGCTCGAAGAACGGACGGTCGGCGGTCGCGCCGGTTGGATTGTTGGGGTAATTGAGGAACATCAGGCGCGCCCGGGCGTAGACGTCGGCCGGGATGGCGTCGAGGTCAGGGCGAAAGCCGAGGTGGGGCTCCAGCGGCATGCTGTAGACGTCGGCGCCGGCGAACATGCTACTCGATCGGTAGACCGGATAGCAGGGGTCGGGCACCAGGCTGATGTCGCCGGGATTCAGGACGGCCAGCGGGAGGTGGGCGATTCCCTCCTTGGAGCCGATGAGGGGAAGGATTTCGCTTTCCGGGTCGAGCTCGAGTCCGTAGCGGGCCTTGCAGAACGCCGCGATCGACCGCCGCAATTCGGGCGCCCCCTGATCGAGGGCATACTGGTGAAACGCGGGATTTTCCACGTGATGCTGAAGGCTTCGGATGATCGGCTCCGGGGTCGGTCGGTCGGGATCGCCGACGCCCAGGTTGATCACATCGCGACCGGCGGCGATCGCGGCCTTCTTCTTCCGGTCGATCTCGGCGAACAGATAAGGCGGGAGCCGTCGCAACCGCTCCGACTTCACGAATGACATCTTCTTTGGTCCTTGGTCCTTGGTCTGTGGTCGGTTGTCCGTGGTCCGTTGCGGGAGCTGCCGCTCCGTCGCGCGACCGACCGCCTGTCCTTACCGGTTCCGCCGTCGATCGATTTTCGATCGAGGCCCGCTTCTGGCGGAGAGCGAACCAGGGACGACGGGCCAGGGTCAACCCGGATCAGGCCATCGCCTCTTCGGGGATGTTGTCGTTGGCGTAGACGTTCTGGACGTCGTCGTTCTCGTCAAGCTGGTCGCGAAGCTTGAGCATCTTCTTCGCGTTTTCGAGGTCGAGGTCGACGGAAGTGGTGGGGATGTAGCTGGTTTCCGCGGATTCGGTGGGGATTCTGGCGTCCTCAAGGGCCTTGCGCACGGATTCGAAGATTTTGGGGTCGCAGGTGACCTCGAAGGTTCCCTCGACCAGTTCGACGTCGTCGGCACCGGCCTCGATGGCCACCTCCATCAGCCGGTCTTCCTCGACGTGCTTCGGATCGACGATAAAGAGGCCCTTGAAGTTGAAGAGGTAGCTGACGCAGCCGCTTGCGCCGAGGTTGCCACCGGCGGCCTCGAAGAGGCGGCGGAGCTCGCCGGCGGTTCGATTCCGGTTGTCGGTGAGGGCCTCGCAAAGAACGGCGACGCCTCCGGGTCCGTAGCCCTCGTAGACGACCTCCTCGAAATTCTCGGCTCCGAGTTCGCCGGTGGCTCGTTTGACGGAGCGTTCGATGTTGTCCTTGGGGACGCTGAACGACCGGGCCTTGTCAATCGCGTAGCGGAGCCTCATATTGGCCGCGGGGTCGCCGCCGCCGGTGCGTGCCGCGACGTAGATCGCCCGGCAGAGTTTGGTGAAGAGCTTCCCGCGCTTGGCGTCGACCAGTCCCTTGCGATGCGCGATGTTAGCCGAGTGCGAATGTCCTGCCATCTCTCTCTGCGGCTCCCTTGCTCGTTCTGCGGGTCAGGTCCGTGTTCGGGGGTCGTCGGGCCCTCGGATCGGTCGAGGCTCAGGGGGATGGGTGGGCCGAGGCCCGAGGACGGGGGCCGAGTTTACGCAGGTCGTCGAGCTTCTTGCGGATCTCGGAGGCCCGACGAGCGGGCGGGATCGATTTTCCGGCCACCTCCAGCGCCTTTTTCCACGACTCCTCGGCATGGGGGGCGTCCTGGAGCTGGAAGTAGATGTCGCCCAGGTGCTCGAACATGACGACGTCGGGCTCGGATCGCTCGACCGTCATCCGCTCGACGGCCTTTTTCATGGCCTCGAGCGCTTCCTTGAGTTTGCCCCGTTTGTAGAGAACCCAGCCGAGGCTATCGAGGTAGGCGGAGTTCTCGGGATCTTCCTGGAGGGCTTTCTGGATCATTGCCTCGGCCTTCTCCAGGTTCTTGCCCTGTTCGGCGTAGAGGTAGCCCAGGTCGTTGTTCGGGCCGGCCTCGTCCGGGTTGCGCTGGAGGAGTCGTTCCAGTTGGGCCTCGCCCTTGGGGTAATCGCCCATGTTGACGTAGACGCCCGAGAGCCCGGCCCGGGCGAACTTGACGGCCTCGTCGTCATTGCCGAACCGCTTGAGAATTTCCTCGTAGAGCTGGATCGCCTCCTGGTTGCGATCGAAGCGGCCGAGGATTTCCGCGCGGGTCAGATCGTAAACCCAGTTGTTGGGCTCGCGTTTCGCTTGCTCGGCGAGGATGAGATTGGCCTGGTCGACATTGCCGACATCGGCGAACCGGAGGGCGAGGATCCGCATGGCATCGGGCTCATTATTGGCCCCAAGCTTCAGAGCCTCGGCCAGGGAGGCGCGGGCGGCGTCTAGCTGGCCGGCCCTGCGCTGGAAGTCGGCCAGGAAGACGAGCGTGCCGACATTCTTGTCGGTCGGATACTTTTCGAAGAGTTCCTTCACGGTGGCGGCGGCCTCGGCATACTTCCCGAGCCGGCTCTGAGTATCGGCGATCTGGCGATAGATGAGCGAGGGTGGTGACTGTGCCAGCTCGATTCGGTGGAGTTTCAGCAGTCTTTCGATTCTCTCGGGCCGGACCGCGGCGGCCTTGTCGGCGGTTGCGATCTCGTTGAGGACGCGGAAGGCGACGGGTGGGAGACCCGGTGAAGGGCGTGAAAGCTGCTCGATGCCTGCGTCGAGCATGGCGAGGGTGAGTTCGTTGTCCTGGGCGACGGAACCGGCCTGCGGGAGGATGGCCGAGCGGGTGAGGTCCTGCGTCCAGGCGTCGCAAAACACCTTGAGCAGGTCATTCGCCTTGCGTCGCTTGAGAAGGGAGGCGGCCAGCGCGCGGTAGGTTTGCGGGGTTGGCTGCGATTTCAGAAGCGATCGGTAGAGGGCGTCGGCCTTGTCGACCTGGCCGGTCTCGCGGTATCGGTCGGCGAGTACATACTGAAGCGGGACATTCTTGTCGTCGCGGCGGGCGGCTTCCTCGAGCCGGGGAGTGATTTCGGCCTCTCGACCCATCGCCTTGAGGACGCGGGCGAGCAGGTCGTAGGGCTCGACACCCTGTGGTTGCCGGCGGATGATTCGCTCGACGAGTTCCAGGGCCCGGTCGGCCTTTTTCTCGCGGAGGAGAGCCTCGGCGAGTTTGAGGGCGATCTCGGGGTTGTCTTCGTCGTAGACGAGCCCGCGTTCCAGGGCCTTGATGACCAGGTCATCGCGGTGGGCCGCGAGAAAGACGAGACCAAACTTGAGGTAGGCGTTGGAGGGGTCGGAGCCGAGGATGCGGTGGATGTCGGCCTGCGAGAGGCGGTTGGCCGCCTTGCTGTCGAGTTCCTCGATGACCTCGGCGTAGGCGTCGGCGGCCTTTTCCAGGTTTTTGAGCCGAACCGAGTAGAGGCGTCCCAGCTCGTACTCGGCGACGATCCGCCCTGGCGAGTGAGCGATGAGTTTGGGGTTGGCGAGGACCTGATGGAGTTCCGATTCAGCGGCCTCGGGCATTCCTCGCTTGAGGAAGTAGTCGATCAGGCGGGCGAGGGTCTCGGTATCGTCAGGGTCGACCGAGAGGACGCGTCTGGAGTATTCGACGGCCTGTTCCGGTCGGCCGAGGGCGCCCACGTAGATTCGGGCGAGGCGCCGGGCGATGGCGACGGAATCCGGATCGAGACGGGCCGCGTCTTGCAGCATCGCGACCGCATCGGACCACTGGCCGCGATCTTCCAGGGCCCGGGCAGCGGTATACAGTCGGGTGGCTTCGAGACGTTGCCGATCGTCGACGGTCGCGGGCCGGAGCGGGACCGAAGGCTGAGGCGGGTCGTCGCCGGGTTGAACAAGCAGGCGAAGGATCGACGACGCAGTCCGGCCCTTGACGTCGGCGGAGGCTTTCTTTTCCAGGTCGGGCTTGCTGTTGGTCTTCGCCTTTTCTTGAGGTTCCGCGGCCGACCCGGGCAGTGGGGCCATCGCGGCCCCGGCGAGCAGCCCGAGCAACGCGACCGCCGATCGATTCCATCCCGACGACGCGCCCATGGTTGATCCTCCCCTCGATCGGGTCCGGGCCGATGGCCCCGCCCATTCCGAAATCGATACGGAACCCTCATCCCCACGCCGACGATTGCGCCGGAGGAGGGAGCCGGCGGCGGGCCGCGCGAATCGCGGGAGAGTATCGGTTCCGTTGTTAGCCCCGAACTGCCACCATGTTAGGGTATGGTATCACGGCGCGGTCGGGGCTGCCAAGATCCAGGGGGGATCGAGGCTCACGATGAGGCCCGTCGGAGAGGCAGAACCCGGTTGTTGTAGAACGAGACCATATGCCGGTAGTCGGGGCCTCGATTCACCTGAAACAGGCCGATCGTCCGGTCGATCTCCTCGGTGGCTCGATCGAGGGTCCAGCCGCAGAATTTCGTCCGATAGGCGATCTGGACCATCGTGGTCCGGTTCAGTCCGTGATGACAGTGGAAGAAGAGGGGATAGAGTGAGGTATCGGAAAGGGCGGCGGCCGCACGATCGAGCAGGTCGGAGATCGCCTCCTCCGCAGCCCGGTCGCCGGTTCCTCTTTGGTCGATGATCGGGATGTGGATCCAGCGGAACCCCATTTCGCCGGCGAGTGCTCGTTCGCGGACAGAGAGCGGGTGATCGGGGGGATGGGCCAGGGCGACCACCGTTCGAATGTTTCGGTCGCGAATGAGTCGTCGCATGGGCCAGGGCTTTTGCCAGGCGCCCCGGTAGAGTCGGCCAGGCTCGACGACCCGGAACTGTTCGAGGAAGACGTAATCGTGGCCGTGCCGCCAGAGTTGTTCGGCGCCGAGTCCGGCGCCGCCGGCGAGCAGGGCCCGCCGGATCCAGGTGCGTCGATCGATCGACATGGCGACGACCTCCTTCGAGCCAATGGGGGGGCTCTGAACCCTTGGCGGTGGTCTGGCGTCTTTTCGAGGGGCGGGATCGTAGCAGGACGTCAGAAGGGCGACAAGCCCGGTCGTCGACGCCCAAATCCCTGAAATCGTCGCTCGACCGCCCCCAACTTGAATCTCGACGGTGGGTGGCCCTTCCGGTCGCCATCCGCGTAGGAGCCGATAGAATGCGACGGGTCGGCCGCAGATCGGGCTGGTCCTCGTCGCATAGACCGTCCCGGCCGGACGATCTTCTCTGGATCGACCAGCCTCCCGGCGGGACAATTTACGGACGAGGGGAGGCCCGGTATGCTCCGTCCATTCGATTGGATCGACGCCCTGATCGGCGAGCTGGAGCAGGGGCCGGCCCGGGTCGTCAGCCGGACCGAGCCGCGTCGGATGGAAGCGGAGGTGGTCTTGGATCGCCAGTACGAGCACCAGCCAGACCGAGAACTGGAGGCAGCGCGGGGCGATCGCCTGGGCGAGCCCATCTCGCGGATTGTCGGCTTCTACCAGATGCTCCTTCGGCGGACTCTCGAGCACTTCTTCCCCGGCGCTCAGCTTGAGGTTGTTGGCGACCGGAGCCTGATCGACTGGGCCGCCTCGCCCGATGAGAGCTACTATCGCCTGCACGACGATCCCGGCGGTCTTGGTGTCGAGATTGAGTGGCTGGGCACCCGCCTGGCCTTTCAGTCCGGTAGTCCGATGCCGCTGCTCCCCTCGGAGCGCAGAATGGTCGAGGTGATTGTCGAGGCGATCGACCTTCGCCTCCGCGGCCTGATCAACGCCGATGTGACCAACCGGCTCGACCGCTTCAGTTTCACGCCCGAGGACCTGATCATCGCCGATTATCTCGGCGCGATTCGACCGTATCGCGTGGCCGCGGCGCTGGAGGCCCTCCGGATCGCTGCCCTGTCGACTTACGAGAATCGACGTGTCTCCATGGGGGCGATGCTTCTCGGCACCGACGATGACCCCGCCGCGCCACGGCGCGAGAACCCCGGCGCCCCGAACTTCAACGCCCGGCTGACCGCGATCAAGGGCTTCCATCGCCTTTGCGACGGCGTTCGGACGGTCTTTCTGGTCGATCGGCAAGGGGACTTGCTCCGCCTGATCGACGTCGCGCGGTGGGCTGAGGCCGTCGGTGGCGACGAGCCGCTTTCGCACCCCTGTCCCGTCCTCTACCGCGATCATGCGCGTGCCACTCGGTCCGGCGGTCATGTTTGCCTGGTCCTTACTCCCTTGCAGGAGATCAAGGTCTTCGCCAATGGAACGCTCGCCTTCAACTTCAGCGACGCCCGATGGCGGCTCCTTGACATCCCCAGCAAGTTCGCCGTCTGGTGCGAGGCGGTTGGGACCTCGGGATGGCCGGGCCTTGCCGAGGCACTTTTCCAGGCAGCGCTCAACCTGATGGAATCGCGTCACGGCGCGCTTTTCGTGGTCCTACGCGACCCGGAAGCTTCGGTTCCCCAATTGCTGACCCTTCCCGACCAGATTGAGCGCGAGATCGTGGCCGATGACCCCGAAGATCCTGACAACCTCTCGCCGAAGCACGCCAAGCGGTCGCTGCACCACGTCGTTCGCGGGCTAACCCTGGCCGAGATCGAGCCCTCGGTGCTGGAGGCCATCGCCAGCCTCGACGGCGCGGTGGTCACCGATCTCGATGGCCGGCTCCTCACCTTCGCCGCGATTCTTCGGATTGCTCCCGAGACCCTGGAACTCGGCCGGGCCGTTCAGGGGGCCCGAACGCTCGCCGCGCTCGCCGCATCGCTCCACGGCCCGGTACTAAAGGTCAGTGAGGACGGATACCTGACCATGTTCCTGAAGGGCCGTCGTGTCTGGGAACTTTGAAAATCCTTGTAAATCACCTGGGAGGAGACGGGTCGGCGGGACCCACGCGGCGATCAATCCGCGTGCAGGAGGGATCGCGACGTGCTAGGATGTCCCGGTCAGGGAGCGAAGGCTGGTGTTGAACGTCCCCAGTTCAAGGAGTCCCGTGTGATGTCCCACGACCAGACCGGCGGCACCGACCGCCGAACGTTCCTCCAGGCCGGTGCCGTCGCGACGGCCGCGGCCATCGGCGCGACCGGAAGCCCGATCGAGGCCCAGGCCCAGGAGGCCGCGAAGAAGGCCGAGATCCTGCCGCGCAGGAAACTCGGCCGGACCGGGCTAGAGATCACGATGCTCGAGATGGGCACCGGCGCCCTTCGCGAGCGTGGTGTGCTGGAGCGACTGCTCCGGCTCTCTTACGCCAACGGCGTTCGGACCTTCGACACCGCGAAGGCCTATGGCACCGAGCCCGGCTTCAAGCGGTGGTTCGAGCAGTCGCCCGAGGTCCGCAAGGAGATCGTCCTCGTCACGAAGGACGGCCCGCGCGAGCCGAAGGACATGATCCCGATGCTCGACAAACGGCTCGAAGCCCTCGGGACCGACTATGTCGACCTGTTCTTCATCCACGGGATGGGCGACGACCACGGGACCGCGGGAGCCATCGCGTTCCTCAAGAATCCTGAGCTGAAGGACGTGGCCGAGAAGATTCGAAAGTCCGGCAAGGCCAAGGGGATTGGCTTCTCGACCCACCACAAGGACCGCGCCGCGATCATCGATGCGGCGGCCGAGGCCGGCGTCATCGACGCGATCATGCTCCAGTACACCCCCTGGCTCGACAAGGACGCGCCACTGAACAAGGCGCTCGACGCCGCCCATGCGAAGGGGATCGGCCTGATCTCGATGAAGCAGGTCGCCGGCCGGTTCCCGGCCGTCCCGAAGATGGACGTGCTCACGGAAGTCAAGAAGCGGGTGCCGATGCTGGCCGAGAAGAATCTCTCGCCGTACCAGGGCCTGCTGCACGCGATCTGGAGCGATGAGCGGATCAGCGGCTCGTGCGTCTCGATCAAGACGACCGAGCAACTCCGCGAGGACGCCGACGCCGCCCGCCGCTACGAGCCCCTCAAGACGGCGGAACTCGACCAGCTTCGCGACGCGATCCTGGCCTTCGGCTCGACGATGTGCGCCGACTGCGAGGGCCGATGCTCCGTCGCGGCCGGGACGAAGGCCGAGCTGGGGAACCTGACGCGGTTCCTGACCTACTACCAGCACCACGGCATTCGGGCCGAGGCGCGTCGGCAATACGCCGCGATGGCCGACGAGGCCCGCGACTGGAAGGGCGCCGACCTCGAAGCCGCCCGCGAGGCGTGCCCCAACAAGCTCGACTTCGCCGCGCTCCTGCCCGAGGCCGATCGCTGCCTGGCGTGAGTGATGCGGGGGCCGGGGGATACGCCCCCCGGCCTCCTTCTCTCACGGCCCGATACATGCCCGAAGCTCGATCTCGACGCGTCGCACCCCGACTCAACTCAGCGGCTCGCATTGGTCGATATTCGACGTCGTCTATCGATCCGGGATCCTCTCTGGCTCGAAGCCTCGACGATGTTCCGAGAGCGATCGTCGAGTTGACATCCGCCAGGGGGCATGCGCCAATTAAGAGCGTGGACGCTCGGGCGTTGCGCATGGGGACCAGGAAGGTCCCGAGGAAGAAGAACATGGCTCCGACCGCTTCCGACAAGGAACTCGCCGGGGAGATCCACGATCTCCGATCGGATTTCCACGACTTCCGGGTCGAGATCGCCGAGAAACTTGGTGCGATCAACGCGAACCTGGAAGGGTTCCGCGGACGCGTGGAGACCAGCCTGGGCGTCGCGAAATGGGTCGCCGGGATCGCGGCGGGGATTGGGGTCGCGCTGGTGGGGTGGGGCTACACGCAGGCCCAAAGAGCGGCCCATGTCGAGGACGCCGTTTCCTCGCTGGAGAAGTTCGTCGGGAAGCAGAGCGAGCAGATTGCCAGGCTGATCGAGTTACGAGAGCCTCGCGGTCACGAGCAGCCTGGCAATAGGATACCGCCCGATGGCAACCAGGGGCCCAGGCCCTAGGGCGAGGAAGCCCAGGTCAGGACCACCGACCGGCAAACGCCGCCCGACCATCCTGCGCGGCTGCTGGCTCCATGTTAGGACGCCGCGTGCACAGAAGGCTCGGCGACCCGGCCTGCCAGCCGCATCTCGCCCGCCGGCTCCAGCTCATCGAGCCGGCGTCGGGCGAGATCGGCAAGCCGGGCGATCGTGCGGTCGTCGGCGCCCCGGGCCATCGCGAGGATCTGCCCTCGGTCGTCGATGAGGACGTGGACCGGAGGATCGGCTGAACCCGCGCGGAAGCGCCGGCAGGTCTCGGGCACGGCCAGATAGACCGGCCTTGGGAAGCCGGCATCGCGTGCCTCGGACCGAACCAGCGCCGCCTGTTCTACCTCGATTGCCGCGGCGACGATCGCGAATCTCTGATGCCGTCGGAGCTTCCGCGTGGCCGATTCGACCTGGCGCAGACATGCACGACCCGAGGCCACCCCGGCCGACCAGAAGACGACCCAGGCGACCCGGTCATGCAGTCCAACCATCACCACCGGCTCGGACGTTGCCGGATCGATCAGGCGGAGTGGCGGGGCCTCGGAGCCGACGGCGGCAGTCTGGGAGACCTGAGCCGTCGGCGAAGACCCGAACTGGAGCCAGCCGGCTCCGATGAGCGCGGTGAGGGTAACCAGAAGCATCAGACCGGGCACGGGATCGACCCGGCGCCTGGGGAAGGGCTCGCCGTTGGGGTCCAACGATCGACCTTAGATCGGATAGAGGTTCTTGAGCCGCTCGCGGGCGGCAGCGCTTCCCTTGGCCGCCTTGATCAGCGGGAAGGTCTGCATTTTGCCGTCGACCTCGAGGGTCAGGACACCGGTCCGGATCACCGAGGTCGCCACCCGGACGTAGCGAGTGGTCCCGTTCGGCAGCCAGACGTGGATCCACTGCAAATTCGGCTTGAACGTCCGGCGGCTCAGGCCGGTCGTCTTCTTACCGACGCCGCCGAGGTACTTCGCCTTGCCTCGCTCGGTCTTGTGGTTGCCGAACGAGGTCTTCTTGCCACTGACGGCACATTCGCGGCCCATCGTCTTCCGCCCCTGATTCGACTGGAGTTCGATCGATCGATCCTCAACCCCCGACTCTCAAGGTCGGGGGGCCGGCCGTTGGCTCACTTGCCGGTCTAGTCCTTGTCCCGAGCCGCCGCCGGGCGGTGGGTCTTGCTCCGCTGCACGTTGCCGCACTCCTCGACCAGGTCGCAGACCTTGTGGGGAGGGACCGCCAGCTTGCATTGCGGGCAGATATTCAATGCGGGAGCGACCAGGAAATCGTGGCTCCTCCGCATCCCTTGCTTTGATGGTGACTTACGCCTCTTTGGAACAGCCACGTCCGCTCACTCCCGGGCCAGGTCGTTGCACAGAGCTTCGAGGGAAAAGTCTTATTATCCGAATCGCGGATTCAATTTCAAGGGCGGTTGTTCGCGGAACTCGTCGGGCGGCCGACCAGATCCTCGAACGCCGAGGGGGCCCAGCGCGGCAGGCCCGAGATGGAAGCCCGGGCGGACTCGCTGGTCGGAACACCCCAGGTCTGGAAGAACGGACCCAGATCGCGTCCGACGGCCTTCGAGAACCGGATCAGCCACTGGTCCCGCTTCTCGTCGTCGGTCCTGGGACGCTGATCCGGAGGGAGACGTCGATACTCGGCGAAGACTCGCTCAAACGGCTCCCAGCCAAAGCCCTCGTAGAGCTGAATGTACATCATCAGTGCGAGGAACGGGTCATCCTTCCACACGGCGAACGGGGCCCTGGAGGTCATGTGCCGGCGGATGCGCACCTTTCGTTCCAGACGGTCTCGGATGGCCGGATGGCCCGAGTCATACGGCAGGCCAAGCACCTTGTCGAAACAGTAGACGACCAGGACGTTGTTCGTCACCTCGCCGGTGCCTGCGAACGTCCAGTCGGGGGCCTGATGGTTGTGGCCGATTTCATGCAGGTGGCCCCAGGATCCCTCTTGCCTCAACCGCTTCTCCGAGAGCGCCAGTGCCAGTGAATCATCGACCGGGACCATGATCGGATAGCCTGAGTGCATGTATCCCGCCGAGATTTGCGCGTCCGCGACGATCCGCTCGGGCCGGTCTCGACGTGGCAGGCTTACCAACCGGTCCTGCGCCTCGACGAGCCGGTCCCAGAGCTTCAAGAGCGGCTCGGGGTCGTCAAGTTTCTGGATCGCCTGAGTGGGAACGGTCCAGATCAGGCGATGTCCTTCTAGCTCAGCCCAGGGCACAGGGAGCTTTCGGAGAGCCGCCCATTCCTGGCGAGTCGTCCGGCCGAGGACATACCGGGGCGCCTCGACGCCGCCGATCACTGCGACATCAACCCTTTGCGCCGGTCTACCTTCTGGAACGTCGATGTAGATTGTCCCACCGAAGGCATTGGCGGCAGGGGTTCGCGTCCCTCGGATCGGGAAGCGTCGGACAACCTCCGGAGGACGCTCCCAGGCCGGCAGGTGCCAGAGCGTATCCGTGTGGCTGCCAATCCGGACCGCCAGATTCATTGCGATCGCCGAACTGGGAACGCTCACCTCGATCCGGTCGCCGGGCGCTGCGTAGAGGCCCAGGCCGTGCCAGCCGGGGACGGAAACGTCGACCGTGGCGGTCCGCCGGACGTGTCGGGCCGTGTCCGGGACGGCCCCTGGAAACGCGAAGGAGGTCGTCGTCGCGCGTGTCTCATCAACGGTCGCCTCGATCGCGATCATCGTTTCGAGGCCGAGAGCGAGGCGTCGGCGGACGTCCTCTACGCGAAGGGGATAGGCTTTCGACGGGATGGGTCCCGACCGCCCGACCGCCCGGATCTTCCGCAGCAATTCGTCGCGGAGCGGCCGGTCCTCGGGCGTGAGGCTCGACAGGGCGAGGCGAATGTTTTCGGTTGCGGTCGCGGCGTCGGCTGGCTTCAGGCTGCCGCCGGACTCGATTCGGCGGAGGGCCGACGAGGCGTTGGCGAAGGGCGAGATGTCTCCCTCGACGGTAAAGCCGCCTGGCCGGGTCGCAGGGGCCATGCCGTCGGTCCAGGCGAGTCCCGTCTCGGCGAAGAGGTGGTTGCCGGGGAACTCGGTCATCGGCCGATTGTGGTTCAACTGACGCCATCCCCAGCCGCAGGCGCCGCCGACCACGCCGCCGCCGGCTCGGACCCATTCTCGGATTCGGCGGATGGCCGTCGGATTCACGTTCGCCGAGAACAGTAGCAGGACGTCGAAGTTCTGCAAGGAGCCCGAGGGATCGGCCTGGCCGACCTCGAAACCCTTATCTTCCAGGAGATCACGGAGATTGAGTCTGTCCACCAGTCCGACTCTCGGTCTGGTCCGGTTGCCGGCGGCCCATCGAAGGGCGTTGGCCATCAGGGTACCGGTGTTCTCCAGGCTGAGGGCGTCGCGGGTCAGGTATCCGTCGTGCCCGAAGGCGACCACTCGACCTCGCCCGAGGTGACCCGTCGCAATCACCGCGACCTGGGCGCCGGATTCCGTCTTCCCCGCCACGACCACTCCCGCTTGCGGCGAGAACACGGCCACCGCACCCGGGAGCCCGGGAGCGGCGATCGACCGGACACCCGCGACCAGCCGGCCCCGATCCTCTTCCTGCGCCTGGCCCATGCCTCGGAGCGTTGCCAGCATCGCGAGGACCATGGCCCATCTCCATCGATTTTTCAACATCGCCCTCGTCTCCGAGAGACAGCGTTTCCGATCCAGATGATGCATCATGGTCCGACACGGTCGACGCCTGAGTCAAGCCGGCGGCACGGTGTTCTTGACGTCTTCCGCTGGTTAAAATGTCGTGTGGATGCGGGGCGTCGCGTTTGTTCGGGTGGGCCATGAATCCGAGGCCGGCGTTCGACTTCAGGGTATGCCCCGCGACGGAACCTTGGCGTGGGTGAGACTTGCCCCGTCGACAGGTCGGGCTTTGCACGTTTTGAGGGACCATCGGGATGCCGCGCTGGGGTTTCATCGGATCAGGGAAGATGGCGACGGCGCTCGTTCAGGGGATGATCCGCTCGGGGCTTGCTCCGCCGGAGACCATCCACGCGAGCGACCCGTCTCCGGCCGCGCGCGAGGCTATTCGCGACGGGTCCGGCATCCACGTTCACGACGTCAACGCCGAGGTCGTTCGACGAGCCGAGGTGCTCGTCGTGGCGGTGAAACCACAGACCATGCGCGAGGTACTCGCCGAGCTTCGACCGATGATCCACGAGGGCCATCTCGTGATCTCGGTCGCGGCGGGAACCACTCTCGCGAGTCTTGACGAGGGCCTTGCCGCACGGGGGCGGATTGTCCGGGTGATGCCGAACACGCCGGCTCTGGTCGGCAAGGGGGCGTCGGCCTACGCGATGGGCCCCCGGTCGACCGTCGAGGACGAGGCCACCGTCCGAGGCTGCCTGGAGTCTGTTGGCTGTGCGGTCCGCGTTCCCGAGTCGATGCTCGACGCCGTCACCGGGCTCTCGGGGAGCGGACCGGCGTTTGTTTACCTGATGATTGAGGCCCTCAGCGACGGCGGAGTCCGGGCCGGCCTACCGCGTGAGGTCGCCACCATGCTCGCCGCCCAGACCGTCCTCGGCGCTGCGGCGATGGTCCTGGAGACCGGGCTTCATCCCGGAGTTCTCAAGGATCAGGTCGCCTCGCCGGGCGGAACGACGATCGCCGGGTTGCACGAGCTGGAGCGCGGTCGGGTGCGCGGGACGCTGATGGACGCTGTTGAGGCTGCCGCGCGTCGATCGTCGGAGCTGGCCCGACCAGCGTCCTCTCCACCGACGCTTCCACCACCAGGCGGGCACACCCCGCCTCCGCCACCTCACCTGCCGAGACCCCGACCCAGGCGCCCCGGACGCGGGCCGGAGGACCCGGAATGAAGCTCGGCGTGATCTCCGACGTCCACGGTGACCCCATCGCCCTGGAGCTGGCCTGGGCCCATCTGGTCGTCATGGGAGCCGACCGGATCGTTTGCGCGGGCGACCTGGTCGGTTACGGTCCCTTTCCCGACCGCGTAGTCGCGTTTGTCCGCGATCGAGGAATCGCCTCGGCGCGCGGCAACCATGATCGATGGGCCCTGGAACGTGGTCCTGGCGTCGCGGACGAGTTTGGCGGTGGGACTCCCTCCATCGAGACGCTCGAATTCCTCCAGTCGCTCCCGTTCGACCTTCAGGTCGTCGATGGCTCGACGATCGGCGTGATCGTTCACGGCTCGCCCCGATCCGACATGGAGTTCGTCAATCGATCGAGCCACGTCCCTGACATCCTCCGCGGCGACCTCGCCGCCCTTCAGTGCGATCTGCTGGTCGTCGGCCACACCCACCGCCCGTTCTGGTATCGCTGCCCCGAGGGTCTGGTCATCAACCCCGGCTCGCTGGTCTCGATGCCCGTGGTCGAGACCTCGCGCACCTTCGCGCTGATCGACCTCGACACGATGGAACCGACATTCCACGACGTCGAGACGGGTCAGCTTGTCGAAATCGAGCCCTGTTGAACCCTCACTGCATGATTCCGTCAGTGGGTTTGGCCCAGGGAAATCCGGGTCTCGATCGAGAATCCGAGAGGGACCCTTCCCATCGAGACCGGTCGTCGGGTTCGCGACGGCCGGACGACTCCGTGGGACGCTCTTGCCGTGATCGGGCGGCTGGTGTACCAGAATTGCTGGGGTGTCCTCCTCGAGAATCGCGCCGGGAGGGCTGCGAGATCGGCCCTCGCTATTGTCGGATCAGGGGAATTGGAGCCAACCTTCCGAATATCCCGAGCGTAACAAGGAAGTACCTCTTGGGCGTCCTTGGGCGGGTCGGTTCCCCGCGCCAGCGAGCCCGGGCAGGGCCAGATCCCACATCGAAGGAGATCGAACGAGAATGAAGCGCAATCCAGTCGCATGGGCGGCGTTGATCGTCGCGACCGCGGCGCTGGTCAGTTCCTCGGGCTTCCTCCGCCCGATGCCGGCGGCGCCCAAGGCTCCGCTGGAAGGTCAGCAGGCGGCACGCGCCCTCTCCGAGGCTTATGAGGCGGTGGCCGAGTTCGTCCGGCCGTCCGTCGTCCAGATCACAGTGCAGAAGAAGGCCGGCAACATCACGCAGTTTCCTGGGCTGCCCGGTCTTCGGCCGTTTCCCGGCCAGCCCCGCGGCAACGGCAACATGACTCCCCGCGACTTCGAGGACATGCTCCGCAGGTTCCTCAAACCCGAGGGGAACGATGAGGAAAACGGAAAGGGCTCCCAGAAGGAACAGTTTGGCCGGATGAACGTTGGCGTCGGCTCCGGTTTCATTTACGACGACCGCGGCCACATTCTGACGAATAACCACGTCGTCGATAACGCTGAGAAGATCACGGTGACCTTCTATGACGGCGTCGAGTCGTCCGCGAAGGTCGTCGGTGCTGATAAGCAGACCGACGTGGCTGTCATCCAGGTCGAGAACACCAGTTACCAGGCTCTCCCGCGTGGCGATAGCGCCAAGCTGAAGGTGGGCGAACTGGTGATGGCGATTGGCTCTCCGTTTGAATTGAGTCAGAGCGTCACCACGGGAATCGTCTCGGCGCTCGACCGGAACAACCTCGGGATCAACGGTGCGACCGGTTACGAGTCGTTCATCCAGACCGACACGCCGATCAACCGGGGGAACTCGGGCGGCCCGCTGGTCAACATGAACGGAGAGGTGGTCGGCATTAATTCCGCCATCCTCAGCGGAGGCTCAGGTAACGACGGGATCGGGTTCGCGATCCCGATGAAGCTGGCTCACAGCATCGCCGAGATGCTGATCAAGGACGGCAAGGTACATTACGCCCGGATCGGCATTCAGCTCCAGGCGCTGGATCCGAGGCTCACCCGGCAGTTCGGCATCAAGGCCGGGACCAAGGGTGTGCTGGTCGGCGATGTTGTGCCCGGGAGCCCGGCCGACAAGGCGGGTCTCAAACAGGGCGACGTGATCACCTCGTTCGCTGGCGAGCCGATCCACGACGCCGCGTCGTTCCGGCTCCGCGTCGCGACGAGCGAGGTCAATCGTTCCTACGAGATGGGATACCTCCGCGATGGCAAGTCGCGAACGGCCAACATCATCCCCGCGCCCGCCGAGAACGTCCACTTCGCCATCGAGGGGGATTCGGGCCAGGGCCCAAGCGCGGAGAAGGCCGAGCCCGAGAAGACCGCCATCGGCGCTTTCGGTCTCGAAGTTCAGCCGTTGACGAGCGACCTTGCGAAATCGCTTGGACTCGCCGCCGAGACGAAGGGCCTGGTCGTTTCCTCCGTCAAGGAGGGCAGTCCCGCCGCCGAGGCCGGCGTTCGCGAGGGCGACGTCATCACCAAGGTCGTCCGCGACCACCGGATTCAGTCCGTGAAGGGCGTCGAGGACCTTCAGGCCATCGCCTCGAAGGATAGTGAACTGGCCCTGTACGTCATGACGGGCAAGGCCGGCCGCTTTGTCACGCTCTCAAAGGCCCCGAAGTAATCCGCTGGGCTTCGGCTCAGCCGATCGCCAAACGAAAGGGGCGAGACGGATCACTCCGTCCCGCCCCTTTTTTATGATAATCCAGATGGACCCGAATCCGTGGGGCCGATCGAGGCGTGACTTGCAGAGTCGGCTGGGCCGCCTGGTGGTACACCGTGTATCGACCCTCGACCCCTAACAGATCACCGAAAAGTCGAATCGACCGAGCCGTCGCTCCTGTCATCCACGGCATAACCCCTACAAACCTCCTTTCCCCGGATTGCGATTCCTGAGGTGGCGGGCCCGATCGCGATGTTCGATAATGAAGAGATCGGGCCGGCGCGCGCCGTGCCGACCTCCCCTCGATGGCCGAGCGATCGTCGCGAGAATGAGCATGACGGAGCACAGCACCAATCCCGGTTCCGAGGAGCACGAATCGATCGAGCGCTACGACCTGGAAGTCGCGCCGAGAGTCCGGAGCCTCCCGCCTTACCTTTTCGGCAAGATCAATGAGCTGAAGTATCGGATGCGACGCGAGGGGATCGACGTCATCGATCTGGGGATGGGCAACCCGACCGATCCGCCCGGCGAGCCGATCATCGAGAAGCTTTGCGACGCCGCCCGCGATGCGCGGAATCACCGGTACAGCGTCGCCACGGGTATCTACAACCTCCGCAAGGAGGTCGCCGCACGCTACGAGTCCCGGTTCGGCGTCTCGCTCGATCCCGACCAGGAGGTCGTCGCGACGATCGGATCGAAGGAAGGCTTCAGTCACATGTGTCTGGCCCTGCTGGGGCCGGGGGACACCGCACTCGTGCCGGCGCCCAGCTTCCCGATTCACATCCACGCCATCGCCCTGGCCTCGGCCAACGTGATCTCGCTGGACGTCCGAGACGGCCAGGCCTTCTTGGCGAACATCGCCCGAACCTGCGAGAGCCTCTATCCCCGCCCCAAGATCCTGGTGTTGAACTACCCCCATAACCCGACCGCCACCGTAGTTGAGCCGGCCTTTTTCGAGGAGATTGTCGGGCTTGCGAAGAAGTACCGGTTCTTCGTCATTCATGACTTCGCCTACGGCGACATCGGGTTCGACGGCTACCAGCCGCCAAGCTTCCTCTCGGTGAAGGGAGCCAAGGGGGTCGGCTGCGAGTTCACCACGATGTCGAAGGGGTATAACATGGCGGGCTGGCGAGTCGGCTTCGCGGCTGGAAACCGTGAGATGCTCGCCGCGCTGAAGGCGATCAAGGGCTATTACGACTACGGGATCTTCCAGGCGGTGCAGATCGCTGCCATCGTGGCCCTTCGACACGGCGAGGAGGTCCGGTTGGCCCAGGTCGCCGAGTACGAGTCGCGACGAGACGCGATGGTCCGCGGCCTCCGACGGATCGGATGGGAGGTCGAGTCTCCCCGCGCGGGAATGTTCGTCTGGGCACCGATGCCCGAGCCCTGGCAGTCGCGCATGGGATCGATCGACTTTGCCATGAAGTTACTGGAGGAAGCACACGTGGCGGTCAGCCCCGGGCGCGGCTTCGGTGAAACGGGCGAGGGCCACCTTCGGCTTGCCCTGGTCGAGAACGCCCAGCGACTCCAGCAGGCGGTCCGTCAGATCGGGCGAAGTCTCCGCCCGGCGGGCGCGGTCTCCTCCTGAGCCGGTCGACGGAGACGATCGCCATGGTCCCCTGCGCCTATTGCGAGAAGCCCCTCATCTGCGAGGGGTGCGGGGCGGAATTCGTCCCACCCACCGACGAACACTACCGGGCGCTTTTCGAACCCGGTCGTACCCTCGAATGCCCCGAATGCGGCGAGGTCCTCGTCTGCCACTGGTGCAAGACGCCCTACGCCGCTTCGGATGAGGAGGAAGTGGGGGCCGATTGAAGCCTCGACGCCAGCCTCATTCCCCCGGGCGAGGCGGGCCGCCGTGCGAGGGGGCATGATGACTGCGCCCTGGGCCGGGGCGCTGATGATCGTCGGGATGGTTCGGCGAGGCCGAATTGGCGATGGGGCGGTTGCCTGGACCTGGTCCCGCGCTATCGAGCTTGCCGAAGATCATCCGGCCCGCGCTGGTCTGCAGGACGCTGGTCACTGTCAATCGAACCATATCTCCGAGGTGGTACGCGCCCTGCTCGGCGACGACCATGGTGCCGTCGTCGAGGTAACCGACGCCCTGGCCAGGCTCTTCACCTCGCTTCAGAAGCTTCACGCTGAGCGGTTCACCAGGCAGGACGATCGGCTTCATCGCGTTGGCCAGATCGTTGAGATTGATCACCTCAACCCCCTGGAGCTTCGCGATCTTGTTGAGGTTGTAGTCGTTGGTGACAACCTTTCCGCCGAGGTGCTTGGCCAGGATCACCAGGCGCTGGTCCACCTCGCGGACGCCCGCCAGTTCGGGAATCTCCCCATCGTGAATCCGGACCTCGATTCCCTGCGACTTCTGGAGCCGGTTGAGAATATCGAGTCCACGCCTCCCCCGGTTGCGCCGAAGCTTGTCGGAGCTGTCGGCAATGCTCTGCAGCTCCTGGAGGACGAAGCGGGGGACGACCAGCGGCTGGTCAATCACCCGGGTCTCGGCGACGTCGGCCACCCGGCCGTCAATCACGACCGAGGTATCCAGCACCAGCGGACGGGCGCCTTTGACCTCTTTCGAGAATTCCATGTAAGGGATGATGAAGCGAAAATCGTCCTTGGTCTGAAGCAACGTGGAAATGCAGATGTAGCAGATGAAGATCATCAGAAAGCCGGAAATGATCACATGCACCCGAGGGTCGAGCATATTTTCAAGGGTCGGGCGCAGGGCTTCGTTGATGAGATTGGTCAGGAAGAGCCCCACGATGACCCCAAAGTAGAGCGCCGAGATGACGGCGATCCGTTTGCGTGGGGTGAAAACGTCCACGATCAAGAGAACGACGGCCAGCAGCATCACGCCGATGAACAGCACGGCCGGGTTGGCGAGTTCATGGGTACTGACGATCCGGACAGCCCGGACGCCGAACCCCGCGACCACGATGAGGAAGACAGCTCGGATGAGCGTGAGAAGCATGGCGGAAGACCCTTACCGGCCAGAGATGGTGAGACGGTCTGGTCGGGGATGAAGGGGGTCGTCGCCCGTCCGCGACGACCGCAAGGGACGATCAGGTGTACGCGGGCGCCTCGACGTCGAGCCGGAGTTCCTCAATCAGCCGGTCATAGAACGAATCCAGGCTCTCAACGATGACCTTGGTCTCGCCCAGGATCGGCATGAAATTGGTGTCTCCGTCCCAGCGAGGGACGATGTGCCAGTGGAGATGACCGGGGAGTCCGGCACCGGCCGACTTCCCCTGATTCAGCCCGACATTGTAACCCTGCGGCCTGAGCATGCGGTCAAGGAGGATTGTCATCCGCCGGACAACCCGGACGGGCTCGATCAACTCCTCACCTTCCAGGTCCGCCAGGGTCCCGCGATGAACCCGTGGAGCCACCAGCAGGTGACCGTTATTATATGGATACCGATTGAGCATGACGACAGAGAACTGGTCGCGGAGGACCAGGTAATGAGCCCGGTCGTCACTCGCCTCGAGCGCCTGGCAAAAGAAACAACCCCCGTGTGAAGCGGGTGAGGTTGTACTTTGATGGATGTATTGAGCCCTCCAGGGGGCCCAGATGCGATCCAGCACGTTCTCCGTTCCCCCTTCCGCGAGCCGGAGGTTCACCGAGGCCAGAGGGCCCGGTCTCCGTTCGGCCACTCATGGATATTCATTCTGGCGGAAGGAGCCTCGACTCGCAATGCCATCCCTGGCGATCCGTGACCGAGCCTCTGGGCTTTCTTCCCCGTCCCCGTTCGGCCGATCAGAGTAGGCGGCGGTCCCAGACCGGATAGTAGCGGACCCAGGCTCGTCCGACCACCCGATCCCTCGGAACCAGTACGAGCGATCCGGTGGTCGGAGGGACGCCACCGTCCTCCTCGGGCTCAACAAGGATCTGGCCGGACGGTACGTGGAACCGGCAGCCCCGGGGCCAGGAGCTTTCACGGCGTGGGACGATCCGGCGCGGCATTCGGCCATCGACCCTCCAGTCATGGCCGTCCCATTCGAGTTCCTGGCCCGAAACCGCCACGACCCGGGCCGCCCGTGCACGGCCCGTCGGGACAAGACGGAGCCAGACCCAGTCTCCCCGGTGCGGCCCCGCTCCCCGATAGGCCCAGCAGTTCACCAGGTAGGCTCGACCGGATCGGTCGGGTGACGAACCGGGCCAGGCGATCTCCAGGAGCGTCAGCAGGATGGGAAGGTAGATTGCCGCACCAAGGACCCCGGCGATGAGCGGGGCCGCACTCTTTTTGTAAAAGGGAAACGAGGACTGCTGAATGGCGTCCGACGCGGAACCGACGTGCGTCAGAAAGGCAAAGGCCAGAAGCAGCCACGCCAGCCAGGTGCCCCAGGCCATCAGCGCGGTCGCGACGGCGACCAGGAACGATCCGAGCAGCACAAGGCCCCGGGTCGACTGGCCCCAGGCCATCTGCGGCCAGCCCGGTACGAGGAGGCGCACCCCAGCCGGAGACTCGAAGGGCCGACGACCGGTCGTTGGCCCCGTGCTCCTCGCAATCCGACGCAACGGCGCCTCGATCATACGCAGTTCCCCTAGATTTCTCTTCAAATCAACTACGGGAGCCACTCTCTCGTGCAATCCGGACGCCGCCGGTTCTCAGATCCCCGATCAGCGCCGCCCACCTGATCGCCTACTGGTTTTCTCGGAAGCCTGACCATCCGGCCGCCATCGTTCCTGTTCGCCTGAAGTCCTCCTCCGAAAAGATGGATTCATTATGGCCTGAGCGCATCCGTCCGCAAGTGCCGGCATGGCCCGAACTCCCGGAAAACCTCGAGCCCAGCCCGTTTTGTGGTCGCCGATCCTCCCGCTTCTCCCGGAAATCGCCTGATTTCTCCGATCTTCGTCTACACCCCAGGCGTAAGATGTGTATGATAGAGAGAGTCGATCCGGCCTTGACGCTGAAAACTCCGCTGTTAGAATATCTTGCTCTCATTCACGAGGTCTCCTCGGATTCTTCTCATGGCCCGCACCGATATCGATTAAAATCCCGTGATCGATCGGGTGTGCGGCCGAAGTTTTCCCCCGGCCTACCCCTCAGCTCGCGTTGGAACGGCGGGCTGAAATCAACCCGGCGAATGATGTGGACGTGGGTCTGTCTCCCGGTCCTGGGGCGTTCCACCCCGCGGATCGTGGCCGAGCAAACAAAGCGACCATGGAAAACCTTCGCAACGTACGCAATATCGGCATCTCGGCCCACATCGACTCGGGCAAGACCACGCTCACCGAGCGGGTTCTGTATTATGCCGGCCGCACCCACGTGATCAAGGAGGTCAAGGGTGAAGGCGCGGTGATGGACCACATGGAGCTCGAGAAGGAGCGGGGAATCACCATCACCTCGGCCGCCACCACCGTGCAGTGGGGCGAGCACAAGGTGAACATCATTGACACTCCGGGTCACGTCGATTTCACGGTCGAGGTCGAGCGATCGCTCCGGGTCCTCGACGGCGCCGTTCTGGTTCTCTGCGCGGTTGCGGGCGTGCAGTCGCAGTCGATCACGGTCGACCGCCAGATGAAGCGGTACGCTGTCCCCCGGATCGCGTTCATCAACAAGATGGACCGGACCGGGGCCAATCCTCAGAATGTGATTCAGCAGCTTGAGAGCAAGCTTGGACTGACGGCCGTTCCGCTTCAGATCCCGATCGGCCTGGAATCGAACTTCCAGGGCGTGATCGACCTGATTGATCGGCAGGCGGTTTACTTCGACGGTGAGAAGGGGGAGACGGTCCGGACCGAGCCGATCCCCGCGGAGTTCGCGGACGCCGCCGAGCGTGCCCGTCAGGGGATGCTCGAGGCTCTCTCGATGCTCTCCGACGAGATCATGGGCCTACTCCTCGAGGAGCAGGAGATCCCGATCGAGCTGATCCACAAGACGATCCGTGAGGGAACGATCGCCCAGCAGATTTGCCCGGTGATGATCGGCACGGCGTACCGAAACAAGGGTGTGCAGTGCCTTCTCGACGCCGTCGGCCGCTATCTGCCCAGCCCGCTCGACCGCGAGGTTTTTGCCCGAGACAACAGCAACGGCGGCGCGGAGGTTCCGCTCGCGCCTGATCCAGACGCCCCGCTCGTCGCAATGGCGTTCAAGCTGGTCGAGGAGCCGTTTGGCCAGGTGACCTTCGTCCGGATCTATCAGGGAACGCTTCAGAAGGGAACGTTCTACTACAACACTCGCCAGCGAAAGCGGGCACGGATTAGCCGGATCCTTCGGGTCCACGCGGACCAGAAGGAAGACATTGACTCGGCCTCCGCTGGCGACATCGTCGCTGTGATGGGGATCGAGTGCGCGACTGGTGATACCTACTGCTCCGAGGGGAGCGATCTCTCGCTGGAGAGCATCTACGCGGCTGAGCCGGTCATCGATCTCTCGATTCAGCCGGCCAAGCGGGCGGATTACGACAAGCTCTCCAAGGCCCTGAATCGCTTCATGCGAGAGGATCCGACCTTCCGGGTTCACGTCGATCACGAGACGAGCGAGACGATTATCTCGGGAATGGGCGAATTGCACCTGGAGATCTACGTCGAGCGGATTCGACGCGAGTACAAGGTCGAGTGCACCGTCGGAATGCCGAAGGTCAGCTATCGCGAGGCCCCGACGGTGGAAACGCCGTTCAACTACAAGCACAAGAAGCAGACCGGCGGTTCGGGGCAGTACGCTCATGTCGTCGGCCGGCTGATTCCGATGGACCCCCAGTCGCCCGACCCCTTTGTCTTCGATAACAAGGTGACCGGCGGCCGGATTCCGAACGAGTACATCCCCTCGGTCGAAAAGGGTTTCCGCGAGTCGATGCACAAGGGGCCCGTCGCCGGCTACGAGGTCATGGGCGTCCACATGATCCTTGAGGACGGCTCGTACCACGATGTCGATTCCTCGACGATGGCCTTCGAGATTTGCGCCCGTGACTGCTTCCGCGAGACCTTCCGGAAGGCGGAGCCCGTTCTCCTTGAGCCGATCATGAAGGTCGAGGTCGAAATCCCGACCGAGTTCCAGGGACCGGTCACCGGAACACTCTCCTCCAAGCGGGGCGTGATCCTCGGAACCGAGTCGCGCCAGGGCTACACGGTGATCGTCGCCGAGGTTCCGCTCGCGGAAATGTTCGGCTACTCGAACGATCTCCGCAGCTCGACCCAGGGAAAGGGGGGCTTTAGCATGGAGTTCCTCAAGTACCAGAAGGTCCCCTCGCGGTTCCAGGAAGAGATCGTCAAGCAGGCCCAGACCCTCGCAAAGGCCGGGGCCAAGTGACGACGGGCCCATCTCGCTGAGCGGAGATCCATCCAGAATGGCCCGGCCCTTCTCGATAGGGAAGCGTTGGGCCTTTCTCCATTTTTCGGCGAGGAGCTTCCCTTGCTCGATCCCCGGGACATGGCTCCGACCGAATTCGAGGCCCATGCCCGCGCACTTGGGGCGAATGATCTCGCGATCCGGCGCCTGCTCTCGGCAGTGGTCGGGCAGGGGGTTCACGATCGAGGAATCTGGGGGGCCCGCTTTCAGGTCCCTCGCCGGCTCTTCGAGGCCATCCGCGACCCGTTGCCACGTCTGGCCCTGGAGCGTGTAGAGACCTCTCCGATCGACGGTTTCAGCAAGCTCCTCTTTCGGACGGTCGATGACCTCGCGTTGGAGACTGTCCTGATCCCGTTGCATCGTCCGGGGGCGGTCAGCGTCTGCCTTTCCTCGCAGGTCGGCTGTGCGATGGGGTGTGCCTTCTGCGCCACGGCGAGGATGCCAAGACGCCGCAACCTGGAGGTCTGGGAGATTGTCGATCAGCTTGTGCAGGCGCGCGAGCGTGTCCGCGCCGAAGGGCGACGGGTCACGGGTGCGGTCTTCATGGGGATGGGTGAGCCGTTCCTGAATTACGACCGTGTGCTGGTTGCGGCCGACCTGCTCCGTTGCCCCTTCGGCGCCGCGATCGGGGCTCCCGCGATCACGATCAGCACGGTCGGCCTGGTCCCGGAAATCGACCGATTCACACGGGAGCGGCGGCCGTTTCGGCTTTCGATTAGCCTGGGAGCCGCGACCGATGCCAAACGCGCCGAGCTGGTCCCGATTGCGTCGAGAACGCCGGTGTCGGAGGTCATGGCGGCGGCCCGCCGGTATGCACTGGATCGCAGGACACGCGTGATGCTGTCCTACGTCTGCATCTCGGGTCGGAACGTCGGCGAGGACGACACCCAGGCCCTGGGCGACCTGATCGGCGATACCCCGGTCCGGCTCGACCTGATCGACGTCACCGACCCGACTGGCCGCTTTCGTCCACCTGACGACGACGAGCGGAGAACCTTCCGAGACGCCCTGAGCCGGTACGTCGGTCAGCCGGTGGTCCGGAGATACTCGGGTGGGAAGGACATTCAGGCAGCCTGTGGGACCCTCGCCGGCACCGCTCTGGGCACGGTCCGCGGCGAGGGATCGCGAGTCCTTGATCGGCTCAGTGCCGACTCGCTCTGACCTTCACGGTCGCTTTCCCCTCGCCGAGAATGGAAGTCCTCGAAGCGCACGCTCATCGGCGCTGGGCAGCCGATGAGCGCGTAAAGTCCGAAATTGAGTGTCGCGGGATAGGAAGGTTCCATCGGTTCGAGGCGCGACCACGTCTTCCCATCACGGCTCGTGTACCCGAGGAGTCGATTGTACCTGCGATCGTCGCCCTGGCAACGCCCGTCTTGCCGGCTTTCCCCACCAGAAAGCCCGTGCCGGTGACCGATTGCCTTTCCTCGTCGGGCAGGATAACCCGGAGGAAGACCGTTGCCTGCTAGACCCGCTCCACCGCTTCGGCATGGATGGCATCCTGGGCACGGACGCTGGCGGTCGTCGACAACCAGGCGAGAGTCATCGACGTCCAGAACAGGCGGATGGAGCCACTCCGCGCGAGCCGAGGATCCGGAATCCGGCGGCCCTGGCGAGGGCCGCCGAAACGATTCGGACCGTACTCTAGCAGTCGCGTACGGCGAAGTCCAGCATCAGATATCCGGTTTGGTGGCGAAGGAGCCGCGATTGGACGAGAAGCGGCGGGACAGCGGGGCGTCCTTCGGTCCGATCAGACCTGTCGGGAATGGGTCCGTCGCTGGAGTTCCAGCCGAAGGGCCTGGAGGAATTCCAGGATGGGTCCGCGATAGGGACGGAGCGAGGGCTGATCCTCGCACCAGCTTTCGGCGTGGGCGAGCGGTTCGTAGACGCGGCGTCCTCGGCGACTCGTCCGTTCGACGACCCCTCGGTCTACCAGGAAGAGCAGTACGGCGGCTCGCTGGTGCAGCGGTGATCGCGACCAGAAGTCAGAGCGACACAGATCATTCTCGAGGTGCAGCCCGGCGTATCGAGCGGCCTCTTCGAGCAGGGCGTTCCGGTGCTCGTCGTTACGATGAGCGGCGTAGTGAGCCAGCCGCCCGGTCCAGTCGCGAGCCAGTTGATTGACGAATGAGGCGGACACGTACGGGGGGTTCCTCTCGGGACGTCGGGATCGATGGAACGGGCCGGCCCTCAAGACCGTTGTCGGGCCCTGGGCTCGGATGGGACGGGGCCAGCGAAGGGAGAGGGAAGCCCATTCGCTTCCCCCTGGGCCAGCCCCCGGATCTCTCCTACCAGAATTCCTAGGCCATTCGTGACGCCACGGCAAGTGGCTCGTCCCGGAATCGACGTTTTCCGCCGGGAGAGCCAACCAGGTTTTCCTCGCAGGAATGAGGCCGTTCACCTCGGGCACGCCGATCAAATCCTTTGACAGTCGGTTCCACTTCGACTATGTTCGGCTATTGCGCCAGGGACGGCGGCGACCGAGGGTAGGGGAGGTGCGCGACGGGTGGTCCGTGGCCCTGGACCGGGCC
>DAIDKV010000135.1 GCA_027449865.1 Planctomycetales bacterium
GCCCCTCCATGACTCGGCTCTCCGACGTGGCCTCAAGTGGGTCGAAAGCTCGGCGATCCGCATTGTGCCCGAGCCGTGTCCGTCTGACTACAACCCTCGTCCGCTCTGACGCGGATCGAGATACTCGGACAGCCTCCTAGCTTCCGGTCCGGAAGCCTCGCCCTTTTGGATCGTGGTTCGATTTTCCTCCAGGCGCCGGGGCTGCCCGGCGCCTGGGATGCCCCAGGAGAGGATCCCCTGGCCGAGGGCCGACTCACGAGCCGGTCGTCGAACTGGTCGTTTCCCGGAGTGCCCCGATCAGTTTCTGGAGCGCCTGTCCCTCAAGTTGTCGAACGCGCTCACGGGTCAGGCCCAGGTTCTCGCCGACCTCGCGGAGGGTCATCGGATCGAAGGAGGCCAGGCCGAACCGCATCCGGATCACCATGGCCTCGCGGTCGTCCAGCTCGCCGATGTGCTCGAAGATCCGGTCCAGGTCGTCGGACTCGATCAACTGCGCCTCGGGGGCCTTGCTCCGGTCGTCGGTCAGCAGGTCATCGAGAGCGGGGCCCTCATCGGAAGGGGTGTCTCCCTGCGGCGAGAGGTTATTCACCCGGATCGCCTTGGCGACGATCCCAATCTTTCGCTTCGAAAGTCGGAGAGCCTTGCCGATCTCCTCGTTCGTGGGCTGTCGGCCGAGGCGGTCGGCCAGGATGGCCTGAGCGCGTTTCCACTTCGAGAGCAAACTCACCATGTACGCCGGAAGGCGGATCGGCTTGCCGTTGTTCATCACGGCACGCCGGATCGATTGCTTGATCCAGTAGCTGGCATAGGTACTGAAACGGGTATCCATCATTCCGTCGAAACCCTCGACGGCTCGCATCAGCCCGAGGTTCCCTTCCTCGATCAGGTCTTCGAGGCTCAGTCCCTTCCCGAGATAGCCGCGGGCGATATTGACGACCAGTCGGAGGTTGGCCTTGACCATGTGGTCGCGAGCGATGGGGTCGCCCATCGCCACGCGCTCGGCCAGTTCTCGCTCTTCCTCGGCGGAAAGCAGCGGCGTATCGTTGATGTCGTGGAGATAGATCTGAAGTGGGGAGCCGGGATTCAGCTCGCGACGATCGATCCGGCGGAGGCTCATGGCGGGTCGTTCCTTGATGAGTTACGAGGGATCCGCTTCGTGTTGATGCGGGGCTCGTCGGGCGATCGGCCCTCCGGCGCTCCGCCGGCCCGATGGCACATGCCCCAATGAAAGCTAGGACATGCCCCCGCGCTGTCAACTCGTCGCGGACCCCTGTTGACCCGGCGACCACACGCGATGCCTCAGGGCGACATCGGTGCCGCGCCTTTGATCATTCCCGGGCGGCGATCCCCATGGCGCGGACCAGATCCGGGACCGCGGACCAGTTCATGTGGTCGAGGTCGTCGATCATCCCGGCCGACTGCGTCGGCTGCCATCCGAGGCGCTCTCGGGTCAGGGCGCTGGCGGCCGGCATGTCGAGCCCGACGAAGAGGCCCATCCAGCCGAAGTGGCCGGCGGCCTGCTCGGGCGAGAGGGAGGCGACCGGGATCTTCAGGCCCCGGCCGATCGCCTCCGCGATTGCCCTGGCCGTCACGCCCTCCTCGGCGACCGCGTGATACCGCGCCCGGTTCGGCCCCTTCTCCAGCGCCAGGCGGTAGACCGGGGCCGCGTCGAGGACATGCACCGCCGGCCATCGGTTGAGGCCGTCGCCGACGTAGGCCGCGACGCCCTTCTGCCAGGCGATCGCGATCGCGGGCGTGACGAGCCCCTGCTTCTCCGTGTTGTGGACCTGCGGCAATCGGACCACCGTCACGCGGACGCCGCGGTCGGCGACCCCCTCCGCCGCGATCTCCGAGGCCGCGCGCGGGTTCGGATGGTGGGGGTTGAAGTGATCCTCCGTCGAGGGCTCGCCCGGCGCCCGGGTCCCCATCCCGGTCCCGGAGGTGATCACCATCGGGCGGCCGGAACCGGCGAGCGCCTCGCCCATCGCCTCGATGGCCCGCCGGTCCGCCTCGCAGACCTCCTGGAACCGCGAGAAGTCGTGGATGAACCCGAGGTGGATCACGCCGTCGGAGGCCGCCGCCCCTCGACGCAGGCTGTCGAGGTCCTCAAGGTCGCCCCGGTGGACCTCCGCCCCGGCCGCGGCGAGCGCCTCGGCCCCCCGATCTGACCGCGCAAGGCCCAGCACCGAGTGTCCCGCCTGGATCAAATCCTGAACGACGACGGTGCCGATGAAGCCCGTCGCGCCGGTCACGAAAACACGCATCAGAAAACCTCCGGGAAATCGACTTTTCGGTCCGATGTCCCAGAGGTTAGGCTCTTCTGCCGATACGATCTATGCTCCGAAGTCCAAATTCTCTTCGCGATCGTCCAGGAGGACCCATGGATCCGCTCTCGGACGTTCTCTCGCTGCTGAAGCCCGGGAACACGATGTTCGGCGGCTTCGACGTCGGGGGCGAGTGGTCGGTGCAGTATCCCGAGCACGACGGGATCAAGTGCTACGCGATCGTCTCCGGCAAGTGCTGGCTCGTGGTCGAGGGCATCTCCGAGGCGGTCCGGATCCGGGCGGGCGATTGCTTCCTCCTCCCGCTCGGGCGGCCGTTCCGCCTGGCGAGCGACCTCGCGCTGCCGCCGGTCGACTTCGCGGCGGTCCACGCGAGGCCGCTGAACGGCGGGATCTCCGTCTGGAACGGGGGCGGGGATGTCTCCGGCGTCGGGGGCTACTTTGGCCTGGAGGAGAACCACGCGAGCATCCTGCTTGGGATGCTCCCGCCGATCGTGCACATCCGGAAGGAGGCCGACCGGATGGCCCTCCGATGGTCGATGGAACGGATGATGGCGGAGCTGCGCGAGCCGCAGCCCGGCGGCTACCTGGTCCTCCAGCACCTCGCCCACATGATGCTCGTGCAGGCGCTCCGGGCGCACCTCGCGGCGGGAATCGAAGGGGGCGTCGGCTGGCTCTTCGCTCTCGCCGACGAGCAGATCGGGCCGGCGATCCACGCGATGCACGGCGAGCCGGCCCATCCCTGGACCCTGCAGGAGCTCGCCGATCGGGTCGGGATGTCGCGATCGGGGTTCGCCGCTCGATTCAAGGAGGCCGTCGGGGCGACCCCGATCGACTACCTGACACGATGGCGGATGCTTCTGGCCGGGGAGCGGCTGAGGGATTCCGGCGAATCGATCTCGGCGATCGCCCAGTCGCTCGGCTACGAATCCGAGAGCGCCTTCAGCACCGCCTTCAAGCGGGTCATGGGCTGTTCTCCCCGGCGATACGGCCGACGCGGCCGGGATCCGGTCGCCGCGCGGGAAGAGGCGCCCAGGTCGGGGCGCTGACCTTCCGCCTCGGATCGGATCCGCCGCGGCCGGATGCTAGCTCTCGATGCAGTCGGTCCGCGGGTACGAGCCGAGGATGTCGAGCCGCTCGCACCGACGGCGCACCAGTTCGAGCGCTTTCTGGACGGGAGGGTCGTCGACGTGCCCCTCGATGTCGAGGAAGAAGAGGTAGGCGGGATCGCGGCCCGGGGAGCCGTCCGGAGCCGGGAACGACTCGATCCAGGTCATGTTGACGCCCAGCTTTTCGAAAGGGGCGATCGCGCGGGGCAGGGTACCTGGCTCATTGGCGAGGCGAATCATCAGCGTGGTCTTGTCGCGGCCGGTTCGCTCACCCGGCCGCTCGGCGATCACCGCGAAGCGGGTGACATTGTGCGGCTGGTCCTCGATGTTCTCCGCCAGGACATTCAACCGATAGGGCCCGGCCGCCGCCCGACTCGCGACCGCGGCCGCGAAATCCTCGCGCTGGGCCAGCTCAGCCGCGGCGGCCGTCGAAACGACCTCGACCTTGGCCGCCTGCGGAACGTTTTTCCCCAGCCAGTTCCGACACTGCGAGAGCGCCTGCGCCTTCGAATAAACCCGGCGGATCTGCCCCCACTCCGACCGCCCGAGCAGGCAGTGATGGACCCGGAGCCGAACCTCCGCCCGGATCTTGAGGTTAGGTAGTTTGACGAACATATCCAGGGTGTCGGCAATTCGGCCGTCGGTCGAGTTCTCCAGGGGAACGAGCCCAAACTGAACGTGCCGCCGATTGACCTCCTCGAAGACCGCCGCGATCGACCCGACCGGCACGTGCTCGACGGCCTCGCCAAACCGGGCCACCGAGGCCAGATGGCTGTAACTGTACTTCGGACCCAGGCAGGCGACCCGCATCGGCCGCTCGAGGGCCCGTGAGCCACTGATCAGCTCGCGGAAGATGATCCGCAACGTTTCCGGCGAGAGCGGGCCGTGACTCGCCGCGATCGCCTGGGCGATCACCTCGTCCTCCCGCGACGACGACCAGACCTCCAGCCCGCGGTCCTGCTTGAATTGACCGACCCGGACCACCACCTCCGCCCGACGGTTCAGCAGCTCCACAAGCTGCCGGTCCAGCAGGTCGATCTCACGGCGAAGGTCCGCAAGAGTCGGCACCGGCTTCGGGTCGGTCCCCTTCGTCTTCGTCGACCTCGATCCCCCCGCCTTCGCGGGAGAATCACTCTCCCCAGGTCGCGGTACCGTTGGCTTCTTCGGCGTTGACTTGCGGTTCATGTGCGGAGAATGACTGGGTACAGGTTTAGTTGGGTGATGGCACGCATGGCAGAGAATCTACCATGGGCCGACGCGGTCGGGATCGAGCGCAAACGTGACTCTAATAAGTAATTCAAAGAATAAATCAGTCGCTGTCAAGGCGGTTGTACGGCAGGATGAGCGGCGGCGCCGGTACGACCCGGACGACCCGCAGACCGGTCGGGAGTCTGCTGGATCGGGTTGGCTGCCATTTTTGCAGTCGAGTTGGGGGCACTTGCAGGCGGCTGTCAATCTGGCAGGCTTCCGAAGGATCGTGGAGAAGAGCCTCGCGGCTAGTAAAGACCCAAGTTGTTTCCAAGGAAGAGTTTCGAAGAAGTCGTCCGTGCGAATCTGGGGTCCGGCATGGTCTTTGCTTTCTGGAGAGATTCGTAATATTAGGCCATGGGGAGTTGAGCCACAAGAGGGAACCGGGATGTCCGCGGGCGTTGGTGCCGGATCGCGGATCGCCGGGGCGATGCGTTAAGATGATGTCCCTCGAATGGGGCGTGGGAACCGGGATTGCAGGTTGGGATTCCTCTGCGGTCACCGATCACCGTCGGAAAGGAGACGAGTCGTGTCAGAGGGCGAGAAGATCATCGGGATCGACCTGGGGACGACGAACAGTGTCGTCGCGGTGATGGAGGGAAGCGACGTCACGGTCATTCCGAACCAGGAGGGGAGCCGGCTGACGCCGTCGGTGGTCGCCTTTACGGCCAAGGGGGACATCCTTGTCGGCGACCCGGCCAAGCGGCAGGCGGTCACCAATCCGAGGGGGACCATCTACTCCATCAAGCGGTTCATGGGCCGTCGCCATAGCGAGGTCCAGTCCGAGGAGAAGATGATTCCGTACGAGGTTACGGGGGGCTCGAGCGATTACGTCAAGGTCCACATGGAGGCGACGAAGAAGGATTACACGCCTCCGGAGATCTCGGCGCTTGTGCTTCGCAAGTTGAAGGAGGCGGCCGAGAGCTACCTGGGCCACAAGGTCCGCAAGGCGGTGATCACGGTTCCCGCCTATTTCAACGACGCCCAGCGGCAGGCCACCAAGGACGCGGGGCAGATCGCCGGACTCGAGGTCGCCCGGATCATCAACGAGCCGACCGCGGCGGCACTGGCCTACGGTCTGGAGAAGAAGAAGAACGAGAAGATCGCCGTCTTTGACCTCGGCGGCGGGACGTTTGACATCTCGGTCCTCGACGTCGGCGACGGCGTTTTCGAGGTGCTCTCCACTAACGGCGACACCCACCTCGGCGGCGACGACTGGGACGAGGCCCTGATCAACCACATTGCCGACGAGTTCAAGAAAGAGCAGGGGATTGATCTTCGGAAGGACCAGATGGCTCTTCAGCGGCTCAAGGAAGCCGCCGAGAAGGCGAAGAAGGACCTTTCGTTTCAGGCTCAGGCCGACATCAATCTGCCCTTCATCACGGCCGATGCGTCGGGACCCAAGCACCTGACGATGTCGATCACCCGGGCTCAGTTCGAGAAGCTCACGGATAACCTTTTCGAGCGGTGCCGCGGCCCTGTCCTCACGGCGCTGAAGGATGCCAAACTCAGCCCGAAGGATATCGATGAGGTTGTCCTCGTCGGCGGCTCGACCCGGATGCCTCGCGTCCAGCAGATCGTCAAGGACATTTTCGGCAAGGATCCGCACAAGGGGGTCAATCCCGACGAGGTCGTCGCCGTTGGAGCCGCGATCCAGGGGGCGGTTCTCACCGGGAGCGTCACCGACGTCGTGCTGCTCGACGTTACCCCGCTCTCGCTTGGTCTGGAGACCAAGGGCGGGGTGATGACCGTCCTCGTTCCGAAGAACACGACGATCCCGACCGAGAAGAAGGAGACCTTCACGACCGCCGAGGATAACCAGACGGCCGTCACGATCAAGGTCTACCAGGGCGAGCGGCCGATGGCCAACGACAACCGGGCCCTCGGAGAGTTCAATCTGGAAGGGATTCCGCCGGCCCGGATGGGCGTTCCTCAAATTGAGGTCTCGTTCAACATCGACGCCAACGGCATTCTGAATGTCTCGGCGCGCGACAAGGGGACGGGCAAGGAGCACGCGATCCGAATCGAGGCGTCGGGCGGTTTGAACAAGGACGAGATCGAGCGGATGCAGCGCGAGGCTGACTCGCACGCTGCCGAGGACAAGAAGCGTCGCGATCTGGCCGAGGCTCGCAATACCGCCGACCAGCGGGTCTACCAGCTTGAGAAGCTCCTGGAAGAGCACAAGGACAAGCTCAGCGAGTCGGACCGCAACGCCCTGAACGCCGCGATCGCCAAGGTGAACGAGGCGAAGAAGGGCGAGGACGCGGTGGTGCTGAATCAGGCAATTGACGAGCTTCAGAAGGCCAGCCAGGCGATGGCCGAGCACCTTTACGCGGCCGGCCCGGCCCAGGGCGGCGGCCCCGGCGCGGCCGGTCCCGGCGCCGGCGCGGGCCCCGGCGGC
>DAIDKV010000136.1 GCA_027449865.1 Planctomycetales bacterium
CCTCCATGACTCGGCTCTCCGACGTGGCCTCAAGTGGGTCGAAAGCTCGGCGATCCGCATTGTGCCCGAGCCGTGTCCGTCTGACTACAACCCTCGTCCGCTCTGACGCGGATCGAGATACTCGGACAGCCTCCTAGGAAAGGGACCATGGGGACGCGCCGATCTGGCTCCCGTCACATCGAGGCGGCCGGGCTCCGACCTGCGGGGAGGTGGGAATGAGCGCTCCGGGTGGTCCTCGTCCGAACGGCGGCGGGCTGGCGAGGCCGGACTCTGGCCGCGCGTCTGGTACGGAAGTAAACGGATCATGGCCGCCGAGTTTGAGACGCCGGACCCTCCCGCATCCCTCGATACGGGACTCGATCGTCGACCATGACGACCGGGAGGGCCGGCCAGGTCCTGCCTGGGCCGCACCACGATCGGATATCGGTGCCGGGTTGCCCGAAATGGGCATGTGGGGTATGTTTGCCCCATTCATGGGCGTTCGATCCCAAGCGGGCCGACCCGGATCACCTCCGAACCTCTGCGGAGTCCCTAACGCCATGTATGCGCTGAAGAGGATGGCGGCGTATGCCATCGACCTGTTGCTGCTGTACGCTCCCATCACAGCGGCCCTCTCGTTCGGCGAGATGTGGCTGATGGCCTCGCTCCCGTCGGTGGCGCACATGCCCCTGGGAATTGGTGCGTGGGGCCTCTCGATCCTGATCCCCGCCGTGATCGTCGGCACGATCAGCGGCCTGACAGGCCGAACGCCGGGCAAATGGCTGATGTCCCTCAAGGTCCGGGACTACACCGGTTCGCCTCCCGGGATTGCGCACGGAGTCCTCCGGGAGATCGTCAAGCTCCTGTCGCTAGGCTTCTTTTTCGGGATGCTGTGGGCGCTTCAAGGTCTCATTGCCCGGGGACAGACCTTCTACGACGACTGGATGGAGACCGAGGTCGAGGACATCAACCCCTGGGGACTGACGCCGACGCAGAAGAACTTCCGGAAGTACATGCGGCAGCAGGAGCGGCTGAAGGGACGTTGACCGGCCGAGGCGGGGGCATCTCCCTCCCTCATCGGCCCGTCGCCGGAACGTCAGCCCGATCGCCGGGCGGCGGACCCTGTCCGGATGCTTTGGCCTTCGCCTCGTCCCAGATCGGACCATAGACCTCCTTGTCGAAGGGCGGGCATCCGGTGGCGAACTGACCCAGCTCGTTATGCTTCGAACGCATAAGCGCCGTGCAGTAGCTGAAGGTCCGGCAGATCCGTTTGCGGTCGAGCGGCTCGCCCCGCAGGAGCCGGACACCGAAATCGGGCTGCGAGAGCGATCCACGGCCGATTCCGACGAACGCGACGCGGCGGGCCTCGATGTTCGCCGCGCCGGCCTCGAACGCGAATGCCTGGAGCCAGCTATATCCCGAGCCGACGACCGGTAGGTCGGGGAAGGCCGACTGGACCTCGCTCGCGAGCCGGAAGTGCCGGTCGACACCGATCAGCGGATGTTCGGGCGTTTCGTAGCCGTCGGGCGGCGGATACTCGAACGGGCGGAGCAGGTGCGGGCTCGCGTACGGATTGCCGATCGAGACATTCAGAAGTCCCAGACCGAGATCCTTCAACTTCCCGATCAACCAGAGCGGTTCTCGAAGATCGGGGCGAGAGGGATCCTCGGGATCGGTGCCCCATGCTGAGTGGATCGGCGGCTCGTGCGGGCAGGGAATCCCGGTATCCTCCGGCCCTTTTTGATAGGGGAGGCCATCGAACAGGTTCAGGCGGGTTGCCAGGATTTGTCCTGGGTTTGCATCACGTATCCTGGCGACGAGGTCGCGGATGAATCGGGTACGGTTCTCGATCGACCCGCCGTACTTGCCGGGCCGCGACCGGGCCGAGAGCAGCTCGCAGAGAAGGTAGCGGTGGCATTGCTTGATGTCGACGAAGTCGAAGCCGATCTGGAAGACGAGCGCGGCCGCCTCGACGTAGCGATCCTGGAGCCGGTCCAGTTCGTCGTCGGAGATGAGGGGCGTTTTCTCGTCGGCGGTCCGGCCACTGGTTTTGTCGACGATGGTCCGCGGGGCCAGCACCGGATCGTGCTGAGCGAGGATCGGCCGGGAGAAGGAGTATCGGCCGGAATGCGTGAGCTGCAACCCGACGAGGAGATCGTCCGAGGTGCCGAGGGCCCGCGTGTGGGCCACTCGCGTCTCCTGGAGCATCCGAGCGAGGGGAGCGGCCGTCGAGGGCCCGATGACGAGCTGTCGAGGATTGGCGCGACCTTCCGGGACGACCGCGGCCGCCTCGCCCCAGATGAGCTTGGCGCCCCCGGCCCCGAAGCGTCGATACCGGCGAAAAGTCAGCGCACCGGGCGAGCCGTCGGCCTCGGCGTCGCAGCCTTCCATTGGCTGGATCGCGAGCCGATTGCCGATCGTTCGGCCGCCGATCTCGATCGGCTGAAAGAGCGGGCCGAGGTCGCTGGAAAGACGGACATCAAGCCCGAGCCGGTCGACATCGGCAATGAGCTGTTCTCGGGATTTGTACCGAAAATAACGCGACATGGCCGCTCCTCACCACCATTCGACCGGGGACGGAATCGGGTCATGGTGGCAGGTTTGTCGAGGACCGACAAGGGCCGAGCGATCGATTTCCGCCCGGCCCTTTCGAGGCGAAACCTCAGGCCCGAGGCGACAGGGGCGGACCCTCCGAATTCTGCGTTCGGACGAAGTCGCGGAACGAATTGAGCGCCTCGAACATCTCGACCGGGAGGGCCAGAACGACCGTGTTCGAGGCCGTGGGACCGAGGCCGTCGATTGTCTGCAAGGTGCGAAGCTGCATCGCGCCGGGACTCTCGGCCATGGTGTGCGCGGCCTGAGCGAGGTTGACGGCGGCCTCGCGATCGCCCTCGGCCTTGGTGATGGTGGCCCGCTTCTCGCGCTCGGCGGAGGCCTGTCGCGACATCATTTTTTTGAGTTCCTCCGGCATGTCGATATCCTGAATCCGAAGGCCGGTGATATCCAGCCCCCAGCCCTTGGTGTCCTTCTCGACGTGCTGCTCGATTGCGTGGGCGATCTGCTCGCGCTCGGTGAGAAGCTGGTCGAGCGTCATCTGGCCGATGACGTCGCGGAGCGAGGTCTGGGCGTACTGAGAGATCGCGTAGCGGAAATCCTGGACCATGATCAGCGCATCGGCCGCGTTCTGGACGCGGAAGAACAGGACACCGTCGATCGTTACCGGGACGTTGTCGCGCGTGATGACCTGCTGCTTCGGGATGTTCACGGCCAGGACGCGGGTATCGACGATCCAGAGCTGATCGATCAGCGGGACGACCATGAACAGGCCAGGTCCCTTCATCGTGTGGTACTTGCCGAGGCGGAAGACAACGGCCTTCTCCCACTGAGCGGCCAGGCGAATCGACGAGCAGACGACGACGTCCAGGAAGATCCAGAAGACGGCGAAGAGACCCGCGATCAGCGGCGAAGCCGAGAAGATGCCCGCGGCGATCAGGGCGCCGGCGATCAGCATCAGCACAAAGAGAAGTGCCGATATGTAGTTGACCATGGGGGTGACTCGAATCTGCGGCCCCCCTCGGGACGAACCGGGGGCGGCCGGCATTTGCATCAGCGACATCGGAAGACCTCCGGCCGCCGTGGATGCGGCGGCGAGACGACAGACCACGGCTGACGTCGCCGGGGCCGGTTTTGGATCAAGGAGACTCTCTCATCATCGAGCGATTCGCGTCGACCTGGCGTTTATTCCGCCTCTTCGGATTCTGAGCGTTCCTGCTGCTGGACTGAGGCGAGGATCAGGGACTCGTCAGGCCGCCTGGGCCACCTCCGCGCGAGGGGATCGGAGCAGAAGCGAGAGGCGCCTGCCAGGACGTGGGCCGGACCTGCGACTCCATCAGGCTAATGCGCTTTTGAGGTGAGCGTCAACAAGGCAGAAGACGGCCGCCTCTGGCGAACGGTTCCTGCCCTGCGTACGATCGGGAGTGGCCTGTCGAGGCCCGTACCGATCGGCGACGGGATCCGATCCGCCTCTCCATCCCCTCGAGAAAGGGAAATTCTCCATGACGACTGATCCGATGAACCGCCGCGAGTTTGCCGGGGCAGCCGGGATCGCGGCCGGGGCGGCCGTGATGCTGGGCGCTCCGGCGATCGGCAAGAGCGCGCCGGCCAGCGAGAAGGTCCGGCTCGTCCTCATTGGCGCGGGGAGCCGCGGCAATCAGTTGCTCGGCTCGTTTCTGGAGCTCCCGGAGGTCGACATCGTCGGTATCGTCGACGTCGACGACCATCACGCCGGGGAGACCGCCGAGCGTGTCAAGAAGGCGAAGGGGAACAACCCCGACGCCACCCGCGACTACCGCCCGACGCTCGATCGCAAGGATGTCGACGGCGTGATCATCGCCACGCCCGACCACTGGCACGCCCTTCCCGCGATCCAGGCCGTGATGGCCGGCAAGGACGTTTACGTCGAGAAGCCCGTGGCGCATAACATCGCCGAGGGTCAGGCCATGCTTCAGGCTGCCCGGAAGACCAACCGGGTCATGGCCGTGGGCACTCAGCAACGTTCCTCATCGCACTTCCAGAAGGCCGTCGAGGTCGTTCGATCGGGCGCGCTCGGAAAGGTCTTCTGGGTGCAGACCTGGAATTATGAGAACATCAGCCCAACTGGGATCGGCAAGTTTCCGGACGGCGAGGCGCCTTCGCACGTCGACTACGAGCGATGGCTCGGCCCGGCACCCCTGCGGCCGTTCAATCCCAACCGCTTCCACCTCCTCTTCCGCTGGTTCTTCGACTATGCCGGCGGAATGATGAGCGACTGGGGTGTTCATCTGAATGATATCGTTCTTTGGGCGCTCGACGCGAAGGGACCGCGGTCGGTCGACACCACCGGCGGTATCTTCACGAGCGACGATAACCGCGACACGCCCGACACGATGCAGGTTGTCTATGAGTTTCCCGAGTGCGTACTGACCTACTCGATGCGCAAGGGGAACGGGCTGAAGTTCAACGGCCACGACTACGGTATCCTTTTCTGCGGGACCAACGGGAGTCTCCTGCTCGACCGGAGCGGCTTCGAGATCATTCCCGATCACACCGTTTTGCCCTACGGAATCCGGATGGTCCAGGGCGACCGGCCGCTCCGGAAGATCGATCTGAAGGCCGAGAAGGTCAAGGGAGACGACGGCCAGGATCCGCACGTGAAGAACTTCGTCGAGTGCATGAAGACACGGGCACGTCCGACCTCCGACATCGAGATCGCCCACCGTTCGACGAATACCTGCCACCTGGGGAACATCTCGTACAAGCTCGGCCGGAAGCTCTTCTGGGACGTCGAGACCGAGTCGTTCAAGAACGATCCCGAGGCCAACGCCCAGCTTCGCCGCGAACCGCGCAAGGGGTACGAACTTCCGGGGATGGGTTGATCGATCGGGCGCCGGTGTCCTGGCCGCGGACCCCGGCGCCTCGATTTTTCCATCGCGAAGGCCGCGAATCCGCTCGATGGACGAACGTGAAGGGGCGCGATGAGACGAGCCGGAAATTGGCTGAGATGGATCGGAATGCTCCTCGAACTGGTCGGAATCACCGCCGTGGTTCGCGACCCGGGCGGACAAGTCGTTCCGGTCTTCCCGATGCCGGGAAGCGCGACGGCCTCGGCCGGATACCTAATCTTCGCTCTCGGATTGGTCCTCTGGATCACGAGCCAGGTTCTGCGAGCGATCGGCCGGCGCCCCAAGCCCTGAAGCGGTCCTGAGAATTCCGGCTGGCCGCTTCCGGTCCGAGTCGATAAAAGACAAACCTGACTTCCCGCGCGAAGGGAGGACTCCTTCGCCGACTTCCACGGATGGATGAGATGTCCCGGTCGACATCGGCCAGCGATGCAATGGCGATGGAGGTGGACCGAAGCACCTTCGTTGCGCGCTGTCCGTCCGGGATGCTCGGGGCCTTCGTTCTGATCGTGCTGGTGAACGTGGGCCTGGGACAGCTTCGCTGGGAGAATCCACCGCGATCACGGCTCTCGGCCTCGTGGAAATGGGCGAACCGGGCGGCGGATGGTCCCGAGGCGGGCGCGGAGGTCCTTTGCTTCGGCGATAGCCTCATCAAGCTGGGGATCGTCCCGCGCGTGCTTGAGGAGCGGCTCGGGCGGTCGTCGTACAATCTTGCCGTCCTGGGCGGACCGGCGCCGGCAAGTCAGGTGCTGTTGCGACGCGTTCTCGACAGGGGATTCCAGCCTCGGGCGCTGGTCGTCCACTTCTCGCCGCTGCTGCTGGGAATGGACCCGAAAGCCGGCCTGGAATGGTGGGCCGGCGGTCTGAGGATCTGCGATCGCCTGGCGTTACTCGGCCGGACACGCGATCCCTCGATGGTTGCTTCCCTCATCGTCCATGGCCTGCTCGGCTCGATCGTGGCTCGGGAAACTATCCGATCAGCTCTCGGGCTCCGGTCGGAGAGTTCCGAATATGTCGATCGGCTTGGCCGCGAGGGAATCGAGGATCTGGTTGTCGGCTGGACACGAAACCAGGGCGCGCAGCTCGCTCCTCGGGAATATGTTCCCGTCGCGGGCTCTTTACCGACACCGTATCTCGGCCACGGATGGAGATGGGCTCCGAACCCGGTGCATGCGTACTTCGTCGATCGGTTTTTGGCGATGGCGCAGGAACGGGAGATCCCGGTTTACTGGGTGATCCCGCCCGCGGATGCCGCATGGCTCGATCGGAATGAGGGCGTGGGGACGGTCGGCGCGTACCGAGAATACGTCCGCGGACTGCTCGGCCGGTTCGAGGTGCTTACCGTTCTTGATGCCCAGAAAGCGAGATGGGAACGCCGATGGTTCCGCGACCCGATCCATCTGAACCGCGACGGCGCGGTCCGGTTGAGTGGGCTGGTCGCGGAGGCCATCGCCGATGGACGGGGCGCGCGGTCGAGCGCTGATCGCTGGATCGCCATGGATCAACGCGACCGACCGCGACCGACCGACGACCGGCTCGCGAGTGGTCCAATCACAAGGGAGGGCCGGCGCTGATGAGCCGAGGAAATCGGAATGAGGGACCAGCCGGGTCGCGTCGCGATCGGGGCGGCCGGCCGTCGCCGCACGCGAAGTCCGGAGGCACCGCGGCCGGGAACGGTCCCGCGCTGAAGGTCGGGCGCGGCGTGCTCGCGAGCGGGATGAAGCACAGGCCGGTCGACGTGATCTGCGCGGGGATGTACCGGGCGTGCTCGACCTGGCAGTACGAGGTCGCCGCGCATCTGGTCGAGCATCATCGCGAAGGGGCCCGAGCCGGGTATCTGACAGCCGCGGAGTATGCCGAATCGGTTCGCCAGGCGCCGGCGGAGTGGCGAGTGATCAAGTCGCACGACGCCCACCCCTGCTTCTCCCGGGCGATTGTCGAGGGGCGAGCCGTGGCGATCTACGCCTATCGCGACGTCCGCGACGTGGCCTTCTCGCTGATGCACAAGCGTCGGCTGACGTTCGACCGGTTGCTCCAGCAGGGGATGATCCACCAGGTTCTCGCCAACGACCGGTACTGGACCGAGCAGCCGAACGTATTGATCCAGCGATACGACGAGATCCTGGCCGACCCGGTGGCGGCGGTCCGGACGATTGCGCAGCACCTGGGCATCCGTCCGGCCGCGGGCGAGGCGGAGAGGATCGCCTCGGAATACTCGCTTGAGGCCAACAAGGCGCGCACCGAGGCCCTGCGGCGCCAGATCGAGCAGAGCGGGGTCAACCTGCACGAAGCCTCGAGCGCGCAGATTTGCGACCCGGGGACACTCCTGCACTGGAACCATGTTCGCGACGGCCGAACCGGCTCCTGGCTGGACGAGTCAACCCCCCGCGATCGGGCGATCCTGGATCGACTCTGCGGACGATGGCTCGCCGCCCGGGGCTATCCTCCATCGCCTCGCGAGATGTGGGCCGCCTCGATCGGGGATCGCCTGCGGATCGAGCGCGACATCCTTCGCGGATGGATCTCGTGCCAGGCTAGGACCGCCTCCGAACGGTTCCCCCGGCTCGCGGCGGTCGCCCGTAGGATGCTCGGAAGAACCTCGACGACGGCGGCCGGCGCCAGAGCCTGGGGCGGTTCCACGGCAAAGGATGGTGAGCACCGACCGGCATAGGGCTTGCATTCCTGTCAGGACATCACTCCAAACGCCCGATGTTGAAGGAGTTAACTCCGATCAACATACAGGAGGCTGTCCATGACTCCCCTCGACGTGCTCCGATCGATCGCCGGATCGGATCGTTCCCTGGCCGACCATCCCCATCACGCGAGCCACCCTGCGCTCGAACTGGAAGACCTCGAACCGCGGCAACTCCTCTCGGCCGTTCAGGGGACGACCTCGGCGGAGTCCAGCAGCCCGCAGGTGATTGGGGTCACGGCCGGCGCGCCGCCCTCCCTGGAGGTCGGAACTCAGGTTCCGGGCGGCTATAGTGTCGTCACACATGCGGTCGGCGATATCAACTATCTCCAGTCCGAATTACCCCTGAACGATTTGCTGGCGAATGCCTCGGAACTGACCGCCAACGTCTATTCGACCCAGACCGGTGTAACGGCGGCACTTGGGTTGACGTCGTTGCCGATCACCCCATTGCTCACCCCCATGGTGACCGAGAACGAGACCCCGCTGGATAACGGAACCCCCGACATCGGCACGGTCTGGATCACCCTGCCGCCGCTACCCACCGGCCTCTTCCACATGGAGACGACCGAGATCCCACTGACTTCTAATAGTTGGATGCAGGCCCCAAATCCCCAGGGTGGTCCGCCGACGTTCACGCACTTCGGCCAGGCCGCAAACGGTTCGCTCAATGGCGCTTCGGTCAACCAGCCGGTCGCGGTCGGACCGATCGGCCCATCCATCACGGAAGAGGTCGAGCCGGTCCAGCCGCCTTCGGTCGAGGCGCATCAGCCGGCAGGCCCGCCGACGATGATCCAGCAAGACGAGACCACACCTCAGCAGAACGCACAGACGCCGCCGGGCGGCGAGCAGGGAGCCGGACAGCCGGGCACTCCCGGCCAGGGCGCCGCGCCGGGCCAGTCGGCTGGCGCCGAGCAGGGCCACTCCCGGAGCGCCGGCGGTGAGACCACTCAGGGTGTCCAGGCAACCACACCCGATTCTCCCGGCGGCCCGGGTGCTCCGTCCGGCGCTCAGGCGGGCCAGACAGAAGGCGTGTCCGGCGGGACAGGAGGCGCGTCGACGGGCGGCGGCCAGGGCGGTTCCGGCAGCGGAGGATCATCGGGCGGCAGCGGCGCGTTCCTGCTCCATCCCGCCGACCCAAACTCGGATCCACCGGCCGACCTGATCGACGAGGCCATCCCTGTCCTGGTCGCCAACTCGCTTACCCACGCGGATGATCCGGAGGACGTCGCCGGCGCCCTGCCAACGGTCTTTGGCGCCGCGGCGGTTGCGGCCGGCGGGTTCCATCTCGCCCTCCGCGGCGATCGGACCGGGCGGGCGAAGTCACGCGGCCGAAAGCCGAGGGATGCCTCCAGGGATTGAGGCCCGCTTCGGCTCGCGGGGCGAGGACGGATGAAAACGCCTCGCCACGCGATCTACAGCCAGACCTTCAACCGGCCCCGGAGCGAATCCGGAAGCCGTTTCTCGACGATCCGGGCGATCTGGTCGGGGTGCAGCCGGGTGCTGAAGTGCGAGGCGATGATGATTTCGTTCTCGAACCGATCGGCTCGCGCGATCAGGTCGTCGAGATGCGTATGACCGTACTTGTGGATGATCGAGGCCCGCTCGTTCGGCGCCACGAAGGTCATCTCCAGGATCAGGATCTGTGCGTGGTAGACGTCGGGGACGGCGTCGATTCCCTGGGGCGACGTGTCGCCGAGGTAGGCGATCTTCGGGATTCGGATCTCGGCCGAGACCTCCACACCGCTGAGCCGGAGGTCACGAATCTGATCGCCCGGCAGATGGTGATACTCTGGCTTGAGTTTCTTCCGACGCTCCCAGACAAGATAACCGAGCGAGGGGATGGTGTGCCGGGTCGGAATCGTCGAGACGACCAGCTCGCGCGAGAGATTGACCTCGTCTCCTGGCTTCAGCCCAACCAGCTCGACCGGCATCCGCCCTCGATCGAGCCGCTGAAAGGCGCGCAGGAGGGCATCGACGTTGGCGACAGCCTCGGCGGGAAGGTAGATGGTCGGCGGCTCCATCTTCATCATCCGGCGCCGCGCGACCAGCACCGGGAGCGCCGCGATGTGATCCAGGTGAGTATGGCTGACGAACCAGTGAGGCGTCGCCATGAACGACCAGGGCTGCGCACCCATGTCGAAGCCCAGCTTCAGCTCGGGGACACGCCAGTAGGTCTGGACGGCCGCCCGAGAGTAGCCCTCAACGGTGAGGTTCTGGTGCGTGATCGAGCGCACCGGGGCGTTATCCACCGGATGATCGAGCGATTCCACCGACGATTCGATATCCACGGTCCGCAGTCGACTCCCCTGAATTCTGAACGACCGACGATTTGGCCGTTTCGCTGCACGAACGGCGCCGGGGCCGGATGAACCTTCGAGTATAATGCGAACGTCCCCGCGGACGGAACCGGACCCGTTCGCCCAACCTCGCTCCCGCCACTCTGAGGCCGCCTGGATGCCGCGCCGCACGCTCGTAATCGGGCCCGCGTATCTCGATCGGGTTCTGCGTGTGGTCGATCCGCTCACGATCGAGGGTGAGGGCGGCCCCATCGATCAGAGCGCCGAGGCCGCTGGCGAGTTCGGGGGCGGCGAGTCGATCGTCATCGAGGATCCGGCCGGATACGCCCTGGAGATCGATCCGCCGGAAGGTTGGCCCGGCCCGACCGGGAGGATGACGCTACGCGACCCGATCCGCGCCGGGCTCTCCGGACGCCGACACATCCGGGCCGTCTCCTGGGCCGACGATCTGGGCGGGATGGGCGCCGGGTTTGCCTCGGCCCTCGGCGGAACGCTGGTTTCCGCGCTCGGAGAGAACGCCGATCCGATCCGTCGGAAGATCGTCGCGCGGATCTCGAAGGTCGGGATCACTCACCATCCCATCCGGACGCCCCATCATCCGGCCGACTGGACTCTGCTGGTCACGAGCGGCGAGCATGGCGACAAGCTTGCGATCGGCTTTCGAGGCAGTCATGCGGCGATCGATCCGGAAGAACTTACCGAACTGGCCTCGAAGCCAACCGATCTCCTGGTCGTCTCCGCCCTGCCGAACCGGCTGATCGGACCTGTCTTGAGGCGTTCGAGTGCAAAAACGCGGTTCCTTGCTCCCTCACTCCGAAACATGACCGATCGCCACGATCCACTCACCGGGTTTGCCGATCGCGTGAGTTTCTTGAGTTGCAATCGGACGGAGTGGCAGGAACTCGACGACCGCGAGCGGGTCGGCTCTCTCATTCCCATCGTCGCGATCACGGATGGTCCCCGAGGCGCGGAGGTTCGATTCACGGACCCATCCGGAGAGCGCCGAGGCTGTGTTCGACCCGCGTTTCCCCGATCGCGACCACCCCGCGACACGAACCGCGCCGGTGAGGCGTTCGCCTCAGCGATGCTGCTCGCCCTGCTCGATCGGGGATGGGACGGCGGCTTCCGAAACGTCCCCCAGGACTGGATTCGCGAGGCGATCGATCGCGGCTCGGCCGCGGCGGCGCTGGTGCTCGATCGGCTCGATTTTGGTTTTCCGACCACCCGGGAGATCGACTCGGCGCTCCGCGACGGGCGGGTCATTGGATGGTCGCCGGACCACGCGATCGCTGATGCCGCGGCGGGCGGTTCGTGTTACACTCAGGAATGAATCGGGATTGAGATGGGCGTCGGGTGACTCGAGGACCGAGCCATGCACCGGAAAGCTTACGCGGCGCTCTTCCTGCTGATCGGGATGACGCTGGGCCTCTCGATCACTGACCGGGTGATGCTTCGGGCCCAACCGCCCGGGCCGTCGAATGTCGTCCCCCCGAAATCGAGCGTGCCGGGCGTCTCGGTCCAGGAGTTACTCTCACGCCCTTACCGCTTTTCCTTCGGCCGCCCGACCCCGCTCGCCCAGGTCGCCGTCCAGTTGAAGCAGGATCTCGGCATTCCGGTTGTCCTCGACATCGCCGCGATGGAACGGCAGAACGTTCAGGTTGAGGATACAGTCCGGCTTGAACTGGACGGCGTTCGGCTCAAGACCGGGCTGAAGCTGCTGCTCGACCAGGTTGGGATGACATACCACGTCGTCGCCGAGGATAACCTCCTGCTCATCACGGACCGGGAGGGCTCCGACGACCCGATTGACCGTCTCTGGAACGAGATGCGGACCATCCATCGAGAGCTGCACGACGTTCAGGACGCGGTGGACGAGCTGACTGACGCCCTCTATGCCGACGAGCCTGGCGACGGTGCCCTGCTTCGAAAGCCGACGATCATCGAGGAGAAACCCGAAGCCGGCGCGCCGGCCCCGGAGGCAGGTTCCGGCGAGACGAGGCGGAAACACGGCGACGAACCACCGGCCACCCCCTCCCACCGATCGCGATCGTCCAGGCCGCGAACGTCCCTGCGTCACCGAGGATGGGCGACCCGATCATGAGGCCGGCATCATCGGCACCGCCATCGGGCCGGGACGATCCCACCGTCAATCCCAGCACGCCGACCCGGCGACCAGGATCGCGGACGCTGGGCGACGGCGAAACCACGCGACGCCGATGGATGACCGAGCCGAGGTCGGCCGTCTGGCTGGTCATGGCGGGAATCATTCTCATCGGAGGCGGACGCCGCCTGCTCCGATCGTGGCGAGCTGGCCGCGCGGTCGATCGGCTTTCTGATCCCAACCTCACGGTCGCCGATATCGAGGCCGCCGCCGAGTTCGGCCGATCGGGTGCCTGGGAATTGCTCCGAATCTTCAGCACCGCCGAGCCCGGCCCGATCCGAGATGCCACCGGCCGGGCACTCTCGCGACTCTGGAGAGAAGACGAGCTGGTCGCCGAGGAAGAACAGGCGCTCGTCCCCCGCGGATTCTCCGTCTCATGGCTCGCCCGGCGTCGATATCCGAGGGCCCTCGATCTCCCGATCTCCCTTGCCGTTCGCTACGACGTTCCCTTTCTCGACGACAATCCAGCCCACGTGCAGGCCGGAGACCTTCTCTGGTCGCACCGGATCATGGGGGCTCGCCGAGCGGCGCTCGAGGAGTATTCGGAATGGCGTCCAGGGCCGGTGTTTTTCACGTTCCCAATCATCCCGGGCGACTTCCCCACCGTAGGCCCGCACCGCCTGGTCTTGCAGGTGAAGGTGAAGACCGCGCCGACACTTTCCGACTCGTGGGAGATCGAGCTCCCGCACGTCCCCTTTCCGATCGAGTTCGACCCGATCCTGAAGCTGGACGCCATCCTGACGCTTTCGGACGCCGTGCGCGACGAGACGATGGCGACCGCGATTCGGCTGGAGTCTCCCGATCGAGAAGACGACTCCGTGACGGGACAAAACCTCGCGATCGGCGAGGATTGGGTGATCCGCCGCCCGCCGTGCCTCGCGATCGAGACGCCCCTGCCCTCTGACCTGGCGCACCGGCTCTCGATCGAGGTGGAAGGGCATCCCGAACGCTTTCCGGCCGGAACGCTAATTGTCTCCGGACAGGGGACACCCGGCGCTCCCTCGTCTACCCGACGATTTCCGATCGGGCCGATCGCCGAGGGTGCCGGCCAGGCCATTGAACGGCCGGGCACTCGACGAATTCGCCTGCAGGCGTCGGCCGACCCGCGGCTCGGATGGGGCGATCCCGATGTCCGGTCGCTCTGGCCGGGCGATCACGCGACCAACTGGGTCGAAATCGAGATCATCCGACGGTAACGCGCTCCCCATGAGAGGCCCGCCATCGGGCGATTCGGCCCGCGACTCGCGTGGAGGCGATCAGGCTCGAGGCCTCGGCGCGGTTCTGCCAGGCGATGTCGAAGGCCGTTCCGTGCGCCACGCTCGTCCGGACGATCGGAAGTCCGAGCGTCACGTTTACGGCCCGCTGAAATCCGACCGTCTTCAGGGCGATGTGCCCCTGATCGTGGTACATCGCCACCACGGCGTCAAACGCGCCCTGGAATGCGTTATAGAAGAGTGTGTCGTTGGGGAACGGACCGTGGACGTCGATCCCCTCGGCCATCGCATCCTCGACGGCCGGACGAATGATGGTCAGCTCCTCGTCGCCGAAGAGACCGTCCTCGCCGGCATGGGGATTCAGAGCGGTCACGGCGATCCGGGGCTTTCGGCCGTCGGTCAGCGGTCGCATCGATCGATCGGCGAGCCGGATCTTCGAGGCGATGACATCACGGCGAAGCAGCTCGAAGACCTTCCGCAACGCGACGTGAAGAGTGACATGGATCACGCCCAGGCCGGCCGCGGAGGGATTCGAGGGGCCTCCGGTCTCCATGTAGAGCATCATCGCGTGGTCGGAGGCGCCGCAACGCTCGGCGAGGATTTCGGTGTGGCCGGGATGCTCGACACCGGCCTCGTGAAGCGCCTTCTTGTTGAGCGGAAGCGTCACGATCGCGTCGAGGCGTCCGGCCATCGCCAGATCGGTGGCCTCGCGCAGAAAGGCATACGAGGCTCGCCCGGCTCGGGGATCCACCGCGCCCGGGCGAACGTCGGCCAGCTTGTCGCCAGCCTCCGGAACGGTGAGACAAGGGATCGCATACCGGGACGGTTCGGCCTGCCCTGGATTCTCGATCCTTTGGATCCGGACGCCATCGGTTGCCCCGACAAGGTGCAAGGCCCGGAGGAGAATCGTCGGATCGCCGATAACAATGGGTCTCGCCAGGGCATGGAAATCGGGATCCAGCCAGGCCCTCGCGATCAACTCGGGGCCAATCCCCGCCACGTCCCCCATCGTCAAACCGACGAGCGGGAGGTCTCTGGTTACCGTCTCCATGCGCGCAGCATCTCGTCTCCAGAGTCCGATCTCGCCCAGGACGCTCCCAGGCGATCCTCCGTATTGTAATCGTAAAGGAAGGACTCGCCACGAAAATAGGTGGTGTCCCGCGATGACCAGGATCGGGCGGTCTGGAAGTGGACGGGCGGATCGAGAGATCCGGGCCCGCGGGGCCGATGAAGACACGACCACGTCCGGCGATTAGAATGGAGGCATTCCCCGCCGCTTCGGCGAGGGCCGAGGGATCGATCATGAACGAGGCATCCGGCTTCGATGGCCTGCGCGTTGCGATTTTCGAGTCGCGCATGGCCGGAACGCTGGCGAGTTTGGTCGAGAAACACGGCGGGATCGCGATCCCGGCGCCCTCGATGCGCGAGGTTCCGATCGAGGACAACGCCGAGGCGATCGCTTTCCTCGACCAACTTCTGGCCGGCCGGTTCGACCTGGTGATTTTCGAGACGGGCGTTGGCATCCGGATGCTGGTCCAGGCGCTGGAGGCCAGATTTCCGGCCTCGGGATGGGGCGAGGCCCTGGCGGGATCAAAGATCGTCGCGAGGGGGCCAAAACCCGTCGCGGTCCTCCGGGAACTGGGCGTGAGGATTGACCTGAAGGTTCCCGAACCAAATACCTGGCGTGAGACGCTGGCCACCCTCGACGCCGAACAACCCGTCAAGGGCCTCCGCGTGGCCGTTCAGGAATATGGTAAACCCGTCCCCGAACTGATCGAGGGGCTTGAAAACCGAGGCGCCTCGGTGACCCGGGTTCCGGTCTATCGCTGGGCGCTGCCCGAAGATACCGGTCCGCTCGCCGAGGCGCTGGCCCGGATGGCCGAGGGGCAAATCGACGCCGCACTGTTCACGTCGGCGCAGCAGGTTGAGCACGTTCTCCAGGTCGCCGCGTCGAGCGGGATCGAGGCTCCTCTTCGCGAAGCGATGACCGAGCGGGTGGTGGTCGGCTCGGTCGGGCCGACGACGTCCGCGGCCCTCCGAGCGCACGGTCTGCCCGTCGATATCGAGCCGGAACATCCCAAGTCGGGGCACCTCGTGGCCGCGGTCGCCAGCGAGTGGCGTCGGATCGGAAAGGTGCGGCGATGAGTCGACAATCGGGACCATACGCACGAGGACGACCTCAGCGCACGGTCTGCTTCGTCATCACGGTTATGATCGCCTGGCAGTCGGCGGGACCGGTCTGGGCGTGGGGCCGGCTCGGACATCGCGTGGTCGCCGAGTTCGCGGACCGCCATCTCAGTCCCACGGTTCGGGCCGAGATTGCCGAGATCCTTGAGCCGGGCGAGTCGCTTGCCGACGCCTCGACCTGGGCCGACGAGAACCGGACTCGCATCCACGGGAGCGGTCCCTGGCACTTTGCCGACGTCCCGCTGGACGAGGAACGGTACAACGACCGCCTGGCCGGCTCGGGGCAAATCGTACCGAAACTTCGCGAGTTCCGCGGGATCCTCGCCGACCGCCGCCGTTCTCCAGCCGCCAGGCGAGAGGCGCTTCGATTCGTGGTTCACCTCGTCGGCGACCTGCACCAACCGCTCCATATCGGCGAGCACCACGACCGAGGCGGCAACACACTTCAAATCCACTTCTACCGACGGAAGACCTCGCTGCACCATCTTTGGGACGACCTGATCCTCGAACACCGGACCCGGGGCGAGGACCGATGGGTCGCCGAGCTTTCAGCGATCGACGACCCCATCAGCCGCTCAGCGGCGATGGACGGCACGCTCGAAGAATGGGCGACCGGCAGCCTCCACGCCGCTCAACTGGCCTATCAAAATCCCCGGACCGGACGCCGGATCGAATCGGGCGAGACTCTCGAAGACGCTTACTACGAGGCCAGCCTGCCGATCGTCAGGCGACAGCTCTACCTGGGCGGAAGCCGGCTCGCCTGGGTCCTCACCGACGCCCTCCGTCCCGAGTAAGGCCGCCGCTTATCTCTGTGGGCCGATCTTGCGCCTCGTGGCGGTCCGTGGCAGATTTCGAGGGGCTGAGCACTCTCCCGAACCCTGTTTTTTCCGGCCGGTCGCCGGAGCCGCACCACCCTGCATGCCGTACAGGAAGAGCCGGGTGACACGATCCGGAAGGTCTTCCGGCCAGGGGCGGGGCAGGCTAAAGAGAATTTCCTTCATCATCCCCGAAATGGCCACGACCTCCAGAGCCAGTTCTTCATCGGTCGCATTCACACGCGAGGGAAATTCGCGAATGATCCGGAGAAGCAACCCCTGAAGCCGGGCCCTCGGCTCCTCGAAACACTCCGACTTCCCGTCGAGCCGGATCGACTCCAGCCGCTGCAGAACCTCCAGGAAGAAATGGTTCGTCTCGAAGAACGAGAACGACTCGCGGTTCATCGACAGCAGCTTCTCTTCGGGCGACATCTCGTCGCGCAAGCTCGACTCGATCCGCTCCACCAGCGATCGGAGCCAGGTGCTCTTCATCCCAACAAACAGGGCTTCCTTGTCCTTGTAGTGGAGGTAGAGCGTCCCCTTCGCCACCTGTGCCCGCGTGGCGATGTCCTCCATCCTCACCTCGTGATACGGCCGCTCCGCGAAGAGCTGGACCGCCGCATCGATGATCCGCTTGACCTTGGCGGGATCGGCCGTTCGCACGCGTCACCTCGTCCTGCAATCCAACCCCCTGCCCCGCGGCCTCGCCTCGACGGGCCGCACCGCACCGCACACGCCACGGGACCTCGATTCTAGCAAACTCCCGCCGTTCGCTCCCGCCTGTTTCCCGAACCGATTTCCTCTTGCTCGGTTCCCGGCTCGTTCTATAATGACTGACCAGTCAGTTTTGCAAAATGACTGACCAGTCAGTTCTATCCGGCAAGGAGGCCGAGTCGATGGGCGAGCCAGGGAGAACGGGCGAGGGCGGGGACGAGGCGGCCGTCAGCACGCGAACCATCGCCTCGCCGGGGCATGGGTCGAGGCATGGTCCCCACGTCGAGGAGGGAGGCACGCCGATGGGCGAGGCAAGAGAGGTCGTCCCGCCACCGAGGCGTGGGGGACGTCGCTGGGTGATGGTTGGCGTCGCGGCGGTCGCGGCCGTCGTGGGAGCATGGAAGGGCGGGCCGTGGATTCGCGACTACATGGCGCACGTCTCAACCGACGACGCCTTTGTCACGGGAGATCCGTCGACGGTCCCGAGCCGGGTTGCTGATGTGGTCGAGCGGGTGCTGGTGCACGACAACGACTACGTGGCAAAGGGCGCGCTGCTGGTGCAACTCGATCGAGAGCCGTACCGGCTACTGGTCGAGCAGAAGCGGCAGGACTGGCAGCAGGCCCGGATGCAGGTCGACGGGATGATCCGCGCGATCGAGGCAGCGCGGGCCGAGCTGGAGCAGTCGCGCGACCAGGTGCGATCGTCGGTCTCGTCGCTGGAGGAGGCCTGGCGGGCGGTCGAGGGGCAGCAGGAGCAGGTGCGCTATCAGGTCGCGAGCCTTCGGGCCGAGGTCGCCTCGCTCCGAGCGGCGCAGGCCGATTTGATCCTCGCCGAGAAGGACCATCAGCGGATCAAGAACCTGGTGGCCCAGCAGAGCGGGACGGCCGCCGAGCTCGACCAGCGGCTCGCGACGATGCAGAGCGCCCGTGAGAAGCTCAAGGCGGCGGCCGAGCGGGTCCAGCAGGCCCGGGCCCTGCTGGCGCTCCCGCCCGATTACCAGCATCCGGAGCGCGTGCCCTCCGACCTGGAACACACGGCGACGGCCGTTCGTCGGGCGGTCGCCTCGGGACAGCAGATCCTGGCGCGGCTGGGCCTGGCGTCGTCGGTCGTCGCGCTCCAGCCCGAGGCATTGCGCCGGGCCGTGCAGGAACTGGCCTCGCGGACCTCGGAATCGTGGTTCGACGAGGTTCCCACGGTCCGAGTCGCCCGGGCGCAGCTCGATCGGGCCGAGGCGATGCTGGGCGGCCCCTCATTCGACCCGTCGCACAGGGACGAGCACCCCAGCATCGTCAAGGCGAGGAAGGAGCTGGATGAGGCCGAGCTTCGTCTGGGTTATACCGAGATCCGGGCGCCGGTCTCTGGGTTTGTGAACCGCCGGTCAGTCAACCCGGGCGATGCCGTGCAGGCGGGACAGGGGCTTCTCTCCATCCAGCCGCTCGAAGATGTGTACATTGTCGCGAACTTCAAGGAAACGCAGATTGCCGACCTCTCGATCGGCCAGCCGGTCGAGGTCGAGGTCGACGCCTATCCTGGCCGGACTTTTCGCGGACGGGTCTCGGGCTTCGCTCCAGCGACGGGCGCGGCCTCGTCGATGCTTCCGCCCGAGAATGCCACGGGCAACTTCGTGAAGGTGGTCCAGCGCATCCCGGTCCGGATCGACCTGGTGGACCCAAACTCGAAGCAAACGCCGCTGCTGGTCGGGATGTCGGCGGTGCCGTCGGTGGACATCAAGACAAGGCCCGAGGGACCCGACGCCGGCGCCCGGCTTCGGGGCTCGTCGTACCGGTTGCCAATCGCGGAGGCCCGTCGATGAGCGAACCTGCCATCTCCCCGTCCGATCGGCCCGCGATCAATCCCTGGATCATCGCCCTGACGGTCACGCTCGCGACCTTCATGGAGGTGCTCGATACGTCGATCGCGAACGTCGCGCTGCCGCACATCGCGGGCAGCCTCTCCGTCTCGGTCCACGAGAGTACCTGGGTGCTGACCAGCTACCTCGTCGCCAACGCGATCGTCCTTCCGCTCACCGGCTGGCTCTCGTCGATCGTCGGCCGAAAGCGGTTCTACATGACCTGCGTGGTCCTCTTCACGGCCAGCTCGGCGCTCTGCGGGATGGCGACCAGCATCGAACAGCTCGTCTTCTTCCGCGTGCTCCAGGGGCTCGCCGGCGGCGGATTGCAGCCCTCCGAGCAGGCGATATTGATGGACACCTTCCCGCCAGCCAGGCGCGGGATGGCGATGGCTGTTTACACACTCGCCATCCTCGTGGCGCCCGTGCTGGGCCCCACACTCGGCGGCTACATCACCGAGAACTACAGTTGGCGGTGGATCTTTTACATCAACATCCCCGTCGGCGTGCTCTCGATCGTCCTGAGCAGTCTCGTCCTGGAAGATCCTCCGTATCTGAAGGCTCAGCGGGCTGAGAACCGAGGGAAGCCGATCCGGGTCGATTTCCTCGGCCTCTCGCTCATCTCGATCGGGCTGGCCTCGCTCGAATTGATGCTCGACAAGGGGCAGGAGCACGACTGGTTCGACTCGCCGTTCATCATCAACCTGGCGATCGTCGCGACAGTCGCCCTCATCACAGCGGTCGTCTGGGAACTACGGCACCCAGAGCCGATCGTGAATTTGCGGCTGTTCCGAGACCGGAACTTCGCGATGGCCTCGGTCTGCGTCTTCTTCGCCTTCGGAGTGCTGTACGGCAGCAACGTGCTGCTCCCGCAGATGCTTCAAACGTTGATGGGATACTCGGCGCTCAATGCGGGGCTGGTTCTCTCGCCGGCCGGTTTTGTGACCATGCTGGAGATGCCGGTCATCGGCATTTTGCTCAGTCGAGGGGTCGATGCCCGAAAGCTGATCATTGCCGGACTAATCACGCAGGGGATCGCGGCGCTCTGGATGTCGGGTCTGAACCTCGGCGTCTCGCCGGGGATGATGATCTCACCCCGAAATCTTCAAACACTGGGCGCGGGGATGATGTTCGTTCCGATCAACCTGGTCGCCTACGCCTTCCTCCCGAAGGACCAGACGAACAACGCCTCGGGGCTGTTCAGCCTGGTCCGAAATGAGGGATCGAGCATCGGCGTGGCACTGACGAACACGCTCCTCCAGCGCAGGACGCAGTTCCACCAGGCAAGAATGGTGGAGCACCTGGACTCGCTGAACGCGACGGCCACGCACTGGATGTCGGGCGTCTCGGGGGCGTTTCAGGCCCGGCTCGGCGACCCGATCCTGGCCCAGCGCCGGGGGCTGCACATGCTGTATCAGGTGGTCCAGCAACAGGCCGCGGCGGTCTCTTACCTGGATATGTTCTGGCTGTTCTCGGTGCTCGCCTTCGGCGTGGTCCCGCTGGTCTTCCTGATGAAGCGGGCGGGCTCGGAAGGCGCGAGCGTCGCCGTTCACTGATCGAAAGGCCAGATCGGAAGACAGAAGAGCAACCACGGAATACACGAAATCACACGAGATCGAGAGGCCAGATCAGAGGACCAAAGAGCAACCACGGAAAACACGAAATCACACGAAATAAAGGCCAGGGTGCGGGATTTTACTGAGGGTTCGCAGGAGCCTGGAATCCTTGATGGAATCCGTGTGATTTCGTGTTTTCCGTGGTTGCTCCTCCAGAGTCTGAATCCGTGTGATTTCGTGTTTTCCGTGGTTGCTCCTCCAGAGTCTGTTTCCGATCGACCATCGCGTACACAAGGAGGGTCGTGATGCCTCGTTACTTTCGCCGACATCCGGGCTGGGCCGTCGTCATGGTAGGCGTCCTTGGGCTGATGGTGGTCCCCTCGGTGATCGCCGAGGATCTGGCCGAAGCCTGGACGATCGCTCTGAATTCCAATCCCCAGCTTGGCGCCAGCCAGCGGACGACCACGGCGGCCGGACTGGACCTGGCCTCCATCAAGGGAACCCGGCTCCCGCAGATCCAGACGCTGAACCTTGAATCGTTCCTGACCAACCCGATCTCGGTGCCGGGTCTCGGCGGCCAGCCGAAGGCGGCGCCGGCGAGCGGCCAGCAATCGTTCTTGATCTCGGCGGTGGCGGCGAGCGTCCCGATCTACAGCGGCGGTCGGATCCGGCACTCGATTGCCGATAGCCACGCGCAGCTTGGCGCGGCAAGGGCCGACGAGGCCGCCGCCGCGCTCGATCTGAAGCTCCAGGTGGCGAGGGCCTATGTTGATGTTCTCCGCGCCGATCGCGGTGTCGCCGTGGCGAAAAGCAGTGTTTCGAGCCTCTCGTCGCAGGCACGCGATGTCGGCAACCTGGTCAAACAGGGGCTGAGCATCCGCAACGATCTCCTGGCGGCACAGGTGGCGCGGTCGAACGCCCGCCAGCGTGAGATCCAGGCAAAGAATCGGCTGAGCCTCGCCTGGGCCGCCTACAATCGGTATCTCTGCCGGCCGATGGAGACGGTTGTTCCGCTCGCCGACCTGGCCCCGCCCGAACCGCCAGCCGACGCGATCGGTCAGGCCGCCGAGCCCGCCGCGATTCTCGATGCGGACCCCGAACCAATCGTGCCCAACGAGGGAGAGATCCGGTCGCTGGGGGATGTGGCGCTCCAGAATCGGCCCGAACTGAAGTCGCTCTCCGAACAGGCGCGATCCGGCCACGAGCAGGCAGCGGCCGAACGGGCGAAGACGCTTCCGCAGGTGAGTTTTTTCGTCGCCAACATTTATCAGAACGTTCGGTTCCTGCCGACCGAGGCCGACAGCGGCGCCGCCTCTTTCCTGCTCAACTGGACGATCTATGACGGCGGCCGGTCGCGGCGCCACGCCGCGGCGCTCGAGCAGCGTTCGGCGGCCTCGCTCTGCCGCCGCGACGACCTCGCCGCGGCGATCCGCCTTCAGGTTCGATCGGCCTGGCTCACCTGCCGCGAGAGCGAGACCCGTATTCCCGTCACCCGAGCCGCGCTCACCCAGGCCGACGAGAACCTGCGCGTCGCCCGCGGCCGGTATTTACAGCAGCGCGGGACCAATACCGAGGTCCTCGACGCCGAGGCGGCCCGCGTGCAAAGCTATGATAACTATTTCAACGCGGTGTATGACGCTGTGGTCGCACGATTCGAACTTCGACGGGCGGTGGGGAATCTTTGATCGTTCGGCCGCTCGCCGGAGTGTCTGGAACCGGCGATTCGGAGAAAAAAATCGTGCGGGCCGCCTCGGATCCCGTCTCCTTGTATTAGGATGGGATCATTCCGATGGGTTGAGGAGGCTCGCCACGCCATGCCGACCACTGGGTTGTCGAATCTGGGACGCGACCTGGAACAACTGTTCCGCGAGGGGAGCCTTGCCGGGGCGACCGACGCCCGACTCCTCGAACGGTTCGTCTCCGATCGGGACGAGACCGCCTTTGCCGCCCTGATGGCCCGGCATCGCGAGATGCTGCTCCGGACCTTCCGCGACCTGCTCGGCGACGCGGCCGACATCGAGGAAGCCTTCCAGGCGACGGCCGTGATCCTCGCGCGGCGGGCCCGATCGATCCGAGACGCCGATGCCCTCGGGGGCTGGCTGCACCGGGTCGCCTGCCGGGTGGCGCGTCGGGCCCGGACCGAGGCCGCCCGGCGGCGAGCTAGCGAGGGTCGCGCGGCGGCCCTCCGATCCCGCGAGGAAGCCATTGGGCCCGAACCGGATCCGGTCGAACGCGACGAGGTTCGGACGGCCCTCCACGACGAGCTTGACCGCCTCCCCGATCGCTATCGGCGACCGTTGATCCTCTGCCTGCTCGAAGGGATGACGCACGAGCAGGCGGCAAAGCGGCTCGGATGGACCGAAGGATCTGTCCGCGGCCGGCTCGCCCGGGGCAAGGCCCGGCTCCGCGACCGACTCGTCCGGCGTGGGATCACGGTGGCCGTCGTCCTCGCCGAACTGGCCGAGCCAGGCCCGATCGCGGCGGCACGGCCGATCGCCTCGGCCTGGCTGGTCAAGGCGGCCGGGGTGCTCGTCTCGCTGATGGCCGCGATCGGGGGGTCGTCGCTCGCCATCGCGGTCCGCAACGAGCCGGCGCCGGCGCCCCGGGCAAAGGCCGCGGTCATCCCGCCCGCGCCCGCCCCCGCACCGGCTCCGAAACCCGAGCCCGATCACGGGGTGAACCAGCTTGCCTCGTTCCGGGGCGGCGGGCCCACGGACCAGAGCCGCGCCTCGGCGCTGCCGGCGGAGGTCGCCGCGCGGCCGGTCGTCTTCCTCGGGCGGGTGATCGACCCGTCGGGGAAAGGCGTCGAGGGCGCCCGGATCTCGCTCGTCACCGACGCCTGGACGCTCCCCGAGCCCCAGGCCGTGAGCGGGCCGGACGGCTCGTTCCGCTTCGCCCGGACCGTCGGCGATTTCTGGCGCAACTTCGCGAGCGGGGGAGTTGCCACTCCGCATGTCCAGTCGGTCGTCCTGGCGACGCACGAACGGTTCGGGCTCGCCTGGTATAACCTGCGGATCGTCGGCGAGGACCGGAAGCCTGCGATCGGCGGGGACGATCCGCTCATCCTCCAGATGACGGCCGACCTCCCGATCGAGGGGCGGTTGATCGATGGCCGGGGCGCGCCGATCGTGGGGGCCAAGGTGCGGGTCGGACGGCTTTACGGCGTCCCGCGCGGCGACCTCTCGCCGATCCTCGACGCCCTCCGCAAACGCGACCTGGCGCCGTTCCAGCGCACGTTCCCGCGCGTCGGACCGAACCACTTCGAGGCCACTTACGTCCTTCCCGTCGCGACCACCGGCGCCGATGGCCGGTTCATGCTCCGGGGCGTCGGCCGCGAGCGCCAGGCCGAGCTGATCGCCGAGGGTCCAGGTATGGCCTCGATCCAGTGGACCGTCCTCAACCGCAAGGAGGCCGTCGAGGCAACGAGGGTCGTCCGCGAGCGCGGGGCCGCCTCGCCGAACGGGGTTCGCGTCTATGGCCCGGCCTTCGACCTGACGGTCAAGGCGACGCAGACGGTCGGTGGAGTCGTCCGCGGCGCGAACGGCCGGCCGGTTGCGGGGGCGATCGTCTACGTCCCTCGCTTCGACGGCTCGGGCAGGACCGACGTGCAGGGCCGCTATCGCTTCGTCCTCCAGTCCGGGGCGAATCGCTTCCCGATTGTCGTCCGACCGCCCGACCAGGCCCCGCTGGTGGGCGCCGCCCGCGAGGTGCAAGGGTCCGCGACCCCGGGCGAGATTCGGGCCGACTTCGCCCTCCAACGCGCCGTGGTCGTCTCGGGGCGGGTCGTCGAGCGCGGGACGGGCCGGCCGATGGTGGCGAGTCAGGACTACGGTTGCCACGGCCCGCAGCACGTCCGGGCCGGCTACCTCTGGTATCGGCCCCTGGCCAGCAATCCGACGCTGAGGGACGTCGAAATCCAGACGTATTTCCGCCAGGATTACGAGAACCCGGTGCTAGTGGGCGTGATCGGCGCCGATGGCTCCTTCCGAGGCTCCATCCCGCCCGGGCTGGGAGTGTTACTGGTCGAGGACAATCCGGGGATGCCCTTCATGTGGGATAGCCTGGGTGGGCCCTGGAAAGAGGGTGACGGGCTCCAACTGCGGTTTCCCTACGCGCCACTGGCCCGTCGCGAGCCGAACGACGGTGCTCCGGGAGCGCCCGGCGAGACCTTGCCCGGCGCCTTCGGGCCGATCGCGCTCTCCGGACCGAACATGAACACCCGATATGTGGCGTACCGGGTGATCGATCCGGGCGCAGGCGATGCTTCCTTCCAGGCCGACATCACCATCCCGGCCGCGACGTCGCGGAAGGTCCGTTTCGTCGATCCCCAGGGCCAACCGGTGCGTGGGGCGACCGTCAACGGGGTGAATGCCTGGCCGGACCATCCGGTGGTGCTCGATGACGATGAGGTAGAAATCCTCGGGCTCGTCCCCGGCCAGGAGCGTCGGATTACCGCACTGAGCGCCGACCGTCGGCTCCAGGCCGAGGCCATCGTCCGGGGCGACCAGTCCGGGCCGCTCACCGTCCGGATGAGGCCGCCAGGCTAGAGGACCGAGCGTCTGGTCGATCGGGGCGGCCATCCGGTGGCTGAGGGACCGTCATGGGCCTTCCAGGCACCCGAGAGGACTGACTCGAGTGAGCAGCGCACCCCGCAGGGTCATCCACCGCGAGGAGGAATCGCGAGACACGGGAACCGTCGCGGCCGGCGCCCGGCAGGGCCTTCCGAGATAGGCGGTCTCCGGCAGATCGGGGCGGTATCGGATTGCTCGGGTCGGCGCCGCCGCCTATAACGGGCGTCTGGCGGTGTCCGACGACCTTCCAGGAGCCTCCCCAATGATCCGACCTCGACGATCGCGGATGGAACTCGTCCTCGTCCTGACCCTGTTCGCCTCGGCCGCATCGGCAAGCGGCGAAGAGCCGGGCTTTCGTCCCCTCTTCAACGGAAAAGACCTGACCGGCTGGAAGTGCCGAGGAACCGACCTCGCCGGCAAGACGGCCACCGACGACGGCCGATTCGTGGTCAAGGACGGCATCCTGGTCATCTCCGGATCGAAGGATCGACCGCCGAAGATGGAGGAGATCGATACGGCTCACTCGTTCGACAGCGATTTCACCCTGCGCCTCGAGTTTCGGGCCTCACGCGGGGCCAACAGCGGTCTGCACCTCCGCGACAAGGTTTTCGCTCACCAGCTTCAGATCCGCGATTATCCGAGAGTCGGGCCCTACAAGTCCCTCCGGCAATACCGAGACGGCGACTGGAACGCGGTCGAGGTGGTCGTCTCCGGCGACCGTGCCCGATGCACGTGCAACGATGAACTGCTCGAAGCCGCCCTGCCCATCCCCGAAAAAGGCCCCATCGCGCTGCAATCCGAGCTGAACGTCGTCGAATATCGGAATATCCGAATTCGTTCCGAGCCCGGCTCGATCAAGGTCCGGTGCGACATTCCGTATGCCGACACGCCGGATCGGCTCCGAACGCTCGACGTCTATTCTCCACCCGGGGCGAAGGGACTTCCGGTCGTCTTCTGGATTCACGGGGGCGGCTGGCAGACCGGCGATAAGTCCGATGTCCAGCAGAAGCCGAGGGCGTTTGCCGACCGTGGGTTTGTCTTCGTCTCGGCGAATTATCGGCTCCTGCCTCGCGTTGACATGGAGACCATCGTGCGCGACGTGGCGAAGGCGTTCCGATGGGTCCACGATCACATCGAGGAATATGGAGGCGATCCGAATCGGGTTCTCGTGATGGGCCACTCCGCCGGCGCGCAGCTCGCCGCGCTGATCTGCACCGACGACCGCTATCTCAAGGCCGAGGGGCTCTCGCTCGGGATCGTGAAGGGATGCGTTCCGGTGGATGGCGATACCTTCGACATCCCGGCGATCATTGAGACGGCCGAGACGCGTCAACGCGTCCACGGACTCCCGATGCCGCGGTTCGGCCACCGAGAGAAGTTCGGCAACGACCCGGCGAAGCACCGCGATTTCTCGGCCGTCACGCATGTCTCCGGTGGCAAGAGCATCCCACCGTTCCTGATTCTTCACATCGCCGCCAACCCCGACACCACCGTCCAGGCACGTCGTCTGGCCGAGGCGCTGAAGGGTGCGGGGATTCCGGCTCAGATCGTGACCGCGCGCGAACTGACCCATGGCCAGATCAACGCTCAGCTCGGTTTTCCGGATGATCCGGCGACGAAGGAACTTTTTCCGTTCGTCGATCGGGCGGTTGGAAAGCCCTAGCACCTCGGCCCCGAAATCCAGCATTTGAGGTTCTCGATGGAGAGCGCTGGAAGGAGGAATTTCCTCGATGAATCGCGTCGCGATGGTCTCGATGTGGGGCGCCGTGCTCCTCTCCGTGTTCGCTCCGCTCACCCGATCCGTCCACGCCCAGGCCCCGAAACGGCCCAATGTCATTCTAATCATTGCCGACGACATGGCCTGGGATGACTGTGGAGCGTACGGAAACCGCAAAATCCGGACGCCGAATATCGACCGCCTGGCGCGGGAGGGAATGCGGTTTGACCGGGCGTATGTCACGACCAGTTCGTGCAGCCCGAGTCGCTCGAGCATCCTCACCGGACGCTACCCGCATAACACCGGGGCCGAGGAATTGCACTGGCCGCTGCCGGCCGAGCAGGTCACGTTTACCGAGAAGTTGAAGGCGTCCGGCTACTGGACCGCCGCGGCGGGCAAGTGGCACCTGGGGAACGCGGTCAAGGATCGGTTCGACGTGGTCCGCGAGGCGAATTCCTCGGGCTTCCAGCTCGGGACCGGCAAGGGTGCCCGATCCCGGATGACGGCCGGCGATTCGGGAGCCATCCAGAGCGGGAGCGATCAGTGGGTGCCCATTCTCAGGGACCGGCCCCGCGACAAACCGTTTTTCCTCTGGCTGGCTTCTCTCGACCCGCATCGGGAATATCAGTCGGGAACCATCCCCAGGCCGTATGGACCCGAGGATGTGGTCGTTCCGCCGTATCTGCCCGACGTGCCCGAGGTCCGCAAGGATTTGGCGCTTTATTATGACGAGATCGGCCGACTGGACCATTACGTCGGTGAGGTGCTCGCCGAACTGGACCGACAGAAGATCGCCGGGGAGACGCTGGTCCTGTTCCTCAGCGACAATGGGCGGCCGTTTCCACGATGCAAGACCACCCTCTACGAGAGCGGGATTCGGACTCCGCTCCTCGTCCGATGGCCGGGGCACATCCGCCCCGGTAGCCGGGCTAGCGGACTGGTCAGCACGATCGACATCGCGCCGACCGTGCTCAAGCTGGCCGGGATTGAACCGGGTCCGAGCTTTCAGGGCAAGGATCTCTCGCCGATTTTTCACGACCCATCGGCGAAGATCCACCAGACGATCTTCGCCGAACGGAACTGGCACGACTACGCCTCGCGCGGCCGGGCCGCTCGAACGGAGCGCTTTCGCTATATTCAGAACCTCGACTTTGAGAGACCGCTCACACCGCCGGCCGACGCGGTGCGGAGCCTGACGTTCCGGGCGATGCGGCGGCTTCGGGACGAAGGAAAGCTAACAACCGCCCAGATGAGCTGTTTCCTGAGTCCCCGCGCCGCGGAGGAGCTTTATGATGTGGATGCCGATCCGCAAGAGCTGGTCAACCTGGCCGGGGATCCGAAATACGCCGGGATTCTGGCCGAACTGCGACGCGATCTCTCGGCGTGGGAGCACGAGACAGAGGATTCTCCGCCGAAGGAGATGAGCCCCGACGAATTCGATCGGGAGACCGGCGACCCGCGACCCGGCCGGGTGCGACCGCGGCGAAAACCGCCGATGCCGAAGGATCGGTCGAATCCTGGTCGTCGATGACGGCGCCCTGAGCGGCCGGACGAGTCGGCCGCTTACCGGAAGGAATCGTGAAGGCTTCCGAAGGGGCTATCGTCTTGCGATGGTCTGCCAACGCCCCAGGCGAGTCGTTGGGAATCAGGTCCGAGACCGATAGGTGACTCATGAGCTTCCGGCTGATCACGATCCTCCTGTGCGTCGAAGTTCTCTCCAGGACGGCCACGGCCCAGACCGTTGAGCTGACCGGCTATCGCCCTCAGCCCGGTCTGGTGGCTGCTGCAAGCGGCGGGACGGTCACTGTGACCTGGGATGGCGAACAGGGACAGGAGTTACAGGCCCGGTTCTCGATCGTGGACGAGACACCGACGATTCGAGAACTGGGGGTGAGGAGAAAGAGCGGCGCCTGGACGACCCTGGGCCGGGACCTCGTGCCCGAGTTCAGCGCGACGACCGGTGTCCGACGCGCCGGTCATGGGCTGGACCATGAGCATCGCTGGGACGTCTTCTGGGACGCCCCGCTGAACCACCCCGATGAGGTTCGTCGGTCTGCTTCCACCTTCCATTCGGATCGCATCGAGGTCAGGACGGACGGGGCACGGCTGGAGGTCTCCTCGCCGGGGCTCTCGATGGGGTCCTTCTCCGGGGGCGTGCGGTTCACGGTCTACCGGGGCACCAACCTGCTCCGGGTGGAGGCCATCGCCCGGACGGATGAGCCATCGGTGGCCTACATCTATCGGGCCGGGCTGAAAGGCTTCTCCTCGGGCTCACTCCCGCTTGTCCATTGGCGTGAGGCTCACGATCAAAAGCGGAAGCGTGATGCCTCCGAGGGCGAGGCTGGGAATCTCGAGGTCCTTCGGGCACGCAACCGCCTCGCGATTGCCGGGGGACAGGCCGGCTCGGTCGCCGTCTTCCCGCCGCCCCACCAGTTTTTCTTCGCCCGGGAGTTGGAGGTCAATCTCGGCTACGTCTGGCGCCGACCGGAGGGGGGAAAGACCTTCTCGATCGGCGTCCGTCAGGGAGAGAACGCCGAGGGATACAATCCAACCTGGGCCGAGAAGGTCTTCTCGCTCTACAACGCCCCACCGGGCACCCTGCAACGGATGCCGGTCTACTTCTACCTGAGCCCCGATAACCCGGATGCCTGCCGGGCGGCGGCCCTGGCGTACACCCACGGCGACCGCTACAAGCCTTTGCCCGGCTACAGAACGCTGGTCACGCACTTCCACACGGCGTTCACCCAGGAGTTGATCAACTCGGGCAGCCTCGACACGACGCCGCCCTGGATTCCGATGATGCGGGACCTTGGCATCAACATCGCCCACATCTTCGACTTCCACGGCGACGGCCACCCGCACGACCCCGGACCGATCCGGCTCAAGGAGCTTCAAACCTACTTCGAGGTCTGCCGCCGCCACTCCGACGCCGACTTCCTGATCCTGCCAGGCGAGGAGGCCAACGCTCACCTGGGCGGTCACTACAACATCCTCTTCCCGAAGCCCGTCTACTGGACGATGGTCCGGACCAGGAGCCAGTCCCTCGTCGAGGACGACCCGAAGCACGGCCGGGTTTATCACGCCGGGAGCGCCGCCGATCTGTTCGAGGTGATGAAGCGGGAGGACGCCCTGGTCTGGACGACCCACCCCCGGACCAAGGGCTCGACCGGCTTCCCGGATAAGATCCAGGACACGGATTACTTCCGAAGCGACCGATGGCTGGGATCGGCGTTCAAGGCGCTGCCGGTGGACCTCTCGCAGAAGCGGCTGGGAGAGGTCCGGTGCTTCGGGACGCTCGATGACATGAACAACTGGGGCAAGCCCAAGTTCATGGTGGGTGAGGTGGACACCTACAAGAAGTATCCCGACTATGACCTCTACGGCGACTTCAACGTGAACTACGTGAGGCTCGATCGGGTGCCGGGGTTCGAGGACTGGAGCCCGATCTGTCGGGCGCTTCGGGCGGGGGAATTCTTCGTCACGACCGGTGAAGTGCTGATTCCGAGATGGGGTGTCGAGGGCGAGGGCAAGGATCGGGCGGTGGTGGCCGAGGTCGAATGGACGTTTCCGCTGGAGTTCGTCGAGGTTGTCTGGGGCGATGGTGAGCGGGTTGGCCGATCGGTCGTTTCGGCCACGGACGGGCCGCCGTTCGGGGCTCAGCACTTCCGCATCCCGTTCGATGCCTCGGGGAAGAAGTGGGTCCGGTTCTCGGCGTGGGACTCGGCGGGGAATGGGGCGTTCACACAGCCGATTCACTGGAAGTGATCGAGTCGCGGGCTCGCACGTCCACGAGGAGATACGGCCCGGATCGAGGAGACCTCGGAATGCCGCACCGCACGATCCCTGTCGTTGGACTCCTGCTCCTGACCATCCTGGTCGTTCCCGGCCGGTCTGGCCTTGCCGGAGCACCGAGGCGGCCCAACATCGTCCTGATTGTCGCGGACGACCTGGGCTACGGCGAACTGGGCTGTCAGGGGGGCGCGGATATCCGCACCCCGCGGATCGACTCGATCGCCCGCCAGGGTGTGCGGTTCACCAGCGGCTACGTCACCGCCCCGGTGTGCAGCCCATCTCGGGCCGGGTTGTTGACCGGCCGCTACCAGCAACGGTTCGGCCACGAATTCAACGCCATCGGGAAGCAGAACCGCCTGCCCGATGTCGGCCTGCCGACCACCGAGAGGACGATCGCCGACGACCTCCGGTCAGGCGGCTACGCCACGGGGATTGTCGGCAAGTGGCACCTGGGCGGGACCGAGCCGTTCCACCCGCAACGGCGGGGCTTCAGCGAGTTCTTCGGGTTCCTCCACGAGGGGCACTTCTATGTGGACGGCCGCACCAGCCAGGCTGTCTCGCTGCTCCGGCCCAATGAGCCACCCTACGACGAGCAGAACCCGATCCTGCGGGGCACCCGGCCGACGGAGGACTTCGTCTACCTGACCGAGGCGTTTACCCGTGAGGCTGTGACCTTCATCGATCAGCATCGGGACCGCCCCTTCTTCCTCTACCTGCCGTACAACGCCGTCCACAGCCCGATGCAGGCGACCGAGGCCGACCTGGCCCGGTTCGGCCAGATCAAGGATCGGAAGCGGCGCCTTTTCGCCGCCATGCTGGCCGCCCTCGACGAAGGTGTCGGCGCGGTTCTCGACAAGCTCCGGGAGGCCGGCCTGACGGAAGAAACGCTGGTCGTCTTCCTGAGCGACAACGGCGGGCCGACGGCGGAACTGACGTCGAGCAATGCTCCGCTACGGGGTGGCAAGGGGCAACTCTACGAGGGGGGCATCCGGGTGCCATTCCTGATGCAGTGGGTGGGCCGCCTGCCTGGCGGGGTCGTCCAAGATCGTCCTGTGTCCTCGCTCGATGTCCTTCCAACGGCTCTGGCCGCTGCCGGCGTCGAGGCTCCGCGAGGGGCGAAACTCGACGGCGTGGACCTGATGCCCCATCTCGGGCCGAAGAGTGATCGCCCGCCGCACGAGCGGCTGTACTGGCGGTACGGGGGCAAGGCGGCCGTTCGAGAGGGGCGGTGGAAGCTGGTGCGGGACGGAGGCCAGAAGCCCTGGGAGCTTTACGACCTCGACAAGGACATCGGCGAGTCGGACGACATGGCCGCGCGGCAGTCCGAGGTGGTCGCTCGGCTGAGGGCCGCCTGGGAGCGGTGGGACGCGGAGCTGATCCAACCGCGCTGGGGCAGCGGGCCTCGTTGACCCGGATGATCACCGGCCTCGGCATCGGCGGCTCCCTCAAGGAAGTGGAGCGGGCGGTGATCCCAGTGGCAAGGCCCGAGCGTCTCATGGTCCCGGCGTCAGGTGCGTTGGACCCTGGCCACGCCCTTGAGCCAGGCCGCGACCCGCAACAACTCGGCGAGCCCGAATGGTACATCGCTCCCCGAAACCTCCCTCGGGGCATGGAGGGCGTTGAGTACCCGGTCCAGTACCGGCAGCTTCGGACACCGCCAGACCCCTTCGAGATCGAGGATCGCCTCGGCTTGCTCCCCCTTGTGGGTCAGGAAGACGACCACGCCGATGGACGGCTCAGAGGTGGTCGTTGCCAACTCCCCAGACCCGTAGCCAGTTCCAAAGAAGGTTTCCGGGATCACGAGGGCGGAACGGCAGAGAGTCGTCTCCATGACAGTCTCCTCAGCGAGGAATGCGAGTCGGTTGCCACGGCACGAACTCTATCATAGTGGTCGTCTGTACACAATAAGAATTCCGAAGAGTCGTCCGAGGGGCGCAGGGTTCCTGTCTTGAGGTGATGTCGAATCAATCCCCGGCGCGTGATTTCCAGATGGCCGCGATGTCCCACCACTGGACGTCCTCGCCCGCAGAGGCCAGGGTCTTGCCGTCGGGCGAAAATCGGAGGTCCCGGATCGGGGTGTGGTGACCTGTCTCCAGGGCGACCAGGATTTTGCCGGTCCCGGCGTCCGCGATCCGGATCGTGCTGTATCCCGCCACGGCCAGGAGCTTGCCGTCCGGCGAGTAGGAGAGGGCGTTGACGTCCTCGATCTGGGGATGCCCACCCCTGGTGGACGGCCTGAAGGCGACCCGTTCCTTGCCGGTCGCAACCTCTCTCAGAGAGACCCCGCCCTTCTCATACATCGCCCGGTCTCCCGTGGCGATCGTCTTGCCGTCGGGCGAGTACGCCAGGCAGTAGATTTGCACCCCCTGATCCTCCATCTCGCCGGGGATGGCAACCCGCATGGTGACCGTCTCGCCGTCGATGACACGCTTCTCTTCCCTGGATCTGTTCATCCGGTAGGTATGACCCCGGACCAAAGCCTTCTCCTGCCGTTCGGCGACGTCCCAGAATCGGATCGTCCCGTCGAGACCCGCCGAGGCCAACGACCTACCGTCGGGCGAGAAGGCCACGGAGGAAACTTCCCGCTCGTGTCCCCGGAGAACCGCCGGGATCGAGGCCCAGGTCGCTTCCCCGATCCGGACCGTGCCGTCCATGCCACCCGAGGCCAACGACCTACCGTCGGGCGAGAACGCCAGCGACGTCACGGCGCCCGCATGCCCGAAGGAATTCTGCCCCTGCCGCACGCCGGTCGCCGGGTCCCAGATTGTGATCAGGCCGTCCTCGGCCCCGGCAGCCAGCCGCTTCCCGTTGGGCGAGACCGCCAGCGCCGTGATCCGCCGGGTGTGCCCCTCCAGGGTCGTCCGCACACGCCCAGCCTGGACGTCCCAGAGGGGGACGGTCCCGTCGCTCAGCCCGGCGGCCAGGGTCTTTCCATCGGGAGTGTAGGCGAGGCGATAGGCGATCCGTCCGGCGAGTTTCGACCGCTCACTCCAGGTCCCGGTGTCCCAGACGGTGATGCTCCAGTACAGCCCGCCGGCCGCCAGCGAGGCTCCGTCGGGCGAGAAGGCGAGCGTCGAGATTACGCTGCACGCGGCTTCGAGGTCGGCCACGATCGCCCCGGAGCGAGCGTCCCAGACCCGGACCTGCTGCCCGAAGCCTCCCGCCGCTACCCGTCGGCCGTCGGGCGAAAAGGCCACGGCGTGGATCTCCAGCGTCAATCCGGTCAGCGAGGCCCGCTCCCTGGGCGTCTCGCCGGTCAGGTCCCAGAGCTTCACCTCGCTCGGAAAATCGTGGTAAGGGCCACGGAACCGCGAGGAGGGCTCGCCGGCGCCCGATGCGAGGGTCTTGCCGTCGGGCGAGAACGCCAGGGAAAAGATTTGATTCCTGTGCCCCTTGAGGACGGCCCGCTCTCGACCGGTGGCGACGTTGAGGAGCAGGATCGTGTATTCCGGCCCGAGGACGGCCATTGTTTTGAGGTCCGGGGCAAAGGCGATCTGGAAGGAGGCGGTCGCAAGCTTCGTGGAAGTTAACAAGCGGCCCGTGGCGGCCTCCCAGACCCTCACGGACCCATCGTAGTCAGCGGAGGCCAGCCTGCTACCGTCTCCGGAGAAGGCCAGAGTCTTGATGGTCCCGGAGGAATCCTCGATCCTCGCCCGCTCCTGCCCGGTAGCGACGTCCCATAACTTGACACCGCCCGTCTTTCCACCATCGAGCGGGTTTTTCGGATGAATCACCAACCCGCTGCTGCTTCCCGTGGCGAGTGTCTTGCCGTCGGGGGAGAAGGCCACGGCGTTGACCCAGCCCGAGGGATGGGCTCGCAAGGTCTCCCGGACCCTGGCGGTGGCCATCTCCCAGAGCTTGACGGTTCCATCCCGGCTGGATGAGGCCAGCGTCCGGCCGTCGGGCGAGAAACACAGGTCGGTGATGGAATTGTTGTGAGCGTCCGAAAGCGTCCAGGTCCGGGGCGAATTGCCCTGAGCCCGAGATCGCTCGCACGGGAGGCAAAACGCCATCAGGACCGTCAAGCAGAAAAGGGATCGCTGGGCCAGAGGACGGCGGTCGGCTCGGGTTAACCAGTGAACCATGTCCACTCTCCGGGCTCGGGGAAATGCCGGGGCGAGACCGTACGCACTGCCCTCCATCATACCAGAGCCCAGAGAACGAAAAGGGAAGATCCCTGAGAAGCTTCACGTGTTTGGGGTCACGTCCTCGAACGTCTCGTCTCCGCGGATGGGGATCGTCTTGATGCTTCGCGCGTCGAGGTCCAGCGACTTCAGATCGATGACCCGGATGCGGCTGTTCTCATAGGTACGGAAGTAGTATCGGACGTTCTTCAGGTCCGAGGCACTCGTCCAGAGCGTGTAGTCGGCGACCGGCTTTCCATGTTCGACGCCCCGGGCTGCTCCCTTTGGTATGTCGAACTGGTTGAGGATGTGAAAGGCCTGTTGCACGCCTTCCCGGGCCGTCTTCACCGGCAGGGCCGACTGAGAAAACGCCGCGGCCCGGACGAATCGGGAGGGCGGGGTGAAATCGCCAGGTAGACCCAGCATCCCACTCCCCTGCCCAAGTCCCTTCAGTTCCATCCCGGAAAGATCGAGCTTCGGCACGTTGCTTACCGTCAGGTTGATGTAGTTGCTCAGGTTGGTCATGTGCCAGTCGAAGGTCGGGGAGTTGGACATCACGCCGAGTAGGTTGCGGTGGACCTTCAACGCGCCGGCGACATGCTCCAGAACCACCGAATGGCCCGAGGCGTCCGTGACGATGTAGTGCAGAGGCAGCACAAATCCAAATTCCTTGAAGACCACATTTCCGACTCGAACGCCCCTGGCCGCCTCGACCGCCTCGCCGACGTTCGCCGACGTCTCCAGCAGAAATCCGGCCAGTTCCTCCGGTGCAAGCGTCCGGCTCTCATCCGAGGCGGTCATTGTCTGGTACCCGGCATATCCGGGAAAGTAAAAGACGCCGACATGCAGGCCCTTTTCGTTCAGGCCGTCGGCGAAGAGAGGCAAGCCGCAGGCGTTCATACCGACGCTCGCATACTTCGTCTTCCAGCGCAGCCCCGGCTTGCCGTCGGGAGTCGATCCGACGTACTCCCGGCCTCGCGGGACCACGATCACGTTCGACCGGATATCCACGGCGAATTCGAGCGTTCGAGCAAAGATGACCGAGCCATCCTGCGGCTTGATCGTGATCCCGGTACAGGCCAGGGCCGTGAGCGAGCCGGACATGAGGTAGACGGAGGCCAGGATGAATCCGATCGCCGATTTGCTTCGAAGCACGGGTGATGGTCCTTGATGGGAGGGAAAATCGAGTCGCGTCGCCCACGACGCGGGTTGAAGACGATATCCTTCAAAAGTTCGGTGCAGCGGAATCCGCAGGTCACACCTCATCGCTGGAAAAAGTCACCCCGGAGCTGCACCGGCGCCGCTCCCTGGCATCGACCGTCCTGTGAACGAGGTGGTCGTCTTTCCTTTTCACCGATCGCCCGACTGTTGCGAATCCGGGTCGGCTGCCTCTATCGTGGTGGTCCTCGATCGATCCCACCACGATAATGACGCCGAACCAGGGAGGTTAAGGCCGATGCGAGCGTCCCGACGCAATCCAATGGTCTGGGTCGCCCTGATCGTTTTGACCGGCTCCCTCGGGATCGGCTCCCGTCGATTCGGCCAGAGCTTGCCGGGTTTCGCGGCGGCCTACGCCGGTGACACGCTCTGGGCGCTCGCCGCCTTTCTCGGATTCGGCCTGATTCTACCGAGGTTCTCGACGCGGCGAATCGCCCTGCTGGCGATCTCGTTCTCGGTCGCCATCGAGGTCAGCCAGTTGTACCACGCCCCCTGGATCGACTCGATCCGCGGAACGACAGTGGGCGGCCTGATCCTGGGCTTCGGCTTCCTCTGGAGCGACCTCACGTGCTATGCCGTGGGTGTCGGCCTGGGTATCCTGATCGAACGGGTCATCCTGAACGATCGATCCAAACCGACGACAAAGGCTCGCCCCGAATCCGCGAATCTGCCAGACAAAGACCTCATTCGATCATGAATCGAAACGTCAAGCCTCCAGGGAGCCGAACGATGCCGGGAAGACGCGACGCGAAGTGGCCACGCTGGTGGAACCTTGCCCTGGCTCTGTTCGTTCTCGCCTCGGGTCTCCTTGGTACGAGCCCGACCAGCTCGGCCGCCGCGCGCCCTGGCTCATCCGAAGGCCGACGCCCCAGTATTCTGCTGATCCTGCCCGATCAGTGGCGAGGGCAGGATCTCGGCTGCATGGGCGACCCGGAGGTCCGCACGCCTCACATCGACCGCCTGGCAGCCCAGGGCATTCTGTTCCGCAACACGTTCGCCAATACACCCGTCTGCTGCCCGGCCCGAGCGATCCTCCTGACGGGCAAGTATGCTCACAGGAACGGGATGGTCGCCAACGACCTGCGACTGCGCGAGTCGCAGGTCACGATCGCCGAGATCCTCGCCAGCCACGGCTACCGCACCGGCTTCATCGGCAAGTGGCATCTCGACGGCGGCAAGCGTCTGCCAGGCTTCGTCCCACCTGGCCCCCGACGTCAGGGCTTTGACTTCTGGGCGGCCAGCGAGTGCGACCATCGCCACTTCCGCCCCACCTACTTCCGGGACACCGACCGGCCGATCGTCGAGAACCGGTTCGAGCCCGAGGTCTGGACCGACCAGGCCGTCGAGTTCCTGAAGCAGGTCGGGGAGAACCCGTTCTTCCTGGTCGTCTCGATGGGCCCGCCCCACGACCCCTATGGCGCACCCGAGCGATTCCGGAAACTCTACGACCCCTCGAAGCTGAAGGTGCGTCCCAACTGGGTCGAGGGGGTGCCAGGCGCCGACCGGAAGGCGATCGCCAACTACCATGCGGCGATGACCGCCGTGGATGAGCAGGTCGGCCGTCTGATGAAGGCGCTTGAGGATGTGGGCCGGGCCGAGGACACGATCGTCCTGTTCACCTCCGACCACGGCAACATGATCGGCTCGCACGGGAAGAGATTGAAACGGAAGCCCTGGGAAGAATCCATCCGGGTGCCCGGCATCGTGCGGTACCCGGCGAAGGTGCAGGCGGGCCGCACCTCGGAGGCGCTACTGAGCCACGTGGACCTGGCCCCGACGCTGCTCGCGCTCTGCGGCCTACCGGTCCCGGACGAGATGCAAGGGACTGACCTCTCCGGCGTGGTACTCGGGCGGACGGACCGTGGCCCGGACTCGGCGTTCTTCCAGATCTTCGTGCCGTTCGCGGGAGGAGAGCTGACGCATCCCTGGCGAGGCATTCGAACCGAGCGATTCATGTACGCCCGAACCGAGGCCGGTCCGTGGGTGCTTTACGACCTCAAGGGCGATCCCTACGAGAAAAAGAACCTGGCCGACGATCCCGCCCACGCCGACCTCCGGAAGCAGATGGAGGTGAAGCTGGCCGACTGGATGAAACGGACCGGCGACGCGTGGTCGTTTGACTCGATGGCCCCGGTGGAGGACAAAGGGCGACTCTATCGGTTCGAGACGTTCTACACGATCCGCGACTACCTGGACTGGGCAGCGAAACATCCCGACCTCGCCCCCAGAGACTGAAGCGGGCCCTTTGACATCGGCACGAGGTTCGCCGTCACAATGCCGAAGGTGATGATCCTGATCGAGGTCTGAAGAGGGAGAACCGCCATGCCGCTGAAGATCCTGGTCTACTCCGATTACGTCTGACCGTTCTGCTATCTGGCGGAGTTTCCGCTACGAGAAGCGATCCAGGGCAAGGACGTCGAGGTCGAATGGATGCCGTTCGAGCTTCGGCCCGAGCCCCATCCGACGCTGCGTCCCGAGGGCGAATATCTCCAGCGGGCGTGGTCTCAGGCGGTCTACCCGATCGCCCGCCGCATGGGCGTGCCGATCGTCTTGCCACCGGTCTCGCCCCAGCCGCACACCCATCTGGCATTCGAGGGCTTCCAGTACGCCCGGGAGCAAGGCCAGGGGAACGACTACAATCATCGGGTTCTGAAAGCGTTCTTCGTCGAGGGCCGTGACATCGGCGACATCAACGTGCTGACGAAACTCGCGGGAGAGATCGGCCTGGACGAACCGGAGTTTGAGGAGGCGCTACGGTCCCGGAAGTATCAGGAGGCCCACCGCCGCGCTCTTCGGCACGCCTACGAGGAGGCAGGTGTGAGCGGCGTGCCGATGTTCGTCATCGGAGGACAAATCCTGACCGGCTTGCAGGCCCGAGAGACGCTGGAGGCGGTCATTGGGGAGGAGTTGGCGAATCCGTGATTACGAACGCCTGCTCTTGCCGGGAGCGGGTCGGGATCACGGACGTCCCCCTCATCGAGCGGAGCATCCGCCCCGGCTACTCGCCGATGTCCTCATTCCAGAGGTCTGGCCTGGCCCGGATGAATTCTTCCATTAGCCGGACGCATTCCAGGTCGTCGAGTACCTCCACGACAATACCTCGGGACCGCAGGAGGTCTTCCGGCCCCCGGAACGTCCGGTTCTCGCCGACGACAATCCTCGGAATTCGGTAGAGCAGTGCCGTGCCCGAGCACATGTCGCAGGGCGAAAGGGTCGAATAGAGCACGGCATGCCGATAGTCGCTCGCCTTCAGCCGGCCGGCGTTCTCGATGGCGTCCATCTCGGCGTGGAGAATGGCACTACCGTTCTGGACCCGTCGATTATGCCCTCGCCCGACGATCCGATCGCCGATGACCAGGACCGAGCCGATGGGGATGCCGCCCTCGGCGAGTCCCTGCTTCGCCTCGTCGATCGCCGCCTGCATGAAAGGGTCTCGGATACGTGGTTCGAACATGGTGGTGTGCCTCGCCTCGGGCCGGTGCGGTCTTCAAATCGCTCGATGGGAAACCTGCGTACGATCGATCACTCGGCCTCGGGCCGCATCGCAGGTATTATGCCTCGGATCATGGGACTCGTCAGCACCACGATCGAGTATCGGGTGGGAACACCTCTCGCTCAATCGATTCGTCACGGGAGTCGGCTCCTCTGGGTCGGACTTGCCGTGCGATTCTGATTGCGTCAGTACCCGCCGCATGGACGGTCAGCGAACACCCTCCCTCTGCGGGCCGAGCGAAGACAAGTACCAATCGCCGGACCAGCAAGTCTCGCAATTAAGGAAGCGAAATGATACTTGATTCCCTGGTCTCCTCGGCATGGTTTCGCCGCCCCTGGTCCCACCACGTGGCCATTTCCCTGGCATGGGTCCTCTGGCCGGCCCTCGGCCCGATCACGTTGGCTCAGGATGAGAGGCCAGACGAACGACGGGCGATCGCTGCGATTGAAGCGGCGGGCGGCAAGGTGGAGCGGGACGAACAGGCGCCAGGACGTCCCGTTGTGAAGGTCTTCCTCTTCTCGAAGACCGAAGAGGTTATGCGGCAGGTCGAGGCGTTCTCGGAACTCAGGACGCTCATCGCCCGGTTCGGGAGAGTCACCGACACCAGCTTGAGGCACCTCGAAGGCTTGAAGAAGCTCGAAATTCTGAACCTGTCCGACAACGACCTCACCGACGCCGGGATCAAGCACCTGGAGAAACTGACCAACCTCGAGGTTCTGTTCGTCGGCGGCAACGCCATCACCGACGCCGGCCTGGCTCGCCTGGAGATTCTCACCAGGCTCCAGGTCCTTGGCCTCAGTGAGACGAAGATTACGGACGCCGGCCTCGACCACGTGGGGGCACGCCACGGACTGCAACAGCTTGTGCTCACGGGTTGCCAGATCACGGACGCCGGGCTCGTCCACCTTCGAGGGCTGAAGGATCTCCGGCTATTGAACCTCGCCGGAACTCAGGTCTCGGATGCCGGATTGGAGCACCTGCGTGGCATGGCCAACCTCCAAACCCTCTGGCTCACCACTACCCGGATCACCGATGGCGGGCTCAAGAACCTGGATGGGCTGACCAGGCTCCATTCGCTCTACGTCAACGATAACAGGATTACCGATGCCGGTCTGAAGCACCTGGCCAACATGACGGGCCTTCAGGATTTGAGCCTGGCCCGTACCGGGGTGACGGACGAGGGGTTGCAACACCTGGTGAAGCTGAAGCAGATCCGCACGCTTATTCTGTATGGAACTCGTGTCTCGGACGCCGGGATCGAGAAGCTTCGGAGGGCGCTTCCTCAGGCCAATATCAGCCGATGATCGTGGCCGGTGGCGATCTCCATCGTGATCCCGGAGAGCGTTCAAGAGGAATGGTCGTTCGACCTGGGGCTGACGAGACGGGTCAGCCGGGCGGGTGCCGTCAGCGCAATCCTTCTCGCATCAGGCCGGCGATGGTTCTTGAATCCTCGGTGGATTGGACCTCAAGCGCCTGGATGACCCGGTTTCGCCGTTCCTTCGAGTGATTCTGGCTGAGCTTCCACTTGCCCTCAAGCCTCGTGATCTCGATCCGGAAGCCGACGATCGCCCTGAGCATCGTCTCGACGTGCGGAGCCGACTCGTCGAAGGGCCAGGGCTCGGGCCTGGGGCTCTCGTACGTCTGGACGGATCGCCGCAGAATGTCCAGCAGTCCGTCTCGCTCCTCGACGACGTGGAACGTGCCGTAGGCATGGACGGCCACGTAATTCCAGGTCGGGACGGTGCCCTCTTCCTCGTACCACGACGGCGAGATGTAGGCGTGCGGCCCGGAGAAAATCGCCAGGGCCTCACCCCGGACGTCCCGCCACTGCGGGTTGGCCCTGGCCATGTGCCCCAGCAGGTGGCCGTTCGGCCCGGCGTCGTCGTCGAGGATCAGGGGCAGATGGCTGGCGATGAGGCCAACCTGGCCATCCGAGGTCAGGATGGCAAAGCTGTTCCGCCGGATGAACTCGTGAAGCCTGACCGTCTCGGTCTCGGCGAAGGACGCGGGTATGTACACGTTGAAACTCCAGGCGATCGCCACTCGGTTATCGAGACCATTCTTACCCGAGGGATTCGGTTGCGACAAGCGACCGGTTTCACCCCTGGACGATGCGGCCTTCTGGCGTTTAGCGTGGCCTTCGGTGGACGGCTCGGCCTCCAGGTTGGCCCGGATGCGCTCCCGGACCGAAACCAACAGCCCCAGGGGGATCTCGAGGTCACGGACGCCATGTTTGACCCGCACCCTGTTCCCCGGCTGGGAGCGGGACGGCACGGATTCGGCCTTCCCGCGAGCCATGGGTCACTCCTTGGCGTCCTCGGACTGCCGATCGGCGGGGATGTATGGGATCAGGCGCATGCGGTACGCCTCTTCCTGATATTCTCTGGGCAGATCGCGGGCATCGACGATCAAGCCATTGACCTGGATCATCCAGGCGAGCGGATTGTCCTCCATCCGGCTCGGGAGCGTCCACTCGGGATCGAGCGTCTGGATCTTGAGCAGCTTGCGGATCTCCGTGGCCTTCGTCGAGCCGGTCGCCTCGGAGACCCCGAAAGCCTTGTCGATGTCGGTCATCTTCAAGTGGAGCGGCTGGCTGGGGTCTCCCAGGAAGTTGGCCCCGCCGACGACCCGGACGATCCCGCTGGCCCACGACTCGGGCTTGCCACGGGTCAGTGGAGAGGGCCGCTTGCGGGCCAGGATGCCCGTTAGCTTCCGGCACATCATCCGGTACTCTTCGTTCAGATGCTCCCGGCAGAAGCCGTCGATCCGATCGGCGACCGCCTCGTAAGCCGGACGTGCCGCCTCCGGGATTGGCGGTTCCCCAGTCGCATTCGGATTCTTCCTGGCCATCATGAATCTCCTCTACGTTTCTCACACACGCCTGCGATTGTGATCGGGGAACGGGTATTCCATGTGTCGGGAGGTCGCCCGTGCCACCGCCTCGCCGTGATGCCGGACCACGACCCGCAGGGCCAGGTCGATCCCCGCCGAGATGCCCGCGGAGGTGATCACCTGGCCGTCCTCGACGACATGCAGGTCATCCACGACGGTAATCGCGGGAAATCGCTCCCGCAATAGCCCCAGGGACTTCCAGTGGGTCGTCGCGCGTCGACCGTCCAGGAGCCCGGCCTGGCCCAGCAAGAGCGCTCCGGTGCAGACGGACGCCAGGGTCGCCACCTGTCTCCCCCGATCGGCAATCCAGGCGATGAGCCGGTCGTTCGACATCTCCTTGCGGGTCCCCCAGCCGCCAGGGACGACCAGGACGTCGAGCGGCGGGCCATCGTCCAGGGCGTGATCCGCCACGACCTTCAGGCCGCCCGTGGCGATGACCACGCCGCCCTCCTCGGCCACCAGCACAACCTCGTAAGGCGAAGGGTCTTCTCGCCTCCGAGCCTCGTCGAGCCGGACTGCGGAGAAGACCTCGAACGGACCGCAGAAGTCGAGGACCTCGACCTCGGGGAAGACCAGGATGCCGACACGGCGGCGGTCGATGGACACGGGCCCCTCCTTGCTACTGGGAACCGCCCTGCGGCAGGTAATCCTCGTCGATCATGTGGAACCCGGCGGCCACCAGATCGGTCAGTGCTACGAGAGCCTCACCGAAGTCGGGGCCTTCGGCTTCGAGGTCCAGCACCATCCCGCATTCGGCGGCCAGGCTTGTCATGTCGAGGAGGCTCTTGCCATTCACCTTGGTTCCCTGGTACTCGACACGGACGTCCGACTGAAAGGACTGGGCCAGCTTCACGAACCTGGTCGCCGGTCGGACATGCAGTCCGTAGGCGTTGACGATCTGGACCCGGCGGCGAGCTTTCTCCATCCTCATTCCCCCGCGGACGGCCCGGTCGTCCGCCATTTCCCCCGAAGCTCGGCAGCCCGACCGCTCTGGACAGGCCGAGGTCCGTTGCCTCATGATTCTACCAGCCCCGGGCGGGGAGGGATCGAGCCTGGATCGATCGCGGTCTCCAGTGACCTGGACACAAGGAACGAGATGCCGATGGTGCATTCGGATGCGATCGAGGTCAAGCAGGTACGGGGCAAGGGGCGAGGCGTCTTCGCCCGACGACCGATCGAGGAAGGCGAGGTCATCGAGACGTGCCCGGTGCTGGTCCTGCCAGCCGGGTCGATCGAGGACTTCTCGGAGGGCCTCGGTACCTACGTCTTCGAATGGGGCCGTGGCAAGCTGGCGCTGGCCCTGGGCTACGGGTCGCTCTATAACCACTCGTACCAGCCCAACGCCCGCTATGCGGATCTGCCCGATCGGACCAAGCTATTCACGGCGATCCGGAACATTGCAGCCGGAGAGGAGATCACCGTCAACTACAACGGCAAGCCGGACGACAAGACGCCCGTGGGTTTCGAGGTTGTCGAAGGTCCGAGCGTCCTGAGGAGAAGGCCGGTCCGAGTGGGCGGCTGAGCGCCGGGGCGGTCTGGGGGTGGTCGCTCCTGGAGATGCTGGCTGAGGCGGGCTTCGTCGAGGCGAGACTCCACGGCTGGACCGGCTACCGTAGGTCGTCCTTCACCGAAGGGGCACTCGAGCGCGTCACCGTTGGATGGCCGATGTCTCCTACCAACCCGACGCGCCAGCGAGGGTCTTCGTGT
>DAIDKV010000137.1 GCA_027449865.1 Planctomycetales bacterium
CACTTGCCTGGCTGAATGTCCTGGCGAAGACGACCATCGACTCCGCCCACTGATTCCTGCTGGACACAATTGAAGAAGGCACTTGCGGCCGGTCGCCGGGCGCGGATCACGATCCGCTCGACGACCGGCCGCGATCGCGCGCCCTCTGTCGTCTCGTCGTGTTCTCAGCTCACTGCTGGTCTGGGTCCTGTGATCCCGAATCGCATCATTGTATACTGGAACCCTTGGGTCTCGTCTGCCCACGGGAACGCATCGAGAGGAACCATGTCGCAACGAGAACCTGCGAAGTCGACTACGACCGATGGATTGACGCTCTCCCCCTCACTGGACCTGATTACCGAGGCGGCCCAGGTCCCTCGGCATTATGCGATTATCGATCGCCGCGTCCTGCTGGTCTCCCTTCTGGCCGTCCTGCTGGGGATCACGGCCGCATTTGTGGCGCAACTGCTCGTCGCACTGATCGCAATCATTACGAACATCGTCTACTTTGGGACGATCTCGACCGAGTTCCGCTCCCCCGCGGAGGCGATTCCTCACCTGGGTCTCTGGTCGATTCCCATCCCTGTTCTCGGGGCGATTGTGATCGGATGGATGGCCCGCTACGGCTCGATGGCGATTCGCGGCCACGGCATCCCGGAAGCCATGGAACAGGTTCTGACCAACGAGAGCCGTATCCCAGCGCGGGTGATGTTCTTGAAGCCGATCTCCTCAGCGATCTCCATCGGCACTGGTGGACCATTCGGCGCCGAGGGCCCGATCATCGCGACGGGCGGCGCGTTGGGCTCCGTTCTCGGCCAGTTCCTCCACACTACAGCCGCTGAGCGGAAGACCCTGCTCGCCGCGGGTGCCGCAGCCGGGATGGCCGCGACCTTTGGGAGTCCTGTCTCGGCCGTCCTGCTCGCCATCGAACTGCTGCTCTTCGAGTTCCGCCCGAGGTCCATCATCCCGGTCGCGCTGGCCGCGTCCTCCGCGACGGGCATTCGCATGGTCTTCGAGGGGATGAAGCCCGTCTTCGCGATGCCGGATATCCACCAGCCGGCCGGCGCCGCGCTAGCAGCCTACATCGGCCTCGGCGGCCTGATGGGGTTGGTCGCGGTGGGTGTCACCAAGCTGGTCTACGCAATCGAGGACGGCTTCGAGAAGCTGCCGATCCACTGGATGTGGTGGCCGGCACTCGGTGCCCTGGCCGTCGGGATCATCGGCTGCTTGGCTCCAGATACCCTGGGGGTAGGCTACGACAATATCAGCGCGGTCCTTTCAAACCAGCTCGCCGCCCGAGCCATCGCGATCCTCTGCGTGATGAAATTCCTTTCCTGGTCGGTCGCCCTGGGGAGCGGGACGTCCGGCGGCACACTGGCCCCACTCTTCACGATCGGGGGCGGGCTCGGCGCATTGGTTGGAATCGGCCTTGAGCGGGCGGTGCCGATCCTCGGCGTAGACCCGAGGATCGCAGCCCTGGTGGGAATGGCCGCCATCTTCTCGGGGGCGTCGCGGGCGATGCTCGCCTCGGCGGTCTTCGCATTCGAGACGACCCTCCAACCCTTTGGGCTCCTGCCGCTGCTGGGCGGCTGCGCCTCGGCCTACCTCGTCTCATCTTTGCTGATGCGCAACTCGATCATGACGGAGAAGATCTCTCGGCGCGGGATCCGGACGCCGGGAGAGTACCTCGCCGATCCACTCGATCAGGTCCTCGTCACCGCGGTGGCCTCAAGAGACGTGGTTACTCTTTTCGCCGAAGATACAGTGGAGCGGGTCCGAGCGTGGCTTACCTCCGGCGTCTCCGGAACCTCGCATCAAGGCTTTCCCATCGTAGACCGCGAAGGGACACTCGTCGGCTTTCTCACTCGTCGTGACCTCGCGGACGCCTCGCTCGCCAGCGACTGCCGCCTCCTTGACGCTGTGCGCGGCCCGGTCCGCTTCGTGTACGACGACAGTACGGTTCGCCAGGCCGCCGATCACATGGTCAACCATTCGATCGGCCGATTGCCGGTGGTCAGCCGAGATCGCCCGCATCGGCTGGTGGGCATCCTCACACGGAGCGACGTCCTCTCGGGCTACCGCCCGCGGGTCCGTGAGACCGACCTTCAGAGCCCCACCCTTCGGCTACGGCCGATAACGAATGCGACGATTGCGAGTCGTCCAGGAGCTGGGGCGTGATCGTCCCAGACGATGTCTCGTTCTTTCGCCGACCGCCTCTGGTCGCGTCCTTCGCAATCCCTCGGAAAAGAAGAGCTTTGAAAGCTCCCAAGAAGAAGGGTCTGGCTCCGCGTCTTCGACGTTGAACCTTCCAGCCGCGGTTTACTTGGACCGGGTTTCTGGCTTTCAAGAAAATTTAAGTGAAAAGTCGGACAAGTGGCGAGCCTTCGTTAATCCTCATGGGACGGTTTGTCTGATCATACACCTTCTGAGACGGGTCAATGCCGAGAGCATGAAGGATCGTGGCTCCGAGATCATCCGGGCTTACCGGATCTTTCGACGGGTAAGCGCCCCGACGATCGCTCGCACCATGAACCGCCCCGCCGTTTATGCCTGCGCCTGCAAGTACTGCCGAATAACAATGGGGCCAATGCTCTCGCCCCGCGTTGCCGAGAGTGATTCGAGGGGCCCGACCAAATTCTCCGACCCAGACGACAAGCGTCTCGCTGAGGAGACCCCGCATCTCGAGATCGTCGAGTAAGGCGGAAAACCCTTGATCGGCCGGGGGCATAAGGTCGTTCTTGAGACGCGCGAAGTTCGCCGAATGCGTGTCCCAGAAGTTCTGGTGGTCATCGTGCCAGTTGACGGTCACGAGCGGAACCCCGGCCTCGATCAGTCGACGTCCGAGAAGCAGGCATTGCCCGTGGATGTTCCGGCCGTATTGGTCGCGGAGCCTGGGATCCTCGCGATCGATCCGGAAGGCACCAGCCGCCTCGGCCGAGGCCAGCGAGTCGAGCGCTCGCTCGCAATATCCGTCCCACGAGGCAGGCCCCGTCCCGGAAAGCTCGTGACCCAGATCGAGTCCGTTCCGGAGCGTTCGGCGTACTCCGAGCCGCCCGGACGAGATCCCGTCGGGCAGTCCGAGCCCCTCGACGCGAAAATCGTCCGCGTTGGGATCGCCGTTGATCCGGAACGGATCATAAGCCTTGCCAAGCCATCCGCCGTGCTGCCCGGGCGCCTTGCCGCCGGGCGCGGCGGGATGGGCGACGGTCCACGGCATGGTCACGGCCTGAGGAAGTGCCCCGGCCCGCGGTCGGATCTTCGCCACCAGCGAGCCCAGGTGCGGCCAGTCGTTCGGCGAGGGCCCAGCGGCGTCGGAGTGGGGCGTTGGCGCCAGGTGGCCGGTCGTGACTCGATGCGCCGTTGACAGATGCGTGAAATCGTCGTGGCTCATCGAACGAATGATCGTGAACCGATCGGTCCGCGCTGCGAGCCTGGGAAAATGCTCGCTGATCCGGACGCCCGGCGTCTTCGTGGCGATGGAGCGGAAGCTCCCTCGGATATCCTCCGGGGCGTCGGGCTTTGGGTCCCAGGTGTCGAGCTGGCTGGGACCGCCCCACATGAAGATTAGCAGGCACGATTTCGCCCGTCCAAATCCGTCCGCGCCCGCTGCCGGGGCCCGCGTTCGAAACAGCTCGGGCAATCCCAGCCCGGCCGTCCCGAGCATCCCGGCTCGCAACGCCTCCCGACGCGTGACCCTGCGCCGTCGGAATTCGTCGCAACCCCGCCGATCGTTCGTGGAACCATCCATCGCGACGACTCCGGCGTCCAACTCTTGATCAACAATTCTCAAGCTCGACTGTACCCGATGGACGAGGCGACGTCCACCGGACTGAGGGGGCTGAGGTTGATGGCTGGCCGCCGGGTGATTTCCCTGCCGCGCGCGACTATGGAATAGGCCGAGGATAACTTCCCGGTCTCGGTTCGAGTATGATAGCCGGCCTCGGGCCAGGTCGGGATCATCAGGGAGGGCCGAATGGACGCCTACACACCGGAAGTCGAAGCGAAGATGAAGCGGCTGTTCGACTCGCTGAAGGAGAACGACCGACGGCGCTACGCGGCGATCGAGGCCCTCAAGCTGGGGTATGGCGGGATCGAATACATCGCCCGGGTTCTGGGCTGCGACCCCAAGACGATCCGGGTGGGGCTGGCCGAACTGGAAGGCGAGGCGGAACTGGACACGGGGCGGGTCCGTAAAAAAGGGGCGGCGGCAAGCGGCTGATCGAGATCGATCCGGCGATTGAGGCCAATTTCCACAAGGTCCTCGAGGACCACACGGCCGGCGACCCGATGCGGGCGGACGTCAAGTGGACCAATCTCTCGCGGCGGCAGATCGCCCGGAAGATCACCGAGCTCGGGACCCCGGTCGGTCGCGACGTCGTCTCCCAATTGCTCCGCAAGCACCGCTACCGGAGACGGAAGGCCCAGAAGAAGAAGACGATGGGACCGCGGCACCCGGACCGCAACGCCCAGTTCGAGAACATCGCTCGCCTGAAGAAGGAATATCTGGAGGCCGGCTGGCCAGTGATCAGCGTCGATACGAAGAAGAAGGAGCTGCTGGGCGACTTCCACCGCGACGGCGTGATCGACACTCAGGAGACGATCGAGACCAATGACCACGACTTCGGCAGCGCGGGGTCGGGTACGGTGATCCCGCACGGGATCTACGACGTGGGGCTCAACGCGGGGTACATCCACCTGAACACAAGCCACGACACCAGCGAGCTGGCCTGCGACAGCATCGCCTTCTGGTGGGAGGGCCATGGGCGAGCGGCCTACCCCCGGGCCGAGAAGTTGCTGGTGCTCTGCGATGGCGGCGGCAGCAACAGCGCGTCGCGGTACGTGTTCAAGGAGGAGTTGCAGGAGCTGGCCGATCGCCTGGGCCTGGAGATCCGCGTGGCGCATTATCCGCCCTACTGCTCGAAGTACAATCCGATCGAGCATCGACTGTTCCCGCACGTGACGCGGGCGTGTCGCGGGGTGATCTTCCGGGCGCTGGAGACGGTGCGGTACTACATGTCCAAGGCCGAGACCGGCAAGGGCCTGACGGTCCGGGTGGGCATCCTCGAGAAGGTGTATGAGACGGGCCGCAAATGCACCGCGGGCTTCAAGGAGTCGATGAAGATCGTGTTCGACGAGATCCTCCCCAAGTGGAACTATACGGCCGTCCCTCAGCCCGCATGAGATCGGGAAGTTATCCCTGGCCTATTCCTATGTTGAGTCTCCGCCGAGCAACAAGCCCAACCGCAGAACGACCTCGGTCACGACCTCGGAGGGGGCCTCGCCAATGTACTCGGCCCGCCGCGAACGCCAGTCCAGGCACTTGACGTGGTCGGCCAGCACGACGCCCGAGACGGGTAGCCCTGAAGGCAGCGGAACCTCAAAGGGGTAGCCCTTGGCCCGATTGGTCACCGGACAGACCAAGGCCAGGCCCACCGGGCCGTTGTACGAGCGCGGCGAGAGCACCAAGGCGGGACGTCGCCCCGCTTGCTCGTGGTCGGACTGCGGATCGAGGCTCAGCCAGACCAGATGGCCGCGATCGGGCACCGTCGGGGGCGCCCCGCTCACAGCAGTTCCGTCCCGGCAGGCGGTCCGGCGGCCCACTCTTCATGCAGGTTCTCGGGCATGATCCCGGCCAGTAGTTCCGCCAGTGTGGTCGGGTTCGCGGGACGCACAATGAGCTGTCCTTCGGCCAACTCCAGCTCGGCCGACTCGCCGGGACGCAAACCTGACCGGGTCGCGAGCGGCTCGGGAACGACCACTGCAAGGCCGCCGGGACATTTCTCGACACGGGTCAGCATGGGCACCTCCAGTCCACGAAGTCTACGCGTTGATGCTTCACTATTATCGTACGGCCAGCAGTAGACGACTACGCTGCATCGATATCGGAAGATTCTGCTCCAGAGATCCAGGCCGGCACGATCGACAGCGACGCCAAGAGTTCCTCATCCGTGACAAGCCACCCGACGACCTGGCGAAGCACGATGATGAGAGACTGTTCCAGCTCTGTCTTCCAGGCCTCGATCGCCTCTCGCAACCGCGTTACGAACCAATCGTACTCAGGAAATTCCTGCGGACTGTCGGTTAGAGACTGGGCCAGCCGACCGCCGTCGGGCAAGGCGTATGCATGAATTTCGTACCGATCGCCGAAGACGACGATCGGAGGCGATCCGCCGGGCGGGGTGAGCCACCGGGTAGAGATGTCGCCCATCGACCACAGATCAGACCACTCGATGAAGTGGACCACCGGCAGAAAGCATCCATGAGCACGCAACTGGTCGGCGAAGAGATCGACCTCGGCTCGGACGGAGGGAGGCCACTGGTCGTTCGACCATTCATCGGCCAGGGCCACTCTTCGAGCGGCGGCCCAGTGCCGAAGGCGTTGTCCGAGGACATCGGCCGCCATGCCTCCGACCTTCGCAATGGTGATTCGCTGGCTTGCCAACCTCGGCTCCTCCTTTTACGTCAATCAGCCGGAGGAAAATCCCGCTCGAAGATCGCCCGCAGGGTTCGGCTTTCCGACTGTCCCACGATCGATTCGAGCCGGTCGCGGAGCTTCGGGTCATAGTTGTGGATCTTCAGCGCCGCGAGTGCGGCGGCGGCGTCCTTTTCGGAGTCCGAGCCGACGATCTCCAGTAAATGGTCGATCGCCGCGGGGAGCCTCATCATCGCGATCGCCAGCAAGACCCGTTGTCGGAGGCTGATCGAGGGGCATCGCGGCCAGCATTCCTTCAGAAGGTTGAGAGCCTCGGGGATGCGCGACTTCCCGATCGCCATCGCCGCGGCCTCGCACCGGGCGTCGTTTGACGGGTCGAGGTACTCGGCCACGAGCGCCAGGTTGGCTCGGGGATCGGCTGCCAGCAACGCATAGAGGCATTCCGAGAAGACCTCGGGCTCGCGATCGCCGAGGCGGACCTTCAGCCGAAGAACCATCCCCGCCGCCTCCGACCCGATGCACCCCATCGCCTGCGCCGCCGCGGCGCGGACGTCCCTGGCCGGATCGGTCATCGCGTCGATGAGCCTTGGCAGAGCGGCCGATCCTTCGATCCGCGCCAGGCCCGCCAGCCCCGCGCATCGAAGCGATACCGCCGTGTCCTCCGAGCCCCCGAAGACTGGCTCATTCTGGATATAGCTCGAGGCTGTTTCGAAGACCTTGGCGCGGGGATGCTCCAGCTTCTCCAGCGCCTGGACCGCGGCGATCTTCGCCCGGCAAAGCTTGTCGTTCTTCACTGGGTCGACCAGGAACCGCGTGAAGGCCGCTTCGAGGTCGTTTGCCAGCTCCAGCAAAGCGTTCTCGCCGGCGATCTCGGCGGCGGCGGCGGCGATCAGATTGGATCGGTCGGCCAGCGACTTCCGAAGCACGGCCACTTCCTCGGGACCGATGGACCCGACGCGGAGTTCTCGGAGCGATGCCAGCCGGTCTTCAAGGGTGGGTCGTGCGGCCACTTGTTCCGCTCCGTGAGACTTTCGGCCGTCGGCACTTGCCGACAGCCTGGACAGACTATGTGCGACTCGTGTCGAGGTCAAGAAACCGCATGATGGGCGAACCCTCCCCATGAAGTCAGCATCCGATCCTTCGACGACCTGGCTGGCGTGGTCCGGAGCTGGCCGGTAGGTTGGAGCCGTGCGGGCGGTTGGCACCGGGCCCCGTCCGGATCATCCCGAAGAGGAGTCGTCGATGAGCCGGAGCGGGACCGAGGAGGCGGTCGAACCCTCGACCGCCGAGGCCGCGGCGCCGGGCGGGAGCCGCGAGCTACTCGCACTGGCCCTGCCTCTGGTCGTGAGCCAGGGATTCATGACCGTCCAGGTCTTCCTCGACTCGGTCCTGCTCTCCTGGCACGATCAGCGTGAGATGGCCGCGACCCTGCCGGCCGTGATGTGGTACTGGCTGGCCTTCGGCTGGCTCCAGGTGACGGCTGGTTACGTCTCCACCTTCGTGGCGCAATACACCGGCGCCGATCGGCCGGGACGGGTCGGGCCGGCTGTCTGGCAGGGACTGCACTTCTCGATCGTCGCCGGGCTGCTGTTCCTGCTCGTTATCCCGGCGGCACCGTCGATGATCGCCCTGGGCGGGCACGCGGCGACGTTGCAGCCGATGGAAATCGCCTATCTGCAATGCCTGGCCTTCGCCGCTTTGCCGATGCTTCTGATGTCGGCGATCAACGGCTTCTTCTCAGGTCGGGGACGGACCTGGACTGTACTCGGGATCGAGGCGGTTGGAACCTCGATCAACGTCATTCTGGCGCAAATCCTGATCTTCGGACGAGTTGGGGCGCCGGAGCTGGGGATCGTTGGCGCTGGATGGGCGACGGTCGCTGGCTCATGGGCCTCGGCGATCGTCGCGATATCGCTATTTCTCCGACCGTCGCTCCGTCGGGAATTCCGGACCCTTGCCGGATGGCGGTTCGAGCCGGAACTCTTCCTCCGGCTGCTGAAGTACGGCGGTCCGGCCGGTGCACAGGTCTTTCTCGATGTCCTCGTCTTCCACGTCTTCATTCAACTCGTCGGCCGGCTTGGTGAGGCTGTCACTGCCGCCACCACACTTGCCTTCCGACTCAACATGGTCGCCTTCCTGCCCATGATGGGGATGGGACAGGCGATCTCGATCCTCGTCGGCCAACGTCTCGGCGCCGATCGGCCCGAACTTGCCGAACGATCGGCTTACACCGGACTCCGGTGGGTCTTCGGCTACATGATGGTCGTGGCGTCGGCCTACTTATTCATGCCACACCAATTGGTTGGCCTTTTCGGAGGGGGTCGAGATCCTGAAGGATTTGCGGCCGTCGCGGCAATCGTCCCGAAGTTGCTCATCGGCGTTGCCATCTACTCTCTGGCGGACGCCGTGAATGTCTCGTTCTCCTTCGCGCTTCGGGGCGCCGGCGACACGCGATTCGTCTCACTTCTCACCTTCTCCCTCGCCTGGCCGATCATGGTCGTGCCGACATACCTCGTCGTTCAGAATCGCGGAACCATTTACTGGTCGTGGGGCTTTGCGACCGCCTACATCGTGGCGATGGCTGGCTGCTTCGCTCTCCGGTTCCGCTCCGGCCGCTGGAAATCGATGCGCGTCATCGAGCCCGTCGCCCTTGCCGGCTCGATCCCTTCCGATGGATCGCGAACACCCCAAGGCACAATCGATCAGCGGTAAACTCGAACGCGCAATTCTAGGCGTTATTGGCACATGAAGTGCTTGGTACCACGCCGTCGGTTTTCTTTGTCCGGGTGGGCAGGAATCCGGCCGGGTCGGGCAGAGAACGTCGATAGTTCCGGATCGTCGGTCCTGCTCGTCGCTTTCTGAAAGTCGCCGATGGTCCGAGCGTACGGGCTGGTCGGCGGGTCGGGTCCTCAGTTCCGAGTTTACCGAGGCAACCGTACCGGAAGGCAAGGGTCGGCTACTTCGTGATGCGGGCCGACCTCGCCGGGTAAAAGGACAACTCCGATGTTGGTCAGAGACGCAATGGCGGGCTCGTGGGCGATCGTGCGCGCCGGTCTGGCTTCGAGAACGGTGAGGCCTCGACCTCGGGCACGTCGGGCCCTTCGGCTGGAGGCCCTGGAGGGTCGTGCCCTGCTTTCGGTGGCACCGATCGCTCCGCCCACGATTTTCGTGGTGGATCAGAGCGGAGACGCTGGCTCCGGCTCCGGCCAGATGGGCGATATTCGGTATGCCCTCAAGCAGGCCGATCAGCAGTCCGGGGACAGCCTGATTGTTTTCGCACCCAACCTTCTTGGGCAGACGATCGACCTGACCTCCGGGCCGCTCTTGATCCACAAACCGTCGGGAAACCTGACCATCCTCGGCCCTGGTGCCAGGGGCCTGACGATCTCCGGCGACGGTCAATCCCGCGTCTTCCAGGTTGCCCCGGTCTCGCACGCGACGATCGCAGGACTCACAATCACGGGTGGGGTCGATTCTCAGGGCGCCGGCATCGAGAACTATGGGCAACTGAACCTGGTCGATCTCACCATCACCGGGAATAGTGCCACAGAGCTGGGCGGTGGCGGTGTTGCCAATACTCTTTACGGTCAGTTGACGATCGACCAGAGCACCATCAGCGGCAACCTCTCGACTCTCGGCAACGGCGGTGGGATTGCCAACAGCGGGATTCTGACGATCAATGCGAGCACGATCAGCGGCAACACGGTCTCCCTTGCATCCGGCGGGGGGATCGCCAGCACCGGCATGTTGACAATCGGCGAGAGCACGATCGCCGACAACCAGTCCCTGCAGCGGTTCGCTGGCGGGATTTATAATGATGCGTCGTTGACACTTGCCGACGATACCATCAGCGGGAACACGTCCCAGTATTCGGGCGGCGGACTGACGAACGTCGCCCCGCTCGGGATGGTCTCGATGAATAACTCCATCGTCGACGGCAATCTTGCGCAAACCGATCCGAGTACCAACGACATCCTCGACAGTCGCGACCCTGTGGGTGTCCGGTTGACCGGCAGCAACGATCTCGTTGGATCGGGCAATCTCGGCTCCCTGGCGAATACCCTGGTCAACCCCAACCCGATGCTTGGCTCGCTCGCGGACAACGGTGGTCCGACCCAGACGATGGCACTCGAGCCTGGGAGCCCCGCCCTGAACGCTGGCGACGCAACGATACTCCCAGCCGGCATCAGCACCGATCAGCGGGGGATGCCTTACCGGCGGGTCGTGGACGGCCAGCTCGATCTGGGTTCGTATCAACTCCAGACAGTCCGACACGATCGCCCGAGCCTCGCGAAGGACCACCCCACGAAGTCTCCCGTATTACCGCCGGTCATCGGGCTCACAGTCAGTCCAGAGCTCATGCCCCACGGTAAGCGCGGTTCGAGGCCGGCCAGCGGCTGAGTCGATCCCATGCCGAGCCGGGGAGAGCGGATTCTGGTCGCGGTCCCCGGCTCCGGTATTTCACTCGGCGGGACCAGTTCGGTCACGACCCGGATCGGATGGAGGACCCTGACGGACCTCGCCAAGTAGATAGGTCGTCTTGTGTTGCGATTCATAGTACGTACGCATGATCAATTCAGATTGAATTCCAAGCAGAATGCTCATGATTCCTGCCAGGCCGAACAACACCGTCAGCGAGGGCAGGGGGGTCTCGACGAACGGCTTCGACTTCGCCCCGGGGCCCCAGCCTAGATCCGGCCAGGGAAAAACGTACTTGAAATAGAGCATCGCGGCGAAGCAGCCAAGGCTTAGCCCAAAAGACCAGAGCCCGAACCGGCCGAAAAAGTGCAGAGGGCGCTGCGAGTATCGCTGGAGAAATCGGATCAGGATCAGGTCGAGGACGACGTTGAACGTCCGCCCAAGTCCGTACTTGGTCCGCCCGGCTGTCCTCGGGCGATGATGAACGATGAGCTCGGTGACGCGAGCTCCCTGCCAGGCGGCGAAGATCGGGATGAATCGGTGCATCTCGCCGTAGAGGCGAACTCCTTCGAGAACACCTCGGCGATACGCTTTCATTGTACAGCCGAAGTCGTGCAAGGAAACGCCCGAGATCTGCGCGACGAGCCGGTTGGCGATCCAGGAGGGAATCTTCCGCGAGATCAGGGCATCGTGCCGGTTCTTCCGCCATCCCGAGACGACATCGTGCCCGTCGTCGAGGGCGGCGACGAGGCGGGGAATGTCGGCCGGATCGTTCTGCCGGTCGCCGTCCATTGGGATCAGGACGTCGCCGCGCGCCAGATCGAGCGCCGCCGAAAGCGCTGCGGTTTGTCCGCAGTTTCGGCGGAGAAACGCCACGCGAACGTGCTCCGGGTCGGAGCGCTGGATCGCTTCGAGGCGTGCCGTCGTGCCGTCGATCGAGCCATCGTTGACGAAAATCAGCTCGTAGCTCCACGGTCCACCGCGCAGAACGGCGTCAAGCTCCGCGTGCAACGGCCCGACGTTCTCCACCTCGTTGTAGACCGGGATCAGGACCGAGAGGTCGACCGGCTCGCTCGCGATCGCGGGCCTGGGATCGATCGAGGCATTCATGGCGTTTGGGATCGGGCCTTTCATGAGGGCTCCAGGCTCATCCGTTGCAGAACTGGATCAAATACCGTCGGCTAATCGCCAACGACTCGAGCCGGGCTTCCAACGAGCCCTCGAACGACCTGTCCTCGACCTCGATGACCACGTCGCCCTCGTAGCCAATGTCCCCCAGCGACGCGAAAAAGGCGCCCCACCGGATGTCCCCGCGACCCGGAAGCTTCGGTGTGTGCCAGAGTTTCGGATACGAGAGGACGCCGTGCTGATCGAGCGCCGCTCGATCGATCCGGGCGTCCTTGGCGTGGACGTGAAAAATCCGAGATCGGAACTCGGTGATCGGGGCGAGGTAGTCCATCTGTTGCCAGATGAGATGCGAGGGGTCGTAGTTCAGGCCGAAATTTGGGCTGGGGATATCCTCGAACATCCGGCGCCAGATGGCGGGGGTTGTCGCCAGATTCTTGCCGCCGGGCCATTCGTCGCGTGTGAAGAGCATCGGACAGTTCTCGATGCCAATTCTCACCCCCTTGGACTGGGCGTGATCGACAATCGGCCGCCAGACCTCCAGGAACCTCGGCCAGTTCTCCTCGACCGACCGCGAGGGATCGCGCCCGACGAACGAGTTGACCAGGCCGACGCCCAGCGTCGCGGCGGCGTCAATCACCCGCCGGAGGTGCGAGGCCGCCAGCCCGGCCTCAGCGGCGTCGGACGAGAGCGGATTGGGATAGTAGCCCAGACCCGAAATCGCCACCTGATGGATCGAGGCGAGGTCGCGAATCTTCTCGATCGACCCGGGATGGAGACCCTCAACATCGACATGCGAGACCCCGGCGTAACGACGGTCCGCCTTTCCCGGAGGCCAGCACATCAGCTCGACACAGGCAAACCCAGCGTCGCGGGCAAAGCGGAAAACCTGTTCCAGAGTATATTCCGGCAGGATCGCCGAGACGAAGCCGAGTCTCATGGTCGCACCTGGATCGAGACCATCGGGGAGGGGAAGACGACCTCGATGATAATGGCCGAGTGTGGGCAGCCACCAGTCACTACCCGACCTCAATCCATCGTCCCTCTCCGGCGCTCCGGGCGATGGCCTCGCAGAGCCGAATCTCGCGGTCGCCGTCGATGAAGGTCGGAAACGTCACGGCATCCCCGTCCGATCGCCCCTTGACGATCCACCCATAGACGTCAAGGAAGAGCTGCTTGAACGTGTCTGGGAAGCCCTCGACATGACCACCAGGATAATGCGAGGCCGACGCCGCGAACGGGCGGAGCAGGGCAGGGTCGCGCGAGAGGAACTGGTTTGGCCCGCGCCTCGACCCGATCCAGAGCCGCTCGGGCGACTCACTCTCCCAGGCGAACGAGCCCTCGCTCCCCGCGATCTCGATCGTCAGGCTGTTCTTTCGACCGGCCGTCACCTGCGAGACATGAAAAACGCCCCGGATCCCGCTGTCGAACCGGAGCAGCACCGCCGCGTGGTCGTCGGTCGTGACCTCAACCTGCTCGGCGGGTCGGTCCTTGCCGATCGAGCCAGTAAATGTCTCGGAGACGCCGACCGGACGCATCCGATGCGGGTGGAACGTTGCAAGATCGGCGTTGACCGAGGCAATCGACTCGCCGATGAGGTACTGCGCCAGGTCCATCCAGTGCGTGCCAATGTCGGCAACGGCGCGGAGATTGGTCCCGCCATCAGACTCAACTCGCCAGTTATAATCGTCGGGATAGAGCAGCCAGTCCTGAACGTACGACCCGGTGACACTGAACACTCGCCCAATCTCTCCCGCGGCGATTCGCGCACGGATTTCACGGCAGAGCGGGTAAAATCGGATGTTGTAATTCACGGCCGCGGCCTGTGAAGGACGCGACCCAGCGAGATCGAGGAGCGCTTTTGACTGGTCTACAGTGATCGCCAGCGGCTTCTCACAGACCACGTGTCGTCCCGCCTCCAGCGTCCGCCACGCCTGCTCGAAGTGCTGCGCATTGGGCGAGGCGACGTGGACGACGCCGACGCGATCGTCGGCCAGCAACTCGTCGAGGTCGCGGTAGACGTGCGCGACGCCGATTCGGCGAGCGGTCGCGGCGGCCCGATCCGGCGCCGAGCCGAGCAGGCCAACGACCTCGACGCCGATCCGACGGAGCGCCTCGACGTGGACTGGGCCGATGAATCCGCCGCCGATCACGGCCGCGCCAGGGGCCTTCGGGATGACAATCGGCGAGCCCATTCGGTCGTTCCTCCGAGAGCATTCCCGCTTGATGCTAAAACCGCAACACCCCGAGGGCGATCCCGACCGCGAGCCCCACGAAATGCGCGGCGTTGGCTATCGAGCCGACGACGCCCGACATGCAGAGGAACAGCCAGAGGATCATGAGCCGGACTGTTCCCGTTCCGACGCCCAGGCCCTGCTCGGGCTGGTACATTCCCTTTATCCAGATGTATCCAAACATTGCATAGACAACGCCCGACATCCCCAGGACGATCTTGATGTCTCCCATCCTTTCCATCCAGGCGTACTCGCCATAGGTCGAAACCGCGGCTGCGATCAGGTAGAAAATCGCCAGTCGAAGTGTGCCTCGCCTTACCTCGATCATCGTGCCGAAGCGGGCAAGCCAGAGCATGTTGAAGAGGATGTGCAGGGGAGAACCGTGCATCAGCGTCGGAGTGAAAAGTCGCCAGACCTCGCCCTCGCCGATATCCTGGAGTCCCCGGGTGCGCACCTCCCCTTCCTCGTTGATTTCGAGCCGGCAGAACACGAGGCGCTGGATCAATTCCCCCCCGGTAGGTAGGAATGCAAACCGGCCGTCGGGGATGTGCTGGAGGAAGAAAATCACTGCGGAGGCGACGATGAGCATCGTGGTCATCGGTCGACGACGAAATGTGGGCGCGCCCCAGATGTCCGAGGCATTCCGATCGTTTTTGTCGTACTCGCGATCGAGTTGCTTCTCCTTGCGGCGGATGTCGTCGGCCGCTCGGGCCGCCTCTCGATAGCGAAGATCGTGGGGTTCCCGAGCGTAGGCGTCGAGCTCCTCTCTCGCCCGGAGAATGTGATCCTCGTTGTAGATCCAGACAAGCCATCCCTCGGGCCGGTCATCGATTCGTGCCTTCATGCCGAGCTTGAGGAGGTGATCGGCGAAGGGTTTTGGGTCGAGATCTCGGGGGAGCGTTCCGATCTGTCGCAACGTGGGAGCCTCGCGGATCGGGGAGGGTACGGCGCGATGTTAGCCTACCATCCTCGAGCCCTGGATTGGAATCGGCAAGCCCCACAATCACCAGCGAGAAAGCCGGACGGACGAGATGGGTACGCCGCGGCGTCAAGCCGGCTCGCCAACTCACCTCGAAGGGCCGGGTGGGGCTTTCAGCCTCCGGACGGAGTATTCAGGGCGAACCGGAATCGTCCGGCTCAGGCCCAGAGCCCGGATCGTTTCCGTAGGTCGGCATGTCATCGCCGGTGTCCCAGGCTCCAGGGTCCGGCACATTGAGGTCCTGAATCGGAACCTCACCGATCCGAGCCTCGCGGTCGCGGCGATACCAGCTCCAGAGCAGGCGGTGAGTGGCGTAGTCAATGAGCGACTGCGAGCTGGGGAACTCATACTCCGAGGAATCGCCCTTTTCGAGCATCGATCGGGTCGAGGGGGTTATGTACGCATCATCGGCGCGGGCGCAAAGGTCGGCGACGAAGATCGGGAAGTTCTCGGCGGCCGAGTGGCTCAGCCTCTTCCCGAGGTAGGCATAATTCATCTGATTTTCGACGATTCGGAACGCGAGCCGGGGGTCGCGGCGGACGATGATGACCTCGCCCAGCGGGTCGCGAGGAATACGGGTAGCCCGGGCTCGCCGGTTGATCGGCCTTGGCTTCATCAAAACGAGCGCCCGAAGTCCCGAAACGACCGTCGACGGCCACTCTGGGGCATGGACGTTGCGGAATTCGTCGTCACGGACGATCCGGCCCGCGCAGATCAGCTCCACTCGGTCCCAGGGGACCCAGTGGGTTGGCTCACCTCGCAGCCCCTCGGCACGAAAGCCATCGGCGAGGCAGGAGGCTCGGTGAACCGTCCGGGCGGGGGTCAACTCGGGGAACAGGTCGGATCGCCAGGCCTCGGCCGGTACGCCCAGATTGTAAAGGCCGTCGAGAATCTGGCGAACCTCTCCCTCTTCAAACGTCTTCGGCCAGGGCCCAGGCGCCCGGGCGATCCACTGCATCGCGTCGGTTGGGTGGATGCTGGTGACATGGCAGAAGAGATCGCGAACCGGCTGAGGCTCGGCAACCGGCTCGAAGATCACCAGTCGATACTGGACGGGCGTCGTCGACATGATGGCTTCGGGCTCCCCGGCGTTCGTAAGTGGAGACGATCGCTCGTTTTAACGACTGCGACAACCACTCCGCAGGCCCAGTGGCGGGTCGTCCGGCTTCTTCCTCTGCCACGGGACTCAAACGGCCAAGGGAACCACTCCTGCCTTGCCTTCAACGATCCCTCGCCCGTGGTCGTCGATGAAATGACCGAGGAACCAGCTTTTCCTCTTCGTCAGATGGGGCTCCTCAAGGCCCATCATCCTGCCAACCAGGATTCCGCCGAACCGCCCAACGAGCCGATCCGCTCGATCGTGAGCCCGATCGACATCGGCCACGGTCCAGGCCAGGAGCGGGCTCGTCGAGCTCCGCGGGCGGAGCGCGGTAGGGGCGGACATGGCGGAATCCTGGCAATCGAGAGACAGGTGATCGGCCATCGGGTTTGCCTTATCTTATCACGCCCCAAATAAACCGCCAATCGCCGCGGCCGGACTCGCCTGGGCGGTTGCCTTCACGGACCGCTCGGGAATCGAGGGCTGGTTCCGGAGCCTAGCGGACGTGCCTGTCGTCACTTCGGGGTCGATCCGGTGCCTGCGCTGCACGTCGAGGCCATAGGGAGGAGCGAAGACGAACAGACCCCGGTCAAGGACAACCGGAGCCTGTCCCCCTTGACCTGACGGGAGTGAATAGAAAATCGGCCCGGACGGGCTTGCAAAGCCTTTCGCCGGTTCAAGATGCTCGGTCTGAAGCCGCGTAGGGCGACTCTTGATCGGTTCCGAGGAGCCGACACTTCGAGCGTTTCCTGGCCTGACTCCGATCAACCCGTCTTGCCCGATCGGGCAGCCTGGAGTACGTTCCCGCTCAAGAGGACCAAGGGACGCGGGTCCGCACCTTCGCGATCGAGCCGGCTGGGATGCCCCGTTCTCTTCGACTGACAAATCGGGAGGCCGGCATGGAAGCCAGAATCCGCGAGCCGATGACAAGCCCGCGCCTTCGCGAGCCAGCGACAAGGACCATCGTCGATCGATCCGGCGTGGGACCGGATCTCTCGGGCCTTCGAGTCGCGCTGGTCCACGACTGGCTGACCGGGATGCGGGGTGGCGAGAAATGCCTGGAGGTCCTCTGCCGGGCCTTCCCAAACGCGACACTCTACACGCTGATCCACCGCAAGGGAGCCCTGAGCCCGGCAATCGAGTCGATGCGGATCCGGACCTCGCCGCTCCAGCACATTCCCGGCGTCTTTCGCCACTATCGCCACCTGCTCCCGATCATGCCGATGGCAGCACGCTCCTGGCACCCGTGCGACGTCGACCTCGTCGTCAGCCTCAGCCATTGCGTGGCGAAGGCAGTGGTCCCGCCGCCAGGCGTCCCGCACGTTTGCTACTGCTTCACACCGATGCGATATGCCTGGGCGGCCCGTGAGACCTACCTCGAAGGTTGGTCGAACCGCCCCATCCGAAAGGCAGCGGCGCGGATGCTCCTGTCCAGACTTCGGCGATGGGACCGGCGCACGTCCGGACGGGTGACCCACTTCGTCGCCATCTCGGAGACCGTCCGCGAACGGATCGCTCGCTGTTATCGACGCGAGAGCCGGGTCATCCAACCGCCCGTCGACGCCGACTTCTACACCCCCGACCCTGACGCCCGCCCCCGAGACGAGGCCTATCTCGTCGTCTCGGCCCTGGTCCCGTACAAGCGGGTCGACCAGGCCGTCGCCGCCTGCTCCGCGACCGGCCGCCGACTGATCGTAATCGGCGAGGGCCCCGAGCGAGCCCGCCTGGAAGCGATCGCCGGTCCAACAGTCCGCTTCCTCGGCTGGCAGCCCGACGACGTGATCCGATCGCACTACCGGGCCTGCCGCGCACTGCTCTTTCCGGGCGAAGAGGATTTCGGGATTGTCCCGATCGAAGCAATGGCCTGCGGCGCTCCTGTCATCGCACTCGGACGAGGGGGCGTCGCCGAGACCGTCGACCATTCCGTCGGCCGAACTTACGCCGAACCGACCACCGAATCCCTCATCGCAACCCTCGACGCCTGGGAGCGAGACGGCCTTCCGTGCGATCCGTCGATGGCACGCCGACGTGCCGAGGGACTGGCTCTCCCCATTTTCCGCCAAAGATTGCTAGGACTTCTCGCGGAAGTGGTGCCCACTCCTGGACCGCATTCCGTTCCACCAGCCCCTCACATCGACCTCACTTGACTTCGTCTATCCTGTTCTCCTTACCTCCAAAGATTTGTCGCTCCCACCCCGCCTAATCCGGCCTCGGTCAGGCAGATGCTTCCCAGGCACCGCAATCCCACCGATCGTCCTTCGATCGTCTTAAATGACAACCTTCGCATTTTTTGCGTGCTAGCCGCCTTGAGTCAGAAAGGTTTCGTCGACTTAAGTACGACGAGGGCGTGTTGATTTTGCGAAACACCTGACAAAAATTGGGAACATCCTCTTGCCTGGGCGCGTCAAGACGAATTAGACTCCTCCATCGATTTGTGGGCATTGGTATGCCCCCTATCGCACGACACCTCTCGCATGCATTGAAGGCCGTTTTCGTTGATTGGATGCGGTGTCGAATCGAGGATGAGACGGGCCTCCCGTCGAGGGCGAGGCCAACTGAGCCAGATCTTTTTCTCCCCCGATTTCATTCGGCGGCAAGGTCGTGCTCCCGGATGAGATGTGGCTTACCTTACTGGATGAGCAGCCAATGAAACACAACAACGAGCGGACGAATCGCCCGGGTTGGAAGGCAAGCCTGGGGGGCGAGAGGTCTGGACGACGTGGACGTCATCGTCTTCGGCCGTCGGTGCTGCCGCTTGAAGAGCGGCAGTTACTCACCTCTATTGGGTTGGTCGTCAACATCGCGACGGACCCGACCACGCAAACCGTGGGGCAGTTGAGTCTCCGACAGGCCATCGCGGCGGATACGAACGGATCGACGATCAACTTCGATCCGACGGTTTTCGGCACCGCACAGACGATCACTCTGTCCCAGGGCGCACTCGATATCACGAGCAACCTGCAGATCCAGGGACCGAACGCGGCGCTGACCATCAACGGCGGCGGTGCAAATAGCGTCTTCAAGATCGAATCGGGTGTCACAGCCTCGATCTCCGGCCTGACGATCACCGGCGGCAAGGCGACGAACGGCGGCGGCATTTACAATCTGGGAACGCTTACCCTCTCGTATTCCACCGTCACCGGGAACACCGCAAGTGGCGCCGGTGGTGGCCTCTACGAGTCGAAGGCGTCGGTATACCTAAACAACGACACCTTCACGGGCAACTCGGCCTTTGACGGAGGCGCGCTCTACCTCAATTCCCAAAAGAGTTCTTCCCCATATAGCTCTGCCAACCTCGTGGATTGCACAATCTCGGGCAACTCCGCCTCGAAAACCAACGGACTGGGCGGTGCATCCGTCAATGTTTACAGCTCGATCACGCTGAACGACACGATCATCGCCAAGCAGCTTAGCGGCGGAGACCTCGGTGGCAAGAATATCGAGGTTTCGGGACCGAGCGCGAATAATCTTATCGGCGACGGTACTACTTTTTATTCACCGATCGTCAAAAACGGCGTCAAGGGGAACATTGTCGGTGGAAACGGGACGTCGGCGATCGACCCCTTGCTGACCCCGCTGGGCGACTACGGTGGGCCGACCCAGACCATGGCCCTCCTCCCCGGCAGTCCCGCCATTGGCGCCGGTGCGGCAAGCTCCTTGAGCACCGACCAGCGCGGCTTCGCGCGGGGCAGCTCTGTCGACATCGGGGCCTTCCAGACCCAGTCCGCGACCACACTGGTCGTCTCGAACACGGGCGACTCCGGCGCCGCCCCTGGACAGTACGATCTCCGCGGGGCCGTCAACGTCGCCGGTACGATGAAGACCGCAACGACGGTGAAGTTCGACTCGACGGTCTTCGGTACGCCGCAGACCATCACCCTGGCGAACCCGCTCGTGCTGAGCAACGCCGGCGGTAGCCCCTCGCAGACGATCACCGGCCCGACCGCGGCCCTGACGGTCAGCGGTAACAACGCGAGCCAGGTTTTCTCGATCAAGAGCGGAGCGAACGCCTCGATTTCCGGCCTGACGATCACCGGCGGTCAGGCGAAGTTTGGTGGCGGTGTCGGTAACGACGGCACGTTGTCTCTCACCGATGTCACTCTGTCGGGTAATAGCGCGACTTCCGGCGGCGGCGGTGTGGGCAACCTGGGCACGCTGTACCTCACCAATGTCACTCTGAGCGGTAACACCGCGAACATCGGCGGTGGGCTTGATAACCTTACCTCGGCCTCGGCGACTCTGATCGGCGTGACGGTCAGTGGAAACTCGGGAACTCTTGGTGGCGGAATTTACAACTCCGGTACCGTATCCCTGACGGATACCATCGTCGCGAAGCAGGTCGGTGGTGCGGACATCGATAATCATCAGGGCACGCTTTCGGGCTCCTACAACCTGATCGGCGATGGCACCGGTCAGACCGTGCTCAGTAGCACCGACGGGAATCACAATCAGGTCGGCAACAGCACAACCCCGATCGATCCCTTGCTGGCGCCGCTGGGGAACTACGGCGGGCCGACCCAGACCATGGCCCTCCTCCCCGGCAGCCCCGCGATTGGGGCCGGTGTCCAGGCCAACTACCCAGGCACCACCACCCCGATCACAACCGATCAGCGTGGATTCGCTCGATCGAGCGCCATCGACATCGGCGCGGTGCAGGAGCAGGGTTACACGCTCTCGGTCACCACCGGAGACAACCAGACCACCCTCCCGGGCACGGCCTTCCCCACATCGCTCGAAGTCACCATCTCGCCGACCAATTCCAACGATCCGGTCGCGGGCGGCCTGATCACGTTTGCCGCGCCAACGAGCGGTCCCTCGGCCATACTGAGCGGGTCGGTGGTCACGATCAATGCTTCGGGACAGGCGAGCGTCTCCGCGACGGCCAATAATTCCTCCGGCGGCTACACGGTGACCGCCAGCACCGCCGGGGCCGGCTCGTCGGCCGTCTTCCACCTGTTCAACGAGGCGAGTCTTAACGCCATCTCCGTGCAGTGGGGCAACTTCGGCACCGCGACGTTGACTCTCCCCACCTCGCCCAACGGGTCTCTTCTGCCGAGCGGACGCAAGAACGATGTGCCCTGGCTGGGAATCGACTCGTTCACCATCACGCTCAACGGCCCCGCTCCGCTCTCGCCTTCGGATATCACCATCAGTAGCGCCGTGGGCGCGAACTACGGGCCGGTCACCGTGTCGGGCAGCGGCACCACTTACACGATCACACTGGCCAACCCGCTCCGTGTGGCCGATCGGCTGACCATCAACATCGGAAATGCCGACATCTCGACCATGAGCGGGACTCTCAATGTCCTGCCGGGCGATGTGGGCGATTATGGCGTGGTCGACCTTCGCGACTTCCTCCTCGAACAATATCAGTTCGTGGGCGTAATCACGGCGAACATGTTCGGCGACATCAACGGCGACGTCTCAACCGGGTCGAAGCCGTTGTACAATGACTTTCTTGCCGTTCGACTCAAGCTCGGAACGCGGCTCCCGAATCCGGCTTGATACTCGTCAAGCCCCTCGAGTCGTGATAAAAGGTCTATATCATCCCCGCAGTCGGCGTCCTGTCCTGCCCGCGGGGATGCTAAACTCACGGAAGATCCGCATGGACTGGCACCATCCGATCAACAATTCACGAGCGAAAACACCCATGAGAATCTCGAATCTTTCCACGTTGTGCTGGGCGGCGCTCCCGACCCGCACACTCCCGATCCACGGGACCGTGATGGCGCTGGCCGTGCTCTTCCTCAACGGTGCGCCGGCTCAGGCCGCTGGCCTGGTGATGTCGATCTCGAATTCCAGCATCTCGGCGGCCCCAGGATCCACAGGTAGCTTCGAGATCTTGCTCTCGGATACCGACACGGCCGGTTCCACGCCTTTCTACATCGCCTCTGACTTCGTGGATCTGACCTCCTCGAACAGCCTCGTCAAGTTCACGGGCGCCTCGATCACTACGAGTATCGACCCCTATATCTTCGCAGGCCAATCCCTCGTGGGGAACAGCGGCCTCGGCTTCACATTCGTGATCAATCCCTCAACCATGCCTCTGCCTGGGACAGAAATCCAGACGCAAGATTCGGCCTATTCGGCGAATCCCCCTGCCGTCTACGCGACGTTGAAACCGGGTGAGGTTCTCTCGCTGGGCGTCTTCAGTTATTCCGTGAGCGCGAGCGCCGCCCCAGGGGCTTCGAGCGATGTCAAAATCGGAATCCTGAGCCAGTTGACGGATAACAATACGAACAACCCCGCGAACATCAACTTCACCACCCAGAACGCGACCATCACGGTCTCCTCGGCCGGAACCGTGCCCGAGCCATCGACGGCTCTGATGGGAATGATCGCCCTGACGATGGGGGTCGTCGCCGCCCGATGCCGACGCCGGGCCTGATTCGCGATTGGGGTGGGGCGGGATGGCTTTCGTGCGAACGTGACAGGGGAGTCGGTCTCGGACCGGCTCCCCTTTTTGTTGCGCCTCGATCTCTCTCGATCCTCGGTCAGTCGGCCGAAAGCCGGTCACGGACGAACGCCGGCAGGTCCTCGAACGCCGCCCGATAGGTCGGTTCGAGCGGGACGTTGACATACGTCTCGGCATCGAGGAACAGCGGCATCTCCGGGAGAGCCTCTCCGACGGCGAGGCGAGCGAGGTACGCCTCTGCCGGCGCGACCGCTCGGTACGAACAGGCCGAGAGAGCACGTCCCTCGTCGATGGCCTCCAGCGACTCGCCGTATCGTTCTCAGATCGCGCCGTGGAGACCTTCCGGATCGAACCGGCCGGGCGGAAACAGGTCGATCAACATCGCGTGGATACCTATCCTCAGCCCGTCGTCGATCCTGTCGGCCAGTTCCCGAACGCTCGAGGCCCGGTCCTTGTTGCCGGGCGAGGCAATCTCGACGATCGCCACGATCTGGTCGCTGCTCACGGGTCGGATCGCCAGCGTCCGTTGCCGCGTCCGGTAGACCACCTTCGAATCAGCGACGAGCCTGCGCCCGACCGCCGGAGGGGCATCGGCCAGGGCGAGCCCTCCGGAAGGAACCGTGGGACCGGAATGCGGATCGGGATGGGTTAGCGCCAAGACATCCGGGATCAGACCCGGTGCGTGCTGCTCCGAGAGGGCACAATAACCCGCCGGGAGGACCCCGGAATTCAGCCGGCCCATCAGGTGAGCGATCCAGGCGCCGTGGAAGGCGTGGAAAGTCCCCGCGTCCACGCGAGTCCAGTCGTGTACGGGCATGGCAAGGCCTCCCCTGGTCGGTTGTCCCGATTCTAACCGATCGTACGGATCCTGGGCGTCCGGCCCTGGATCATCGGGCCAAGGACCGGCAACACGGCCTGGAAAACCAATTCCTCCGTGCCGACCGGGGATGGCAAGCGACGACGCTTCCGGCGGGATGCGCCCCGACAAGAGTCCGCCGAGACCACCCGCAGCCGCATCATGACCCCCAACACCTGGATTTGTACGGCCGACGTGGATATCTATGAGATCCACAGGCGCGGCCGAGACCGCCGGCAGCCGCAACCCGGGCGTTGTGATCGTGATGTTCATGGACGGGTCGGTACATTCGATAAAGAACTCGATCAGTCCGCAGACCTGGTGGGCCCTCGGCACCATGGCCGGCGGCGAGGTGGTTAGCTCCGATTCTTACTGAGCGAGAGCGGTCGGCTCCTCTCCGGGACGATCCGCCAGACACAAGGAGATGCGAATGACTCATCTATCGCGACGCGGTTTCCTCGATCGGGCAATGGCCGGGCTCACGATCGGCGCTGGCCTACCGGCCTGGTACGCGAGGACAGCTCTGGTCGAGGCGCAGGAGGCCGGCGCCCGCGCCCGGCGCAAGGTTGGGCCGAACGACGAGATCGTCATGGCAGCGATCGGCGTCGGCGGGCAGGGCACGTACATCATGAAGAAGGCGATGGCGCACCCGGGTGTGCGGTTCGTGGCCGTCTGCGACGTTGACGCCGATCGTCGGGAAAAGGCCGCTGCGGCCGTCAAGGACAAGCAAAAGGGCGACTGCGCCACCTACGCCGACTTCCGCGAGCTGCTCGCCCGAGGCGACATCGACGCCGTGACGATCGGAACTGTCGATCACTGGCACGCGCTGACCTCGATCGCCGCAATGAAGGCCGGGTGCGACGTCTACTGTGAGAAGCCGCTCGCCCTCACGATCGCCGAGGGCCAGGCGATGGTGCAGGCGGCCCGGAAGTACGACCGGATCTTCCAGGTCGGAAGCATGCAGCGCTCCGCCCCCCGATACCGGCTGGCCTGCGAACTGGTCCGAAATGGTCGGATCGGCAAGGTTCACACGGTCGAGGCCCGGATCGGCGAGAACCCGATTGGCGGTCCTTTCAAGGAAGTCGCCGTGCCGAACGGGCTCGACTGGGACTTCTGGAAAGGGCCAACCGCCGACATCCCCTACGTCAAGGAGCGTTGCCATTACACCTTCCGGTGGTGGTACGAATACTCAGGCGGCAAGATGACCGACTGGGGCGCCCATCACAACGACATCGCGCAGTGGGGCCTTGGCACGGATGCGACAGGTCCGGTCGAAGTTACCGCGGTTGGCAAGGAGCCGTCGAAGAAGGCGGAAAGCTACAACTGCCACCCCCATTTCGCTGTGACCTATCGGTACGCCGACGGTGTCCGGCTGGTGACGACCAGTGAGGGCGAGAACGGCAACCGGTTCCACGGAGATCGGGGCTGGATCTTTGTCAACCGTCGGCGGATCGAGGCGAGCGACTCCCAGTTGCTTGAGGAACCGCTTTCGAAGGACGCCGAACACCTGTACGCCTCGAACGATCACATGGGGAATTTCCTCGACGGCGTCCGCACCCGACGCCGGCCGATCTGCGACGTGGAGATCGGCCACCGATCGGCGTCCGTTTGCCACATCGGCGTGATCGCGATGCGAACGGGATTGCCCCTTCTCTGGGATCCGAAGGCCGAGCGGTTCCACGGCTCGCACGCCGACGCAGGCAACGCGATGCTCGCTCGCGAGATGCGTGCCCCCTGGAAGCTGGAGGTCTGAGGCTCGATCGTCCCGGTGAGGGCGATGCGGCCCTCGCCGGTGCCTCCTCCCGCCACGAATGGAGTAGCAATCGTACGCCCCGGCGGAGAAAATCGTCCGCGAGGGCCTGCGACAGTCACGAGGCCGTTCCTCGTGACGTCGCAGGCACAGGACGAACCGACAGGGATGCGCGAGGGGGCTGAATGTTCGGCAAGCAGAATCGGGCCTGGGTCCGCTCCTGGCAGACAATCCGACTGTTCTTTGCCTCCGAGTCTCGATGGCCGGCCATCTCATGGTTCGCCCTCCTCCTGGCCGTCCTTCTGACTGCCAGCGGCCTGAACGTCGTCAATAGTTATGTCGGCCGCGATTTCATGACGGCGATCTCCGCAAAGGACTGGAACCGCTTCGTCACCTACGGATTCCTCTACCTGCTGGTCTTCGCTATGTCGACGATTATGTCGACGTTCTCGCGCTTCTCGGAAGAGCGGTTGCGACTCCTCTGGCGCGGGTGGCTGACCCGGCTCCTGATCGACCTCTACATGTCGCGCGACCGGTTCTATCGGCTCAAGGCGCTCGAGGAGGTCGACAATCCGGACGAGCGGATCACGGAGGACGTCAAGTCGTACACCCAGACAACACTCTCGTTTTTCCTTCTAACCCTGAATGCGGCCATCACCTCGCTGGCGTTCCTGGGGGTGCTCTGGTCGATCACGCCCTGGCTGGTGCTGGTCGCCCTGATCTACGCGGCGGCGGGCTCGGCGATGACGGTTCTCCTCGGTCGTCCGCTGGTCCGGCTTGATAATCTACAACTTCAGAAGGAGGCCGACCTTCGCTACCACCTGATCCAGACGCGCGAGACGGCCGAGTCGATCGCCACGACGGGGGCCTCGAAGACCGTACGAGAGTGCCTGCGCGCCCGCCTGGCCGACGTGGTCGCCAACAACAAGCGGATCATCGAGGTCACGCGGAACCTCGGCTTTTTCACCAACGGATATAACTACTTGACGCAGATCATCCCGCTGGTGATCGTGGCGCCCCTGTACATGCAGTTCCGGGTCGAGTTCGGCGTGGTGACGCAGTCGGCGATGGCGTTCTCGGCGTTTCTGAGCGGGTTTTCGCTGATCGTGACGCAGTTCGAGACCCTGTCGTCATTCGCCGCGGTGACGAAGCGGCTGGACAAGATCGCCGAGGCGCTCGAGC
>DAIDKV010000138.1 GCA_027449865.1 Planctomycetales bacterium
TGGCGACGCAGCCGTGCCGCCGGTGAGAGTTGAGGGGGACAGTGCGCGCCGAGGGAGGGCCGGAGGCCGAAACGGCCAAAGCCCAGCGGGAGCTCACTCACCGAGCCGAGACATGGCCAAATTCTCGGACAGGCTCCTAGAACACGGAGTTCATACCATCCATCGACCGATTGAGGTCGACAAAAAACCGCTCCAGGTTATCGCCATCGGCGACGCTCCGCCCCTTGATCGCCGGGAGGATCGCCCGCTCGTAGGCCGAGAGCTTCCGCTTGGCCGCGATCACCGGGCGGATCGAGGCGTGGCCGGTCGTTTGCGACTCATGATAAACCGCGCGGAAGGCGTCGTCGGCCGATCGACGGAGGGCCGTGCTTCCCGGATCATCGACAATCATCCCGGGCCAGAGAATGTTGCCGTTGCGGTCAAAATGCGGAATGGGCGGGTCGACCGGCCTTCGATAATGCCGGACCCGACGCGGGACGCCGCCACCGGTTGGACCATCCCAGCCGGGTAGCGACGTGATGGCGCTATAAAGCGGTTGAAGTGCCACGGTGGTCCGTGCCGGCTGTATGTACCGATTTTGATTGATTCCGAAGGCCGCCCCGTATCCCTGGCCGGGAAGGCCGGTCCGAACGCCGTAGCCGTACGACGGATACCCACCATAGCCGCCGCGATAGCCATTGCCGGAGTTATATCCCGAGCCATAGCCGGGCGAGGGAAACCCGACGCCGAACAACTGACCTCGGGCGCCGATCGGCGCGGCGATCGCCAGCATCAGGCCGATCGCCGCAATCCACCAGACTCGTCGCGTCGTCTTCATGAGAGAAGCCTCTCGGTTCGGGGATTCAGCGGGCTGGTTTCTGAATCGCCTCGACGATCGCCCGATCGAGCGCCTCGCCCGACTGCTCCACGGCGATCACCGTTCCATCACGACCGACGAGAAAATTGACCGGAACCTCCTCGACGCCGAACGCCCTGGCGAGATCGGCCGGACCCTCACCGCTCATGAGATTGGTCCAGGTCACGCCATGCCGGACGAGGAAGCGTCGGACCGTGTTCAGGGCCTGCTTCGACTCGCGGGCGTCCTCGTGCATCGCGTCGACGTTCACACCGAGGATCACGAATCCCTGGTCGCCAAACCTGCGCTCCAGCTCCTGGAGGTGCGGAATCGCGGCGACGCAGGGTGGGCACCAGGTCGCCCAGAACTCGACCAGGACAACCTTGCCGCGAAGGTCGGCGGTCGCGACAGGACGTCCGTCGACGTCCTTCCCGGCAATCGCCGGCGCGGGCTTTCCGATCCGGTCGAGGCGAGCCTTGCGCGCGGCGAAGTGGTCGCGGACCTCGGCGGGCGACTCGCCGGCGCAGGCGAGATCGCAGAGGTCGCGGGCCACACCGTAATCGCCGTTCTGAATCAGGCGCTGGAGGGTCGCCTCGCCGACCGCCAGGGCGACTTCGACCTCCTCGCCCCGGGCCGATTGAAGAAGTTCCTTCCAGTCGACGAGGATCTGACCGTGCTGGCCACGATCGGCGCGAGCCAGGGCCTGCACCAGCGCGGCGAGGGCGCGGACATCGCGAGCGGAGGCGCCGACCTTGAGGCACCGCGCGGCCTCGTCCTGAGCGACTTGACAGAGATTCTGTTCGATCGCGAGGGCAAACAGCCGGCGATCGGCGGCCTCGGCCTCAGCGCCCCGCGACTTCACGGCCAGCGCGACGAGTTCGGCGATCTGCCGGCGGTGCAGCTCTCGGAATTGCTCGCGATACTTGAGGTCGAGCTTCTCCACGGCCTCGGATTGGGCCGGCGGGGCGGTCGCGGGAGGCTCCTGCGCCGCGGCCGGAACCGCGATCCACGCCATCATCGCGAGGGAACCAAGAATGATCGTCCGTTGGTCGGGCATCGGGGCACGGGCTCCAAACGAAGGTCAGTCCACGTCCACGACATCACAAAGAGATCGCTGGCATTATGGACGGAGCCGAATCACTTCGTCTAGAATCCGTCGGATCGAGACTTCGAAACCGGGGCGATTTCATCGTCGCTTCGGCGCCGCCGTCACGAGCCGGCAAACCCATCAGTGATGTTTATGACCCTTTTCATGACGACTGATCACGGAAAGCGGACCACTGTTGACGAGGACCGCGTCGGCAAGAAGCCCCTCGATCACGGCGGGGGTAATCTGGCGGACCGAGGCGTGGGCCGAGGTGAGGCGAAGGCGAGCGAAAGTCGCGTATCCGCTCTGCGCGATCGCGAGTTCCAATGGCTGATGTCGGGCGTGTCGGCCACGGCCGACGATCTCGACACCGCTGTTATAGGAGGTGACAAGGTTGCCGTAGGCATCGACCACGGCGACGGTCACGGAGATCTCTCCGTGGCCCACGGGCGACGAACCGATTTCGACGACCCGACTCGCCGCGCCGGGCACCACGTCGATCGGTGAGGTCGAGGTGGACGCCACGCCGCCGACGGCCATCGCGTCGATCGTATAGCCCGAGGCCGCCTGGGTGAGGGTCAGCCCCGAGAAAACAGCCAGACCGCCGACCACTGGTTCGGTGAGAGTCCCGCCGAGCCCTGTCCCGCCCGGATCCGAGCCCATCGCAAGGGTGATGCTGCCCTGATAGGTGGTGTCGATCGTCCCGTCGGACGAGACCACGGCGATCGTGAATTCGAAGGGCTGACCGGCCGCGATCGTTGGGGGCGGCGGCGACTCGATCGCGAGCCACGAGGCCAGGTCGTGATACGCCAACGCCGGCGCGATCAGGGAAGCAACCGGCGTGCCGAGGCCCGTCGACTGATCGTAGCCGGGTACGGCCGCGAAGGTTCCGTTGCCGCCGGTGGTCACATCGTGGAAGTCGGAGGCCGGCAGGGCGTAGAGCGATGGGATGACCTGCGAGGCACCGTCGAGCGCCGACCCTCCGGCCAGGGCTCGCCCCTGATCGGCGATCGCGACCAGAGCCGCCCAGATCGGAGTGGCGAGGCTGGTCCCACCGGACCGCATCCACGGGCCGCTGGCGCCTCCATCGTACGAGTCGTAGACCGAGGCCCCTGTGTTCGGGTCGGCGACGGCCGCGACATCGGGGATCGTCCGATGGCCGGTCGACTGGACGCCGGCCTGATACAGGGGCCGATTCTCGTAGAGGCTGGTTCCACCGCCGCTGTTCGACCACCCCGACTCGCCGCCGTAACCACCGCTGCTCGGGATGTTCAGCGAGGTCCCGCCGACGGCCAGCACGTTCGGCGAATAGGCCGGATACATCCCGGGCGCCCCGTGGTCGCCGGCCGCCGCCACGAAGGTCACTCCCGCGTGACCGGCAGGGGTGGTGAAGTTCGGGTCGTACTGGGTCTCGCCCGAGAACTCGGCCGATCCCCAGCTCATCGAGACCACCGAGACGCCCGGGATCGTCGCCGCGGTCCGGGCGCCGGCAAAGAGGTCCGAATCGTTCGACGACTGGGTCTCGACCAGGACGATCGAGGCCGCGGGGGCCATCGCATGGGCCCACTCGACGTCGAGCGCTTCTTCCTCGGCCCAGTTTCCCGGGACGCCCGCGCCCGCGGGATCCGACCCTGGCAGGTTCGAAACGCTTCCCGACTGCCCAACCTTGAGAAAGCTCGGCGGGTCGGGCAGGCCGTACTGGCGATCAAACTGGGCGAGGTCGCTGTTCGCGAAGCCGGGCGAGTTGCTATCGACCAGCGCGGGATCGTTGTAAGCGTCCACGATCGCGATCGTCTGACCGGCTCCGATGCCCGGCGTGCTGCCGAATGCGATCCCGTTGAAGCCGTACGCCGAGGCGATTTGCTGCGGGCTGAAGCCCCATGGCGACGACTCCGACCACGCCGCGTTCCCGGCCGCCGGCTGGATCTGAATCGTCGGCTGAGCGGCGGGCAGGATCGTGGCGAGGGGTCCGAGCGTCGAGCCCGAGAGCATCCGACGATCTTCCATCGCCTCGGGCGCCTCGATGGCGGCCCGATGTCGACGTCTCGGCGCGCACGATCGGCGAAGGAGGGAGCTCATGAGGCCCTCCGGCTCATCTCGAGTTCTCCGGGGCGGACCGAGTCCGGCGCGCACCGTCCCGTGGGGCGCCTTGCCAGGGCAAGGCGCGGTACGGCGGGGATGGGCCCGGCCCGGATCGATCACGGGATAGCGAGGACGGACCCCGTCCCCGATACACGGCCCCGCCGGTCACTCGTCGGGGTCCGCGGACGCGGGCCCGATCACTCGGTCCCGCCCCACATTTCAAGCGTAGGTCGCAACGAAACCTGTGTCAGCGGCCCGTTTCCTTTTCCCAACCCGATCCCGACGCCCCGGAAACAGGCGAAGCCCGACGAGACTCCGCCCGCTCCCAAACCTGGCGCCAGGGCCCGAGCTCCTCGAGGCTCCCCAAAAGCCCCAGCGCGAATCGCGGCGGCCACAGGCCACGCCCATCCTTTTCCCAACGGCGGAATGGAATCGGCTCCTCCGAACGCGGGTCGCCTCGACCATCAAGCCGGATCGCTGGCTCAGGTCTGAGGAATCACGGCGAGGGAGCCGCGCCCGAATCGGTCAGCAATCGCCGGCATTCGTCCTGGTCGATGCTGACCCGGCGAATCGCGAGTGCCTTGCCGGTCGCCGGGTTGATCTCGACGACCGCCCCGTTTAGCCGAGGGTCGCCAATGGCGACGTCGAAATGCGTGTGAACAAAGGTCATCGTCGCCGCGAGGACCCGATCATAGCGGCGGCCGATGATCGAGTCGTGCGGGCCCGTCATGCCGACGTCCGCCTGAAACGCCGTCCCGTTCTTGAGGATCTGCTCGTCGGCCGTGGCAACGTGGGTATGCGTCCCCAGAACGGCCGAAACGCGGCCGTCGAGGTATCGAGCCAGGAGTTGCTTGTCGCTGGTCGCCTCGGCGTGCATGTCCACCAGGATCACCCGGGTCTGGCCGCCGATCCGGTTCAGGATCCGATCGGCGGCGCGGAACGGGTCGTCTACCGGCCGCATGTAGGTGCGGCCCAGCAGGGTGAAGACGGCCACCGGCGTCCCATCGCGGGCGGTCACCTCGGCGAGCTCGGGACCAGGCGAATCCGGCGGGAAATTCGCCGGCCGAATCACCTCGTCGGCCCGGTCGAAAATCTGGAAGATCTCGTCCTTCCGATAGACGTGGTCGCCCATCGTCATCACGTCGACGCCCGCCTCCGACAGCTCGTCGAAACACTTGAGCGTGAGTCCCGAACCGCCAGCGGCGTTCTCGGCGTTGCAGACGACCAGTCCCAGGCCCCACCTTGGGATCAGCCGGGGCAGGGCCTGGCTGATGATCTTTCGCCCAGGGGCGCCGACCACGTCGCCGATGAACAGGACTCTCAGAGACTTCGGTTCGCTCATCGTGACAGTCGTCCGCCCGCCTCGGTCGCGGGGTTCGTGGATGCGGGGCAGGGGATCGGGGCTCCCGATTTCCTGCGTAACGATTCAAAATTCCAGATCCAGTACAGACCACCAGGCCCGCACCATCCATGAATCGTCTTTTTTAAGTTTTCTCTCTTAAATATCTCATTAAACAACGGATAGTCGGGGGCCGGCTCACCGGGCGAACTCGACCGATCGCGTCTCGCGCAGGACGGTGACCTTCACCTCGCCGGGATACGTCAGTTGGCGTTGGATGGCCCGGGCGATATCGCGGCAGACCTTGGCGCTGGAGGCGTCGTCGAGCATCTGGCTATCGACGATCACGCGGACCTCTCGGCCGGCCTGGATCGCGTAGGCTTGCTCGACGCCTGGGAAGCCCAGTGCGAGGCTCTCCAGTTCTTCCAGGCGGCGAACGTACTTTTCGAGAGTCTCGCGGCGGGCGCCGGGGCGGCTGGCACTGATGGCGTCGGCCGCGGCGACGAGGACCGTGTACGGAGTCTCGACGCGGATATCGTCGTGGTGGCCGAGGGCGGCGTGGACGACCTCTTTCGACTCACCGTATCTTCGGGTGAGTTCGCCGCCAACGACCGGGTGTCCCCCCTCCATCTCGTGATCGGCCGCCTTGCCGATGTCGTGGAGCAGCCCGCACCGGCGTCCGAGCGTGCCGTCGAGGCCCAGTTCCTCAGCCATCAGACCGGTCAAAAACGCGACTTCCAGGGAGTGCCGCAGGACGTTCTGGGAGTAACTTGTCCGGAAGTGCAGCCGGCCGAGGTACTCGATCAGCTTGTCGTGCAGGTTGACGACATTGGCCTCGTTGGCGGCCTGAAGGCCCAGGCGGCGAATGTGGTCGTCGAGCTCTTCCTGGGTCTCCTTGACGACCTCCTCGATCCGGGTCGGGTGAATGCGGCCGTCCTGGATCAGTCGTTCGAGGGCGACCTTCGCGATCTCCCGCCGAACGCTGTCGAAGCCGGTGACAATGACAACGCCGGGAGTGTCGTCGACGATCACATCAACCCCGGTCGCCTTCTCGAAGGCGCGGATATTCCGGCCCTCGCGGCCGATGATCCGGCCTTTCATCTCGTCGTTGGGGATGTCGACCGTGCTGACGGTGACCTCGGCCGTGTGAGACGCGGCGTAGCGCTGGATCGCCATGGTGAGGATCTCTCGGGCGCGCTGCTGCGCGCCCTCGCGGGCCGCGGCCTGGTGGCGGAGGATCAGGGCGCCGACCTCGCCACGAAGCTCGTCCTCGACCCTGCGCAAGAGGAGGTCTCGGGCGTCGTCGTGGGAGAGGGCCGAGATCCGTCGGAGGGCATCGAGCTGATCGGCGAGGAGCTTTTGCAGCTCGGCCTCGCGACGGCGGAGGGCCTCCTGCTGGTCGCCGAGCCGGCCGCGTTGGGCTTCCAGCTCGTGCTCCTTGCGATTGATGAGGTCGAGCTTCTCGTCGAGGAGGTCGGCCCGTTTTTCCAGCCGCTTTTCCTGGTCGCGAAGTTCTCGGCGAAGGGTGTCGGCCTCGGCATCGAGTTCGTCGCGACGGCGAAGGAGGTCTTCCTTGGCGGCGAATTCGGCGCGTCGGGCGATGGTTTCTGCCTCGCGGCGGGCGTCGGCGAGGATGGCCTCGGCGATGGAGCGCGCCGAGCCGGCGCGATACCGGGCCACCAGGAAAGCGGCCACGACTCCGCCGACCGCACCACCGATCAGCCCGAGGAATTCCGACACGCGAGCCCCGATCGTCTGCTGGCGAGGGCCCGGCCCATCGGGCGGGGCACCGGCCATCGGCTGGACGCAGAGACTTTCCCGGCGGGCGTCGTCGACGGGCGAGCGCGGCTCACCGGTCCCCCGGCGCGGCCGTGCGACGGGGCCTCCCCCTGTGTTTTCGATCGGGCGGACGAGGGGCCACCGGGCCCCGGATCCGGTTCCGGGCCGCGAGCCGAGCGGTGGCGAGTCGGGCCGTCACGGCGATCGGGCCGGCCGATCGATCGCTCGGGCCGATGCGGGTTGCGCACCGCCCACGATCGCCGAGAGATCCGATTCCGCCACAGGCAGGCCACCGTCGAGGGGACGATCGGAGCCCAGAGGGATCTGGGCCGATTCGCCACCGCGAGAGGATGCGTTCTCGCCGTTCCAGATCGATCGATTCGTCGGGGGAGCTTGTCGTATCGTCGGCGCCGGCCTTCGCCTCGTCCCGCGTTGTCCGCCGCGACCGACCGATCAGATCCGATCGGTCGCCGGGGGGGATCCCGCGGTCGGGAAGTCCTGGCATCGTTCATTCACGGTTGATCAAAACGGAGGTCGGCCCCGTGGCGGGGAATCCCCGCCGCGATGATCGACCGCCGCTCGTTTGGGAGGCCCGTGCCGTCGCCGGCCGGTACCGTCTATTCTAATCTATCAGAAGCGCCCGCCCGGTCAATTGCCCGGCGGCGGCGGACAATCGCGGTCTCGGCCGCCAGCGGTTACGATGAGGCTGGCCGATCCCACTTCGAGGGCCGGCCGATCCCTTCGATTGGAGCCGACCATGTCGCGGCTGGAAATCACCTTCGAGATGGCCGAGTGGATCGCCTCGAAAGTCCGGTCGTTGCGTGAAGAAGACCCCGCGATCGCGACCACGGGCGCGTTGCCCCTTTATCGCGACCCAGGGAGTGTGCTGGCGATCCGCCCCGATGGAACGCTTCTGGAATGGTCGGCCAATGGCCGGGGCGTTGACGCCCGTCCGATCGCCGACCGATCCTCCTCGCTGCTGGCCCTGCTCGCCGGTGCAAGGCGACACGCGGAATTTCGCCCGTTGCTGCCGCCCCCCGGGCCGGGCGACGTCATTTGCGACTGCCATCGAATCCCGCCGAAGGTCTCGGGGATGATCGGCTGCTCAAATTGCGGTCGGCTCGGCTGGCTCGACGAGGAGGGTCCGCGCTTCTTCCGGCCAACCGCCCGACAGGGTCCGAAGATGCCCGCCTTCGGGCTGGTCTTCGTCGCGCTGGGGACATTGAGCTTCATGGGCGCCATCGGGTTCTTCGCGGAGTTCTGGCGCGGGTCGATCTGGAACGCGATCTTGCTCCTGATGCTGGGCGCCCTGAGTCTGTACCTCGCCCCTCGAGGGATCGGGCGCCGGCCCATCGGCGAGCGTCCCGCCGGACAGGGGCCAACGTTCGACATCGACGATCCCGAAATCGCCGAACTCCCCTCGACCTCAACCACCCACCTCGGCGAGCAGGTCCGCCGCGCCCGAGAGCGTCGGCAAAGAGCAGGCGACTGGTGAGCATCGTCCCGCCGAGGGATCGAATCCCGTCGGATTCCCCTGCCGATCTCCCGACCAAACTCCCCCTGAATCTTGCACCAGATCGGGAGATCCGGGGAGGCCCTTCTTGACAGAAGGGCATGCGCGGCCATACGTTCCATTCATCCGCAAACAGCGTTGTGGCGATCCTACCGGATTCTCCCCCCAACACCTGGGTCACCGTTGACCTGACCTCCAGGCCACAGCCTCTCCAAAAATCGGAGCTCGATCATGAGGGACGCGAACCGTACCGGGACCACTCGGCGTGAACTGTTCCAGAACACAGGCCGTATCGCGGCCGCATCGACCCTCGCCGGCCTGGCCATCCCATCGGTCCACGCAGCAGGAAACGACCTGATCCAGGTCGCCCTGGTCGGCTGCGGCGGACGCGGCACCGGGGCCGCCAACAACGCCCTGTCGACCAACAGCGGGCCCATCAAGCTCGTCGCCATGGCCGACCTCTTCGAGGAAAAACTCTGGAAGTGCCACAAGAACCTCCACGGTGACGAGAAGCTTCGATGCAATGTCGACGTCCCGATCGAGCGGCAGTTCGCCGGGTTCGACGCCTACAAGCAGGCGATCGACTGCCTGAAGCCGGGTGATGTCGTCATCTTCGCCACTCCGCCGGCCTTCCGCTGGGTCCACTTCACCTACGCCATCGAGAAGGGCCTGAACGTCTTCATGGAGAAGCCGTTGACCGTCGACGGCCCCACCTCCAAGCGGATGCTCGAACTGGGCGAGGCCGCCGAGAAGAAGAAGCTCAAGGTCGGCGTCGGGCTGATGTCCCGGCACAACCGAGCGATGCAGGAACTGGCCAAGCGGGCGCATGACGGCGAACTCGGAGAGATCATCCTCCAGCGCGGCTATCGGATGCACGGGCCGGTCGGCTACTTCGCGTCGTTGCCGGCCCCCCGAGGCACCAAGGATCTGATGTATCAGATCCAGCGGTTCCACAGCTTCCTCTGGGCCAGCGGCGGCAACTACAGCGATTTCTACATCCACATCATCGACCACCTCTGCTGGATGAAGAACGCCTGGCCGGTGCAGGCCCAGGCGCTCGGCGGACGCCACTACCGCGAGAGCCCCGGCGGACTCGAATACATCGACCAGAACTTCGACACCTACTCGGTCGAATACACCTACGCCGACGGAACCAAGATGCTCTTCGACGGCCGGTGCATGCTCGGCTGCGAGAACATCTATTCGAGCTACATGCACGGCTCGAAGGGTTCGGCCATCGTCTCCAAGGCCGGCGACATGGGGCAGCCCTCCAGCATCTACAAGACGCAGAGCCTCAAGCGCAAGGACCGGACCTGGGAGTCGAAGGTCAAGGACGACGAGCGAAACGCCTACCAGAACGAATGGAACGACCTGATCGAGGCCATTCGGAAAGACAAGCCGTACAACGAGGTGAAGCGAGGAGTCGAGGCGAGCCTCGTGACCTCGATGGGCCGCATGGCTGCCCATACCGGCCAGGTGATCACCTTCGACGAGATGCTCAACTGCAAGCACGAGTTCGCCCCGGGCCTCGACAAGCTGGCCGAGGACTCGCCGGCACCCTTGCAGGCCGACAAGGACGGGAAATACCCCGTCCCCAATCCAGGCCGCAACAAGAAGCGCGAGTGGTGATCCGCAAACCCGCGGATGGGTTCAACCTCTCGGGAGGGTGCGCGACGCGGCCACCCTCCCGGGCGCCTCGATAGAACAGATGTCGTGAAGATCGCTGGCCGGAGCCCGTTCCCAGATGCGAACGGACCATGACATATCGATAGGTCCGCGAATCAGCCGGCAAGGCCATACTCCGGATACCGCCGCGCCAGGTCAATCCGAAGCCGGGCGATGAAGTCGACCAGGAACCGGAAGAGCTTCGGGAATCGGCGCGCGAACGGGCCGCCCATCCGGGCGATCACCCGGGGGAACGTCGCGATCAGGCCCATCACCAGAATCGGTGTCCCGGACGGGATCGGACCCGGAATCGCGACCCCAACCGCACCCAGCCCGATCAGGATCGCGCCGATGTCGCGGGGCAATCCCTCGACCTGATGAGCCAACTCCTGGTGCAGGCCGGCCCGTTTCTCGATGCGGCTCATGGGAATGTCCTCCTCGGTGGCTGTGGAGCGAACTGGGGCCCGGGAATGGTTTGCAAAGCCCGCGCCTCCAGCGTAGCCATTCCGATCGGGAAAATCGCCCGACCGATGGAGACGCCAGGCACCCGGCGGCCACGATGAGGCTCCAATCGAATCGAGGATCATCGCCGAGTGCTCTGCCATGGATCGTCGAGTCACCCGGTTGACTCGGGCGATCCGGCGGTTTAGCCTGACCCTCGGGCCGGAAGCCGTCCCTCCATCGTCCCCGGCTTCTCACCGGGGCACGACTTCTGGCCGATCGTCCGCGTGCCGACCCGGCGCGTGGACCGTACCCAGGACGAGGAGGATGGCTCCCATGGCAGACGCTCGCATCATCGGCCAGTCGGGCGACGAGGTCCACGGCGCCGAGGGGTCTCTGGTCTCGCGACGGCAGTTTGTCAGGACGGTGGGCGCCGGCGTGCTCGCCGCCGCGGCCCCGATCTCGGGCCGGATCGCCTCGGCCGCCGATGTGGGCCCCACCCGCACGGCCCCGGCCGAGACAACTGTCGGCCGGCTTTACAAGACCCTCAGCGACGAGCAGCGCAAGCTCCTCTGCTTCCCGTTCGACCACCCGCTCCGGTCGAGAGTGGGCAATAACTGGGCAATCGTCAAGCCGACCATCGGCGAGATGACCAACGAGCAGCAGGCCCTCTGCCGCGAGATCATGAAGAATATCACCAGCGAGGAGGGCTACGAGCGGTTCATGAAGCAGATGGACGACGACGATGGCGGCCTGGAGAGCTACCACGTCGCGATGTTCGGCGAGCCGGGGTCGGACAGGCCGTTTGAATGGGTCCTCTCCGGCCGGCACGACACGCTTCGCGCGGATGGGAACAGTGTCGACGGCGTCGCCTTCGGCGGCCCGATCTTCTACGGCCACGCGGCCGATGGCCATAATACCGAGGATGCGAAGCACACCCACAACGTCTGGTGGTATCAGGGCGAGCAGGCCAACAAGATCTTCCAGACCCTCGATGAGAAGCAGCGCGCCCAGGCCCTAGTCGCCAAGGCCGAGCCCGACACGCCGGCCTCCATCCGCCTCCGCGGCGACAAGCTCTCCGCCGTCAACACTGGAATCGACGTCGCCGGTCTCGACAGTCAGCAGAAGGTCATGGTCCGAGACCTCCTCGAAATGATGCTCCGTCCCTTCCGCGCCGTGGATGTGGCCGAGGTCCACGAGTGCCTCGATCTCAACGGCGGCGTCGACAAGATGCGCATCACCTACTTCCAGGAAGGCGACCTGGGCAAGGACGGAGTCTGGGACATCTGGAAGCTCGAAGGGCCCGCCTTCGCCTGGTACTTCCGCGGCTCACCCCACGCCCACGTCTGGCTCAATGTGGCCAGGAAGGCGTGAGTCCGCCGTTTTCGAGTGTCAGCGCGGTGCGATGGCCGGCCAACGTACGCCACCGGATCTTGCCATCGCACCGACGCTGATCGGGAACCTCGTCGAGAAGCCACCACGCGACCAGACCAACGCCTCGTCCGAGATGGACCGTGTTGGCCCAGGTCGCCAGCCCATCGAGGAGAGATTCCCTTCCACGCATTTCTCGATCTCTGGACTACGCGACGGGCCCGAACGGCTCCGTCGGCTGACGAAGGACGTCGCCGCTGGAGGCCCGGGCGAACGAGGTCGCCCCGCCCCGACGGACAGCCGGCCCGGCCGGGCGGCCCAGACCCCGATTCCGACCGCGTCACCCGCCGCCGGGCCGGAAGACGCCGCGCCTTCTCGCGATCCAGCGTCTCCCTTGACCCCAACCCGAGTCAATAGGCCCTCGTCTCATGGCCCACGGGCCATGGATTCCGGGGAGAAAAGTGGACAGTGATAATTATCAGAATAAATTATCTCCGTCCCCTTTTCTCCGTCCGAAGAGGTCGTGACGATGCGAGGCCGCGACCTGGTGACCACCGGGCTCGTCTGGGAATATCACCCCGACTCCCACAAGACGGAGCATCTGGGCAAGCGGCGGGTCATCATGCTCGGGCCGAGGGCGCAAGCGATCGTCAAGGAACGGCTCCAGACCGACACGGGAGCCTTCCTGTTCTCGCCGCGAGAATCGACCGCCGAGAACCTGGCCGAGCGACGTCGGGCCCGCAAAACGCCGTTGTGGGCGTCCCATGAGGCCGAGATCGAGCGCAAGCGGGCGGCCCGGAAGGAGGAAGGGAAGTTCCCCCGGGCGCCCCGCGATCGGTACGACGTGGCAAGCTACCGCCGCGCCATCCACCGGGCCTGCGATCGGGCGTTCCCGCATCCCGAGTTGTCGAAGATCCCACCGAAGGATCTGACCGACGACCAGCGGGCCGAACTGGAAGCCTGGCGGAAGGCCCATCGGTTCTCGCCGAACCGGCTCCGGCACTCGGCCGCGACCAAGCTCCGTCGCGAGATGGGCCTGGACGTCGCCCGGGTCGTGTTGGGCCATTCCGACGCCGACACCACGACGATTTACGCTGAGAGGGACCTGGACGCCGCGCGGCGGGCGATGGAGAAGCTCGGGTGATGGCTCTTGAAAATCAGCGGATCCCGGCGTTCCGGTCCGCATGCAGCCTCAGTCGTCGGATATTCCGGGCGACATCCACGATGAGCAGGATGGCGGCCCCGGCCGGTAGAGTGAGCATGGACCCCATGAATGAAGAACTTGGTACATCGCTATATCGATCGGCCCCGGCCATGTAGCTAAGAAATCCGAAGGCGAAGATCGCGAAAAAGAACATCCCGAGGGTACAAATCAGGACGCCGAGGCAGTCGAGGGCACTGTAATACCAGGGATCTCGGGAAAACATTCGACCCGGGGGCAGCTTGGCGGTCGCGGCCGTGGGGTGTGCGGGGCTCGTGGTCTCAGCGACCGAGACGGGCCCCGAATCATCATCCTCGGCATCGTCATCCGGGCTGGCCTGAAGGCCCGGGATCTCAAGCGGTTCCCCTTCGTCCGGGCGTCGCTTCCAGTCCTCGCCGATCGAGAGAGACGGGACCGGGGGCGGCTCGTGCGCGACCACCGCGATCTCGGCCGGCGCAGGGATGAGAATCTCCCCGCCGCATCCCGGGCACTTCGACCGCCGGCCAGCGTTGTCGTCCTTCACCGCCAGTCGCTTACCGCAAGCCGAACATGAAAACCGGATCGCCATCGACCGCCCCTTCCCGCTTGGAAGCGACTTTTCGGACAGGGATACGGACGTCGATGATATCGCGTGCTGGCGAGGAAGCAAGGAAACAATCTCACCAGGCTGGTCGGATGATGCCGCGTTGCATCATGGCGGCAGCGGGTCATTGAACGGACAACCCCGCCGCGATAGGATGGCCGCCCATCAAGGCGCGCCTCTACCGCGCCGACAAGACCGACTCCGGGCCGGCTCGACCGTCCCGGCATCGAGCGCCCCCGCGCGGAGGCTTACCAAATGAATCTCGAAAGACTCGCCAAGGTCCTCGGCCCAATGTGGGCGTCTCCAGAACATGCTCTCCATGGGCTTTTCAGGCGGCCGGAAGGTGAACCTGTTTCAGTATTGGTTCTCCAAAGAGCTGACGGTCAAACCCTGGAAACGCCTTCCGATTTCGTGCTGTTTCCTATTGGAGAGATACTGAGGAGACTTCGAGCAGATCCTTCCACCGATCCCAATCACATGGGCGTCGATTTTGCGTTGCAAGAGCATGCGGCTCTACTGCTGCATAGTATTCAGAGACTCGGAGATGCTGAAATTCGGATGGAGGAGGCGTTCGAGACTGGTCGTTTCTCATTTAATGAATCCCGCGACCTGATGATGTACTACGATGCGACATTGACATATTCTAGTATCATGTGTGACGACATTGCTAGAATCCTGACCCAGATGTACGACCCGCCAATCAAACAGAACGACAACATGAGTTCGTTAATTCATAATATACTGAAAGATCCCCCATCCCCGTACGATTCCTTATTCCCTCAAGGACGTCCGGACTGGTTTAGCAGGCTGAAGGAACTTAGAAATCCGCGCTTCCATCGCCATGCGGTCCATGGGCTCATGGGGCCCAGAAAGGTCAATGGCGTGCCGGTCTCGACAGGCTGGACCAGCAGGCTTTCGAGTGATCAGCCCCCAAACTTTCAGTGTTTGAGGGATGATATTAAAATCATCGCCCACGGGCTATTTGGCTTTCTGGATCAACTGGCTCGATACATCGCGAAAACGGGCAACGCGATCGATTTGTCGGATGGCAGCGGCTATTGGGCTTTAGTACAGATCCCGCTGCTCCTGGATAGCACATACCTCGGGACGATGATCCCGTGTGTCGAGCCTATTTCTCCCCCGCAATAGTATCGGTTCCCTACTCGTCAGCAGCGGCGATCCCGCACATTGGGCACGTGGTCTCTGACCAGTATCTTTCTTCCGAGAAAGAATAAGTCTGATTGCATGACCAGCATTCGCCCGAGCCGTAGATTGGACCGCCAGCCTCCCTCAGTATCCGACACCCCTTCGCTGTCAATTCGTACCAGCGACGGCCATCCCGGGATTCCACTCGATCAACGCACCCTTCCGTGAGCAGTTCGTTCCATACGGAGGGAGAGAAAACCGCCTGCTCCTCGGCACGTTTGGCCATGGCTGTAAGAAGAGCGCGAAGTCCGTCAGGCGAGATTTCGGCAGCCATGACAAGCTCTCCTGGAGTACGCAGGGCGGACATGGGCTCGTCTCCGGATGGGACCACTTCGGCAGTTTCCTCGGTACCGTACACCTAAACAATCAGCAAGGTCGCTCTCGATTTTGCGCGATCTTGGCCGAACTTCCTTTTTTCTTAGGCAATCACCCAAGATTGGACATCGCGCGCCCACCATCGTACCACGGCGCCTCGCTTTCGAACACTGGTCGATTGTCTTTGAGGCGCCGGACGGCGTAGGAGACGCTGGTTCCGGTGGGGGCTTCGCGGGAGTAGTCTCGTTCGCGGCGAGGCGGCTCGGGCGCGGGGATGGTCGGGAGCGGGATGATTGTTGGTGGCGCGTCGCCGATCTGGTCAACCGTGATAATATTACGGTTGACCTCGGTGTGCTGGTTAATGCCCCGCGGGTTGTTTTCGCCGCCTGGCCTTCCCCGCGTCACCTCCAAATAAGGCTCCCACGCCTCGGTGCCCTGCAAAGCCCTTTCGATGATGTGAAGAGGCGCCCCGCAACCGGCCGGCTTGGGAGTCGTCAGGAACAGGCGAAAGTCGTCCCAGCGTCGGCCGCCAGGCGATCGAGGACGACACGCAGGAAACTCTCGACCCGGTCGCCGATCCCGAGCTCCCTGGATTCATTCGAAATCCAGCTCGTCGCCGTCGATGACCCTCACTGGAAATCCCTTGAACCCCTCCCTCTCAATCACCTCGAAGAAGTTGGACCCTCGACAGTTCGCGAATTGGTCGCTGAGTCCCGGGAGGTCTTTCTCGCTGCCGCCGGCCAAGTCGAATACGAAACGTTTGGGCATGAGGATGCAACGCGGGGCTTGCCCCCTGCCGGAACTCACGAACGCTTGTATCCCATTGAAGATGTCGTCGATAGCCCGTTGGCAGGGGGTCTTCTCGGCCGACGCATCTTGAGCTGTCCCCATCGAACCCATCCCCCTCGCCGCGGGCACTCTCACCTTTTCGATGTCGTCGATGCTCCGCACTGGATCATCCTCCCTTCGCCGACGGGGCGCCTCATCGCCTCGCTTCGGTCGCCTTCGCCGGGCCGATGGAGGCCGCCTTCTCGACCTTCCGTTCCACCTGCTCCACGCGGCTATCGAGCTTGGCCGCATGCCACGTTAACCAGAACCCGCCGCCGATCAGGCTGATGACGACCGGGACCAGAACACCGACCGTCCACCGGCTGATGGAGAGGCCGCCATCGACCCGCGTCCGGATTGATTCGAGAGTGGCGTTGATCCGGCCCAGTTCGGTCGCCATCTCGGCGCGGGCCTTGCCGAACTCGGCCGCGACCTCCACACGGACATCGTCCAGCCGTCGCTCGACATGGCTGATCCGCTCGCCCATGCGTCGTTCGGCCTGGTCGATCCGGTCGCCCAGCGCATGGACCTCATCCGCCAGGCGACGGTTCGTCTCCTCGATTCGCTCCGCGAGATGTTCGGTCGGGATGCCGGGCATCGTTAGTTCGCCTCGCCTTCCAGCTCGCGCATGAGCTTTGCGTAATCGCGATCGATGATCGGCCGAACGGCTTCCGAGAGATACTCGGCCATCGGCATCCCGCGCCCCTGCGCGATGAGCCGGGCCTTCCCGGCAAGGGTCTTGTCGAACTTGATGGACACGTCGTTTCGGACCGAGGTTTTCGGTCGCCCCATCTTCTTTGCCATCACTGCACTCGCGGCGGCCATCCTCTCACCTCCCCGTCGAACGCCAGGCCCATCATACCCCGAAACGAAACCGGGCTCACCATGTATATCATACCACCAAAACGGTGCGGGTCCATCCTGACACCAAAATTATTTTGACTACCCGTTTAATTTTGGTGGAACGAAAGTATTATAGTGTTGTCGGGTGGAGATGAGACGGACGACAAAAACGCGAAAGCGAAATTGGTGTCAAAAACGCGAAAGCGAAATTGGTGTCAGTTCATTCTAAGAAAGCGAAATTGGTGTCAGTTCATTCTAAACGCGAAATTGGTGTCAGTTCATTTTAAGAAATATATCCCTTTTTGCCTTCCCTGATTCTCCATCGGGGTTCAGCGTTTTCGGGTGGGTCCTGACCGGCGGGGAGGGCGGACCGGGAGAACCGGTCCGAGGGGCAGCGAACCGGCCCGGGCCCGCCGGACGGGTCGGGAGCCACCCATCCGGCGGAGAACGCTCGGCTCGCTCTGGGATCGTGAGATCGGCGGATCGGTCGGTAGGGGCAACTCTCGAAGTCTACCCCGTCGGCCCAAACGGCTCGGTCGGCGTTCGGTGGATTGTCGGCGCGGAGTGGTCCCGGATCTGGGCGACCTCGGCCTCGACCGCCCTGACCTCCTCGGCCGTCGCCAAAATTTCCAGCACCGTCTCGGCAACGTACCGCCCGCCGGGTGGGAGTGTCACCACGCGCCCTCGCTCCTTCTCAATCGGGCGCGGGTTGGGGAAGTTGGTCGCTGGCTCGAGGCCGGTGACATACCCATCGCGAAGGCCGCCGGTGTTCTTCCAGAGTGTGAACGCCGGGAGCTGGTCTTTCCGGAACCGCAGGACGACTCCCTTGTCGCCAACCGCGTTTCGGAGCATCGCCAGGGTTGGTCCGCCATCGGGGCCCTCGTGCAGGTCGTGGAAGTACACCTGCTCGGCATAACCGGGCTCGGGCGGTCCATAGACGTCGTGGGAGTCGATGCCTTCCTGGGCACGAGCGTCCCGCGGCGCCATTGTCCGCGTCGGTGCCACGAACCGGGCTCCCGCGTCGAGGAACGGCGGGCCGAGGTTCCAGTGGTACAGGAGCTGGAATTCGCCCGGCTGGTCCTTCAGGTTGACGATCTCATCGCGGACAACCAGCCGGTTGGAGCCGGGGATCGTTTCGTATCGGGTCTCCATCCGGAGCTGCGGGCCGAAGAGGCGGGCCTCGTCGACGTGCCCCTCGATCGTGATCGCGTGCGGCGGGTCGGGGTCGACATGCACGGCGACAAACGACGCCGGCGCATTGGCGATCTTGCCGTGCAGGCCGAAGAGGGTTCGCCCCTCCTCGAACGGTGCTCCGTTGTTCTCCAGCCCACACCGGGCCATGAGCTCATCAAAGCCGTCGAGCCAGCCGATTCCGCCAGGCCCTGGCAGGTTCACCAGCCCGGGATGCACGGGTCCATCGGTGATCGGCGATTCCCAGCCCAGGAAATTTCCCTGGTAAAACCCCTTCCAGAGGCCCATGCCCCGCGTCGGGACAATCGCGAACCGGAGCGCTCCGTTATCCACCACGATCAGGTCGACACCATCGCGCCGGCCGCCTTGCAGCCGTCGCTTGCTCACCGACCAGGGCGACGTCACCGCCAGCCCCATCTCGGCGGCGTCCACCGTGAGGGTCTCGATCCAGACCTCGTGCGAGACATCGGTCAACGTGAACGTGGGCATGATCCCCTTCGCTTTCTATCAAACGACCCGAGCGGCCGACCTCGCCCGGCCGCGATCCGGACATCGTAGCGCCCCAATCGCCACGAATCCAGCGGGCTCCCGCACTCTGGGAATTTGCCCCTCCGGCGATGTTTTTGCCAGCAACTCCCTTGACTTCGGCACGTCGGTTGCGATAACCACCCTTTCGTTGGCTCCGAGGCATGCTCACCAGGGTCCAGACAAGGACCCATCCTTTCCCGGGAGCGTGCCAACCGGTCCTCCACCGGTTCAGCGGATCGACCCGGAGCCCTGGCCGAATTCGAGACGGAAGACTCCGACTTCAACCGCGGGACGATCGGGACGCGCCCGGTCCTCGCGTCCATGAATTCCAAGGTGATGGATGGGCCGAATGGCCCGCATTCCGGAGGCATTGACACCCATGTTCACCAACCGTCGCAATCAGCGGAACCGTCGTGAAGCCCTGCTCACCCTGGAATCGCTCGATGAGCGGCTGGTGCTCTCGGCGACGGCCGCGGCGGCGATCGCACCCCATGCCGCCGTCGTCGAGCAGCAGCATGAGGCCATGATCGCCCGGCACGAGGCGAAGCTCGCTCGCGTCGAGGCCCGACACGAGGCCCAGGTCGCTCGCGTTGACGCCCGACACGAGGCGAAGCTCGCTCGCGTTGAGGCCCGACACGAGGCGAAGCTCGCACGAATGGCGGCGCCAGCCGTTGCTGCCCCAATGATCCCCGCGACCATGACGCCGGGGGCGACCACATCAACGTCGTCCGCGACCTCAGCCGCCGCCACGACGTCAGCCGCGCCCGTCGGGATGACAACCACCACCACCGCGACTCCGACCGCGACCATGAACGCCGCCACAATCGTGCCCGCCTCGACGGTCGCGAGTTCCTCCAGTGCTTCGGCATCCTCGTCAACCGGGAGCACAGGGTCCAGCACGCTGCCCTCGAACGTCGATGCGAATCTCCAGGCGCTCTACAGCGAGTATGAAAGCTCAGGCGGCGGCAACAATTTCAAACCGTCGCAGGCCAGTGACAAGATCCTTCAGATCAGCGGCACCAGCGTCGCGGTCTCGCTGAAGATCGACTCGCCAGGTGCCTATAGTTCGGCGATGTCGAAGCTTCAGGCGGACGGAATGCAGGTCACGGCGTCGTCGTCCACTTACGGCCTGATCGACGGGATGCTGCCGATCGCCGAATTGCCAGCGGCGGCCACCATCGCGTCGAGCGTCAACGCCTCGCCGAAGCCGCAATACTCCCTCTGAGTCTCGAGCACGCGGAAAATCTTCGATCAATCCAGCAGAACGAGGCGGGCGAATCGAGGTCGGTCCTGACTCGCCGAGCCGCTCGGATTGACGAGAAAAAACGTCGGAAGCCTCACGAGGATCGGGTTGGACCTGCCCAACCCGATCCGCTCGCGGCGGGTCATGCGGAAGAAGCGCATCCCCGGAAACCAAACAATGACCCGCAAGAGAGCTAGAAGGAGGGCAGTTCACGATAGCGCCGTTCCAGGTCGGCCAGGAGGATGGGACGCTTCGTCTTGGATCGGGCCTTTCGCATGACCTTGCGGCGCTTCATCGCCTCACGTTGGCATGG
>DAIDKV010000139.1 GCA_027449865.1 Planctomycetales bacterium
CGCGGCGATCCTGGCCGCGCGGGCGGCCGGGGTAGCGAAGCTGATCGAGGCCGCCTGACTCCCGTCCCCAAGTCGAACCTCAGGCACGGCTTAGGAAATCGTGTACGGCGTACAAGATTCTCAAAGTTAGTAGTACAGAGAGCACAGAGGGCACAGAGAAGAAGAGGAGATCGCGCGGCCAAGCCGTATCCCATCAGAACGTATTCACCACATATGGAAAAGAGAAGAATACTTTCATGGTAGACTGCCTGAAAAATGGGTTTGCGATTTGCCGTGATGAGACTGTGCACGGCGTACAAGATTCTCATAATTACTGATCGTCGCACAAAGAAGATCAAGTTCCCGAGACCGGAAACCGCTAGATTTCTGCGACAGAACGCTCCAATGACTTGACGCCCTTTGCTCGACGATCAGTAGTAATATAGAGATTAAGATCAAGCGACAGACGGTTGTAAAAAAAATGGCTTGAAAATGCAGAGTTTTTGTGCGCTCTGTACTACTAACTTCGAGAATCTTGTACGCCGCGCACAGTTTCATCACGGCAACTTACACATCCAATTTTTCACGCAATGCACTATAGAATTATTCTTCCCTGTGACCTCCGTGACTCTGTGGTGAATCCGTTCCGATGGGATACGGCTCGGCCGCGCGATCTCCTCTTCTTCTCTGTGCTCTCTGTGACTCTGTGGTGAATCCGTTCTGATCGGATACGGCTCGGCCGCGCTGTGAATCTGTTGTGATGGATGCGGCTTGGCCGCGATGTGACTTTGTGGTGAATCCGATGACGGTCTCGGTGGCGCTGGTGATCACCGACCTGGACGTTGGCGGGGCTGAGCGGGCCCTGTCGGCGCTGGCCACCGGGCTTCCGCGCGATCGATGGCGGGTTGGGGTGTTCTGCCTGGGTCGTCCGGGGGCGCTCGCGGAGGTCATCCAAGAATCGGGCCTGCCCTGCGAGTGCCTCGGCGTCGGCCGCCGCGACGCGATCGGCGCGGTCGCTCGACTGACCAGGGCCCTCCGGCGGTTCGAGCCCGATCTGATCCAGTCGTTCCTCTTCCACGCCAACCTGGCCGCGAGGCTGGCGGCGCCCTGGGTTCGTCGGCCGAGGCCGGCCGTACTCGGCGGCATCCGGGTTGCGGAACGACAGAGGCGCTGGCACCTGACGCTCGATCGCCTGACCTTTTCTCTCACCGACGGCGCGGTCTGCGTCTCCGAGGGCGTGAAACGGTTCAGCCGCGATGTCGGCGGCCTGGACCCCTCGCGACTCTGGGTGATCCCCAACGGAATCGACCCGTCGCCGATCGACGCAGCGCAGCCCGTCCGGCGTGCGACGATCGGCATCCCGGATGAAGCCCACCTGGCGCTCTATGTCGGCCGGTTGGACCCTCAAAAGGGCCTGCCCGACCTGCTCGACGCGGCCGACCGGCTCATCGCCGCACGCCCGAACTGGTATCTGGCGATCGCCGGCGACGGCCCCGAACGCCCTCACCTCTTGCACGCGATCGAATCTCGCTCGACCCGTCGCGACCGCATCCGATGGCTCGGCCGTCGCGATGATGTACCCGGTCTCTTGAAATCGGCCGACGTGCTGGTCCTCCCCTCGCACTGGGAGGGAATGCCGAACGTCGTTCTGGAGGCGATGTCGGCGCGTCGCGCCGTGGTGGGAACGTCGGTTGAGGGCACTGAGGATCTGGTCGTCGCGGGCGAGACCGGCTGGCTGGTCCCGCCCCGCGATCCCACGATGCTCACCGCCGCTCTCGACGCGGCGGCGGACGACCCCGCGCGTCTCCGAAGACTCGGAGAGGCCGGCCGGCTCCGCGTCGAGCACGCGTTCTCAATGGCGGCCGTGGTCACGGCCTACGAACGCCTCTGGTCCACTGTCCTGAAATTCCAAAGTCGGTAACCACGAAAAACACGAAATTCACGAAAAAAGGCCCGATCTCTGGCGGGATCCAACTCAAAGATGACCCCCGCTTCTTGGACCTTCTTTGGATTTTTCGTGTCCTCCGTGTATTTTCGTGGTTGCTCCCTGTCCGCGATCCACCTCGCGAGTCCTCGTGGTTTCTCGCTCGGTCATCCATTACCCGGGGTGCGGGCGACGGCGATGCCTAGGCGGTCCTCGGGGTTGGGGCGATCCACGTAGAGCCGGCGGATCGCGGCGGTGCAATCCTTCGGATCGAACGGGCTCATCGCCTGTCTTCGGATCGCGTCGTGAAGCGCCCGGGTGAACGGTGGTGAGAGTGTCATCCCACGCTGGGCATGGATCAGCCCGTCGTTGGCTCCGACCAGGGTAATCCAGAGCAACGCCCGGGCCTCGTCCGCCTCGGCCGCGGCCGGAATGATCTGGCGGAACTCAGGCTGGAGGTGCCAGCAATACGGCGTCTCTTCCCAACCAGCCGTCTTCCCAAATCGGAACGCCAGAACAATCACCGGCGCTTCGACAATCAGGGCAAACTCGGCCGGTCCCCGGCGGACATCCTCCACCAGCCTCGGCTCGATCGATGGGTGGAAAATCGTCAGCTCGTGCCCACCCGGTCCAAAGGCAAACTCCGAGCCCGACGGCCAGGACCGCCGCCCCTTCTTCAACAACTCGCCGACCCGATACAACGGCATCGACGGCCGGTACGACCGGGGCGTCGCCATCGCCCCAAAGGACATCGTCGAATCAATCGACTCGGAACCCGGGAAACTGCTCATGACACCGTACCTCGGTATCCATCGGTCGTCCCCAGCGCTCCGCGCCGGCCGGACGAACCCCCCCCCTACCGATCGCGCCGTCGCGCACCGGACCCCCCCGGACGGACGTATCCCGGCGACCATCCCCGTTCTCCATCCTCTCGGAATCCGTCCCAGAGCAGGACACGCAACGCGGTCCCGTCCCCCCCATGAGGCGACCCCGAATTCACTCTCCATCCACGTCGATTTGCGTTCGATCGTTCCGGCTCGATCCAATCCCAGGCCATCCAGCCCCACGAACCACGGGTACGAATGTCCCGTGCCTGATAGTCATCATGACATGAGTGCGTTCAATCAAACATTATTTCGGAGTATTTCCGGCCCTGAGAATCCGCTTTCAGGGCCAGGAAGCTTCAATGCAAGCAATCAACGACTCGAAAGAGGTTTGATCCAACCATATGGGGATGGAATAGAAGATGCAGTATACTGAGTGACGAAGGAGAAGCAAGGGGATAACGGAGGAGGTTATCGATTTTGTGCCGTGAAGGGATGGGCTGGGTTGGAGGCGTTTCGGATCAGGACGCCTGGGACATGATGGGGGCGTGGGCCTCGGAGTGCCAGTCGAAGGGGATGCGTTCGTCGCGGGTCTGGAGTTTGATGGTGAGTCCTCGGGCGCGGAAGTCCTCGCGGACGAGGAGGATGGCGTCCTGAGCGGTGAGAACGTCGGGGTAGCTGAGCCAGCCGACGAACCGGCCGTCCTCGATCCGCGACCGGGCGGCGACGACCGAACGCTTGTCGCGGAGGTTCTCGAAGAGGTCGATGAGGGCGCGGAGTGTCTCGGCTGTGCCGGGAGAGCCCGACGCCTGGTCGACGACCTCGGCCTCGGGCCACGAGAGGACCATGCAGACGCTGAGTGTCGCGTCGTCGGGATCGCTCTCGGCGAGGATCCGTGCGGGTCCGTCCTTCTCGAAACGGGTCCAGATCAGCTCGACGTCGACGGATCGGAGACGCGTCGGATCGATGGGCGTCTCCTCGGCGCCGACCGGGGCCTCGGGTTCGGCGGGGTCGGATTCGGTCGTGGTGGCCGTGGGCGACGCGGAGGTGGCACCGGCCGCGGCCCAGGCGCGACGATCGGACCACGGCCCCGCCGCGCTGGTCGCGGCGGACGCCCAGGCGGCGGGCGAGACGCTCCTTGAAGACGAGCCCACCTCGGTGGTCGTTTTCAGAACCTCGTAGGCGCGGGCCACCATCCGAAACGCCCAGTCGTCCCCGCCCCGGTCGGGATGATGCTTCTTCGACTTCGACCGATAAGCCTCGTGGATCTCCTCCAGCGTGGCCCCGGGACCAACCCCGAGGATCGTTCGCGGATCCAGCGAGAACGCGTGAAAGCCCATGACGCTCCGCCTGTCTGATGTCTCGGTTTCGACGACGCGACCGGGCGACGGCCGCCTTACCATTGCGATCGTCGAATCCCTGCCCACTGGTATTCGCCGCCGACGTGGTTTCTTTTCATCAACCCAACGGACGCAAATCTCTTGCCAATGGGCTCGCCCACTCCGTTCGGCCGTCACCGATCTCGACATTCCTCGCCGCCCCTGCGAAGGCGTTGGTCTTTCTAAAAAAACATGACCGATTTGCCTTTTGCCAGATTTCAGGCACACTCAGAGGTGAAGTGTTGTATAAAAAGGCTTCTTTGGCAATCGGGCGGATGGTGATGGTTAGGCCGAGCGGCCGGGCTGGGCGTTTTGGATGGGTTCCCTGGCCCGGCCGCTCGATGCGAACACCTGGGGGGAAGTGGCCCCTCGGGTGACTCCTTGGCTCACGAAAATTGCGCGAACGAACCCACCGTGGGCTCCTTGGCTCACGAGAATCGCGCGAACGAACCCACCGTGGGCTTCTGAGACCCTCGATTTGAACAAACGAAGCCACGATTGTGGGGAATAGTCCGTGTAAACCGATTCGATGGCATGTCGGATAAGTGCGAAAAGGGTGGAACTTGTGGATTATCGTGACGAGAGGGTGTCGGGTTGGCGGAATGCGGAGAATCGGCTTTTTCGGAATCGACGATTGGTCTCTTGCCTGATTGCTGGTGCGGCTTTTTTTGTCGGCCAATGATGGCCATCGAGGTGTCGGGCGGGTCTCAGTCGGTCCGGTTGCATCGGGTCCGGACGACGATCAGGGCGAGTCCACGACGGGCCAGACCGTCGTGGAAGAGCTCGGGCAGACGATCGTCGAGGTTATCCGGTCCAACGGTCACGGCGCGTTCCACGCCGATGGCTCGCGCGATGGCCTCGATGTCGAGCGCGGGAGCTGGTTGGCCGAGGGCATCAAGGGGTTGGCCGGGATGGGGTTGGAAGCCGGTCGTCACGGTCGATCCGTTGTCCAGAACGACCATCAGGAGGTCGCTCTGGTGGTGGACCGCGTTCGCGATCGCTGGCATCGTGAGATGGAAGAACGACGAGTCGCCGAACATCGCGACGGCCCGGTCGCGGATGCCGGCCCGCGCCAGGCCGTCGGCGACTCCGACCGCCGATCCCATCGCGAACTTTGCGTCGATTCGGTCTCCGACCGGTGCCAGGCAGCCTGGATCGCCGACGATCACCGGGTTCTGGCCGATCCTGGCGGCGGCGGCTTTCAGGGCCTCGACGATCTCGCCGAACCGGCAGCCTGCGCAGTAGTTCTCGCGGGTCGGGCGTTCGGCGGGCTCGTCGGCTTCGAGATAAGTCCGCGCTGGGATGAATCCGGGTGCGAACCGTTCGAGGGCCCGAAGGATCTGCCAGCGGTACAGTTCCCCTTCGCGGGCGACGTGTCCCGACCGCTTGCCGAAGAGCCGGACCGGGAGCCCCCGCTCGTGAGCGATCGCCCCGATCGCGACCTCCAGAAGCGGCTCGTTTTCCTCGAGGATGAGGACCTCGTCGCACCCGTCGAGGAACCGCCCGACCACCTCGCGTGGGACCGGGAACAGGGTGCCGAGGCCGAGGACGCGAAGGTCGTCGCGAGGGGTCTCGCCGATCACGTCGAGCAGCTTCCGGCGGGCGAACCCCGCCGCGATCGCGCCGAGGCGCCCCTGCCCTTCGATCCGGTTGAAAGGGGCCTGGTCGGCCCAGGCTTCCATTTGACCCAGCCGCTGGTGCAGCTCGCGATGCTTCGCGACGACGTTCCTCGGTACCGGGACGAACCGCCAGGTCTGGCGGGCGAGGCCGAGGTCAGGTTTGGGAGGGTGACTCTCGTCGGGGAGTTCGACCGGCCCGGATTGCTGGGCGAAACTCCGGGTGATTCGGACGACGACGGCGGTATTCAGCCGCTCGGAGAGTTCGAACGCCGAGCCGAGCATGGCGAATCCCTCGGCGGGCGTTGAGGGTTCGAGCCAGGGCATTTCGAGCATCGGGGCGAGGGCCCGCGAGTCCTGGTCGTTCTGCGAGCCGTATCCGCCGGGGTCGTCCCCCACCAGGATGACGAGCCCGCCGTGAACTGGTGTGAGGTTGAGGGCCATCAGGGGGTCGAGCATCACGTTCATGCCGACGCTCTTGGTGGCGACCATCGACCGGCGTCCCGCGATCGAGGCGCCGATGGCAACCTCCACGGCGACTTTCTCGTTGCTCGACCACTCGACGTGAATCTCGTGCGACGGAGCCAGCGCGATCAACTCGGCGAAGACCTCGGAGGCGGGCGAGCCGGGATAGCTGGTCGCGAGGGTGATCCCGGCGGAGACGGCGGCCTCGGCGATCGCGCGCGGGCTGGTGAGGTGCTGGGTCGGCATCGTGGCAATCTCTGGCGGTTTTCGGGGTGGGCTCGGATTGGCTCGAATCCCATCCGCCCCATTACACCAGCCGAGAAGCCCCAACGCCACGATCCCGGGACGAACGTAACGAGGGCGCCCGCCCCTCGGGATGATCCCAGAGGAGAGGCGCCCTCGATGGTCTTTCCGGAAAACAGCGCCCCGATGTGCGCGGGGCGCGTCGCGGAAGCTTACTTGCCGAGCGACTTGGCGACGACATAGACCACCGCGGCACCGAAGAGTCCGCCGCCGCAAAGGAGATAGAGGAGCGAGTACTGAGCCGCCGCCACCAGGACGGGCATCTGTTCGATGGCCTGCATGATTTCACCTCTTATGGATAAAGGGTCCGGTTTTTGGTCCGATTCGCGTTCGATGAGGACGAGTTCCGTTGTCTCATTCGGCCCGTCTCGACGGGAGGATACTAGTGCAGACGCCGTGCCAAAGGCGAGGATCGGCGGTTCGAGGCGAGGACGAATCGCGACGGATCGGATATCATGGGGGTGTAGGAAGCTGGGCTGATCGCCTGGTATGCAGGAACTGAGGTCACACCATGAGCGCTGCGGAAGGGACGAGCATTTTCACCATCGAGCTGCCCTGGGGCGTCCTGGAGCCGATCGCGGCGACGCCCGAGGCGGCCGCGCAGGAACTGCGTCTCGCGGCTGCGATTGAGCTGTATCGCCAGGGGCGGATCTCGCAGGGTCAGGGAGCCCTGATCGCGGGGATTGGCCGGTCTCAGTTCCTGGACGAGCTCTCGCGGGCCAGGGTGTCCGCTTGCCAGGTCACCGTCGACGAGCTGATGGAGGAGATGGATCGTGCCGTCTCGGCGCATCGTCAACACATCGCCCCTGATCCTGCTGACTCGAATCAACCGGCTTGATCTTCTCCGACTGGGCGGCGCCGAGGTGGTCGTCCCGGAGGCCGTCATCGCCGAGATCGAGGCGGGCGCCGGGCGCGACGCGACAGGACGCTCGAGGCCGCTCAAGCCAGAGGGCCCCTACCTCGACCACGAATTCGCCGCCGAGGTCCTCCGACGGATCGGCGAATGACGGGGTCGGGGCTAAGGATTGGAGAATCGAGCGAAAGAGCCTGGCCCAATTCCGGAGGGATTCCCATGATCGAGACCGTCGAGATCCATAATTTCAAGAGCATCCGGGACCAGCGGATCGATCTGGAGCCGTTGACTGTCTTCGTGGGGGCGAATGGAAGCGGCAAGACGAGCGTGCTCCAGGCTATCGACCTCGTCTCTCGGGCGGCCATCACATCTCCGGGGCAGGTTCTCACAAACCAGCGGCATTGCGATTGGTTGTACACGCGTGGCGGAGAGGGGAATCTTTCCGTCGCATGTCGGAATTCGGTGGCAGAAGTCAAGATGTTTGCGACTCCGCCGGATCCATCACTCTCGGTGTCGCCGCCAACTCCTGGGAAAAGGAACTGGGAGCCTCGAATCCAGACCCTCACTCGCAACGAACACGGGAATTTTAGTGCCGAGAATTCCGAGAACCACTTACTCGGGCCGGTGCGACAGCAAGAAGCTTTCGATGTCGTAAGATCTCTTCAATATCTGGGAATCGAACCAAAAAGGATGGCCAGGGCGTCATACTCTGATCACGATCCCCCTCGACTCGGACGCGACGGCAGGGGCCTCGCGTCTGTGTTGGCCTTCATGGCTCTCAACGATCCAGATTCGTTTGGTGAATTGGTGCATCACATGAGGAGCCTGATACCGAATCTCAGGCGGATTCGGTTCAGGAAGGCGGGCGTGAATCGAACCGAGAAGGAATTCATCCGTGTCGGCGATGGCCCCGCGGTCGAGCGGCGAACGAATCGAGTCTATAATGGTGAGGCTATAATCGTCGATTTTGCGAATGCGGAGGGCATCCCGGCCCATGCGGTCAGCGAAGGCACATTGATCATGCTCGGACTTCTGACGGTCCTTGTGGGCCCTTCGCACCCCAGGATCGTCCTGATGGATGACATCGAACGGGGCCTCCACCCGATGGCCCAGAAGTCGTTGCTGGGGGTGATCCGGAAGGTGATGGAGAAGTTCCCCGATCTCCAGATACTTGCCACGGCGCATTCGCCCTACCTGCTCGATGACCTCCGTCCCGAGGAGATCCGCCTCATGACCCTCGGCGAGGATGGTTCCTCGATCTGCGGGCGGTTGGACCAGCATCCCGAATTCGAGAAATGGAAGGACGAAATGGCCCCCGGCGAGTTGTGGAGCCTCTTCGGGGAGAAGTGGTTGTTGCAGGGAGGTAACGCCAGGTGAGCCGACGATTCTTCGTCATCCACGAGGCCCGGGCCGATTTCGAACTTGCGACCGAGCTTGCCGATCGCGTCCTGATGAATCGCGTTAGGTGGCTCGACCATAAGGATCTGCTCGACTCGCAACGCACCTGGATCGGCGAGGACCGCCCCGGCGAGGCCCTGACCTGGACAGGACTAGGGAAACGGGCCAAAGAGATGGGGATCCAGGTACATGGGCATTTCGATGGAGAGCCTGGCCTTGAGGATGCCAAGACGGCCCGGCGTGCCATCCGTTACGTGTTGCGCCAGCATGAATCGGTCGAGGCGATCCTACTGATCCGCGACCAGGACAATCGCCAAGAGCGATGCCAAGGGCTCGAACAGGCGAGGAAAGCCTTCGAATCGCGAGTCCCCGTCGTTATTGGCCTGGCGATCCCGGAGCGCGAGTGCTGGGTCCTCAGCGGATTCGATCCGAAGGATGAAGCCGAGCGCCAAAAGCTCGAAGCGGAGAAGCAAACTCTCGGGTTCCACCCCTGTCGGGAATCCCACCAACTGACCGCTTGCAGTGACGATCAGGACAACCTGCGGCTTGGGATCAAACCGCCGGCGGATTTCGCTCGACGTAGAGACGCTGGTGCCAGGTCGGATAGCTCGGCGGGACCTCGCTCGCCGCGTCCAAACGCGCGACTTGCTCCGGGGTCAGCTCCCAGCCGATCGCGCCCAGGTTCTGACGGAGCTGCTCCTCGTCGCGCGCCCCCAGGATCGCCGAGCAGACACCCGGTCGCCTTAGCACCCAGTTGATCGCCACCTGCGGGATCGTCTTGCCGACCTCCTCCGCGATCGTCTCCAGCGCGTCGACGACCCGGAACAGCCACTCATCCTGGACGCTTGGCCCGCCTGACATGGCTCCGGCATGACGCAGGCGACTGGTCTCGGGGAGTGGTTGGCCGCGGCGGATCTTTCCCGTCAGCCGGGCGAATCCTAGCGGGCTCCAGGCGAGCAGCCCGACCCCCTCGTCCAGGCCGAGTGGCATCAGCTCCCATTCGTAATCGCGGCCGATCAGCGAGTAATACGCCTGGTGCGCCACGTATCGCGAAAGCCCGTACTCCTTCGAGATCGCCAGCGATTTCATCAAATGCCAGCCCGAAAAATTCGAACATCCGATGTACCGGATCTTCCCCGCGCGAACCAGGTCATCGAGCGCCCGGAGTGTCTCCTCCACCGACGTGCTCCGGTCGAAGGCGTGAAGCTGGTACAGGTCGATGTAATCCGTCCCGAGCCGCCGCAAGCTCCCCTCGACCGAGCGGATCAGATGATACCGCGACGATCCGACGTCGTTCGGCCCCGGTCCGACTCGAAACGCCGACTTCGTCGACACGATCACCCGGTCGCGACGTCCCGCGATCGCCCGGCCCAGGATCTCCTCGGCCTGACCGGCCGAGTAGGCGTCGGCCGAGTCGAAGAGGGTCAGTCCGGCGTCGATGCAGAGATCGATCAGGCGGGTTGCCTCCCTGACGTCGGTCTGGCCGAATCCGGCGAAGTCGCCCGCACCGCCGAATGTCCCCGTTCCCAGGCCGAGGACCGGCACCGAAAACCCCGAGGCTCCGAGCCGTCGATATTCCATGAGAGCTCCCCTTGATCGACCCGGCGACGTCCGTGGGATGGCCCGCCGCGGCTCGCGCCGGGATAGTTTAGGGGAGTCGAGCCGCCGGGATCAAGGCCGTGAAAGGCCCGACGCTCCCGCGAATTCCGATCCCATCCGAGCAGGCTCAATCCAGGGGGAGATCCCAGACGCGGATGTCGTCGTCGCTCGCGGTGGCCAGCAGGGTTCGGCCGTTGGGCATGAAGGTGACACCCGTGAGGCTCTCGGCGCCGGCGTCGAGTCGCCACCGCTGGCGCCCGGTCTCCGCGTCGAAGAGATACGTGAGGCCGTCGAAGCCGGCGGCGGCCAGAATCTGGCCGTCGGGAGAGAAGGCCAGTCCCGGGTTCGGAAACGGGCCGCCATTGGCCTCCATCACCATGGTGCCGGTGGCGAGGTCCCAGATGCGGATCGAGATCGACCCACCCATCGAGGCCGCCAGCCGTCGGCCGTCGGGAGAGAAAGCCAGGGCGTACACCGATCCGGTCACGGGAAAGAGCCGATGGCGCGGCCGGTCGCCAGACAGGTCCCAGACGACAACGGGTCCTCCCCGGCCGTGCTTTGCCCCGGCCAGCGACCGACCATCGGGCGACATCGCCAGGCGCCAGACCGGCTGGCCGGCCTCTCGCAGGATCATCCGCGGGCGATGCGCCTCCAGATCCCAGACGATGACCGTGTCGGTGGGCGAACACGCGACCGCCAGCGCCTTGCCGTCGGGCGTGAACCGCAGGTCGCAGGCGGTCCGTACAGGGATCTCCATCGAGCGCCCAGGCCCGTCCTGATCGAGATCGAAGATCGAGATGTCGCCCGCAATCCGGCCGATGGCGAGGCGCCGGCCGTCGGGCGAGAAGGTCAACGACCTCGCCTGGCCCTCGACCTCCAGCCGGCGCGGGGCGGGTCCGCCCTCGAAGATCGGTCGGATCACGACCCGATGTTGCTCGTCGATCGACGCCGCCCGACGCGCGGCCGGGTCGATCGCCGTGTACATGATCAGCCCCTTCGGCCGCCCGGCGGAACGCCGCATTGGCAGGTCGCCGGGAGTCTCGATCAACGGGACGATCCACGGGAGCCCGGCCGCCAGAATGAGAAAAAGCCCGACTCTCGTCGACGTCAGAAGCCGGGCCCGCGGCCGGCCGATCCGATCCCGGCGCGGCCTGGACGCGATCTCTTGACATGCCTCAACGCCTTGCATCGCGGAATCCCTCCATACGACGAGCGCGCACCCCGTCGGAATCGGCCCGATGTGCGGCACGACTGGTTCACCGGCCCGGGACTGTCCGAACGCCCCCGATCCCGATGGTTCGTGGGTTGGACACGAGATGGGTTTGGGAAAAGGCTCGCCACCCGACGCGAGGCGATCGTTATCGGTCCCGCGTTCGCGAGCTTCGATCAGACCTCGCCGGAGAATCTCACCTCACGTGACCGGGCGGCCCCGACGCCCCTGTTCCGGCCGGGACGATCGTCGGATTCATCGCCCGGTTAGACATCTTGCGGGTCAAGATGTTCTGGTCCGTATGATTTCCCCAGGAATAGGACTGCGCGCGGCCGGTCGTTCGGGACAGGTTTCGGTCAACGGTTTGGCGCGAAGACGTCGGCGGGGAGCTCGCCCGGCGGGCCGACGAGGACAGCCTCGGCCTCGGCGCGGAAGGCGGCCAGCTCTCGGGCGTTGCTGTTGAGCAGGAACTTCTGCGACCGTATCCACGCGACCGCCCGATCGAAGTCGGCCCGGGCGCGGGCGGCCTCGCCCAGGCGGTGGCGGGCCATCGCCAGGAAGAACAGGTCGAAGGCGTCGAACCGGCCGAGCCCGGCGGCCAGGCTCCGCTCCAGGACCGGGACCGCCTCGGCGGGCCGGCCGTCTCGGTAAAGCGCGACGCCGAGCGTGTTGAGGTACATCGCTTCGAGGGGTTCATCGGCGACGGCGCGCCGGGCGTGGTCGACGGCCTCGGCGCCGTTCCGGCGTGGGGACTGGGTTGCTAGCAGCCAGGCCAGGGTATTTCGGGCCTCGGCGAGGGCCGGATAGCGGGCGACCGTCCGGCGGAGGGCGTCGATCTGCGCGGCCCCCTCGGTCCCCTGTGCCTGGCGGAGCATTCTCCACGCTTCCTCGTCGATCCCGGCGAACGGTCCAAGATCGACGGTGACCTTCAGCGGGCCGATCGTAGAGGCTGGACCGGGGGCGGGGATCGGCGGTGCCTCCCAGTCGAGCCCCATCGCGGCGAGCTGCGATCGGATCGCGCGGAGGTCCCAGACGCGGACGCAGTGGTCCTTCCAGTCGCGGGATGTTGTCACCAGGTGCGCGCCACCGGGGCCAAGAGTCATCCCCCAGACGCTGACGAGGTCGGGGCTCTCCAGCCGGGCCAGGGCTTTCCCCGTGGCGAACTCGACCAGGCGGAGGATTCGCCCCGGCTCGACGACCGCCGTGATCCGCCCCTCATCGGAGAAGCACGAGCCGCACTCGGGTGCCGGCAGGCGCTCGTGCCAGGTGTCCACTTCCCAGAATCTCGGCTGCGGCTTCAAGGTCACGAGCCATCGTCCGTCGGGCGTGAATTCGACGTCGGTGCCGTTTGCGATCGGCAGGTCGGCCGCCTTCGAGCCGTCGGCGATCCGCCAGACCTGAGCGCCCCGGCTCGCGACGTGGGTTCCGGTCGCCAGGTATCGGCCGTCGGGGCTAACGGCGACCGATCGGCAGTCGTCGAGCGAGCCGATGGCAAAGGTGCGGTCGGGGGTCGCAACGACCGCGTCGGTCCTGGCAGCCACGGCGACGATCCGCCCGGATCGGTCCTGGGCCATCCCGCCGTGGGTCGCCGGCAGCGGGAGCCGGCGCGGCGGGCCGATCGCCAGCTCGCCCCTCGACTCGTCGAGCCGGACCGGCCAGCGCCGGACACCCGCGTCACCGTTGGTCAGCAGGTCGCCGGAGGCTTCGAACCGCGAGTGCCAGGCCATGCCGATCGGCAGCAGGGCCAGCTCTCGGCCGTTGGCCAGGTCCCAGAGGATCACGCCGTGGCTCGTCCCGACGGCGAGGATCCGGCCCTCCTTGCGGATCGAGGGGTAGCCGTAGTTCATCGAGACGCGCGAGGCGTGGGCGAAGGTCCGGCACTCGCGGCCCGGCTCGACCCGGTAGGGCGCCATCCGATCCCCGATGCCGATGCCGATCCGCCCGTCGGGGGAGAACCGCGGCGCGCCGGCGCCGGAGATGCTCAACAGCGGGCGGCCCAGCACGGCGTCCCAGAGCCGAAGCTGGGACTCGAAACCGTTGCTCGCCAGCAGGAGCCCAGAGGGATGGAAGTCGGCCTTCAGGCCGCCGGGGTCGTGTCCCTCGGCCGTGGCGAGCAGGGTGCCGGTCTCGGTGTCCCAGAGGTCGAGCTTGCTGTCGAGACCGGCGGCGGCGAGCGTCCGGCCGTCGGGGCTCCAGGCGAGGTAGTTGGCGCGACCGCGCAGGGGGAACGAGCGGATCGGCCGGTCGGCATCCGCGCCGAAGATCCGGCAGGTCGGTGGGTGGGTCGCGTCGTCGACGGCGGCGATCCGGGCTCCGTCGGGGCGGTAGACGGCGCGGGTCAGGCGACCGGGGAACCGGCGGACGAGCCGGCCGGTCTCCAGGTCGTACTCGCCGACCGAGCCCTCGCCGGCGAGGATCCACCGGGAATCGGGGCGGAACTCGGCCTGCATCCCGACCGGGCCGGGGACGGCGAGGACCTCGGCGCCCCGGGCGATCTCCCAGACCCTGAGGTCGCGGCCGGTGTGGTCGTCGCTGGCGAGGTATCGGCCGTCGGGGCTGAACCGCACCATCCAGATGTCGCGGTCGCCCCGGGCGCGGAAGCGGGCGATCTCGCGATCGTCCCGGGCGTCGCGGACGAGGATCGTCCCGTCGTGGTCGCGGAGGGCGTATCGGGCCATCGCGCGGTCGAATTCGGCCTGGATCGTGCCCGGGGGGATGGCGATGGTCCGGCCCTCGGGGCGAAGGTCGGGCAGGGCCATCGCGGCGATCGCCTCGTCGCGGAGCCGGCCGAGTTCCGAGTCGGGCAGGCCCAGCTCCCGTGCGATCTTCGCCGCCTCCCGGATGGACTTCAGCGCCTCGAACCGCTGACCGGGTCGACGGCTCAGCCGGGTTCCTCGGGCCTCGGCGGCCAGGGCGTCGAAGAGGTGTTTCCGCGTCGCACGCTCGGCGTTACGGGTTCGGATCACCTGATCGTTAAGGACCAGGGCACTCCAGGTCGAACCGACGGCCAGGAGGACCGTGAGGACGGCCACCGCCGTGCAGGCGCCGGCGAGCTTCGGGTCGCGCTTGCACCACCGCCAGAATTGCTCGGCGATCGAGACCGGCCGCGACCGGATCGGCCGGCCCTCGACGAACCGCCGAAGCTCCGCGGCCATCTCGCCGGCTGAGGTGAACCGGTCCTTCGGGTCGCGCGCCATCGCCTTGAGGATGATCGTTTCCAGGTCGCGCGGGAGCTGCCGGTCGACCTCGCGCGGCGGGGTCGGCGAGCCCTCCCGGATCCGCTCCATCAATCCGAGCTGGTCCTTCCCCTCGAACGGCGGGCGGAGCGTCGCCAGCTCGTAGAGGGTCGCGCCCAGCGAGTAGACGTCGGCCGCCCGGATCGATGTCCCGTGGAGCCGCTCGGGCGCCATGTACTTGAGCGTCCCGACCAGCTCGTGCGACTGGGTCAAATCGGCGCCCTCCTCCAGCTTCGCCAGGCCGAAGTCGGTCACCCAGGTGTTGCCCATCGCGTCGAGCAAAAGGTTCGACGGCTTGATGTCGCGGTGAAGGACGCCACGGCGATGGGCGTACTCGAGTGCCTCGGCGACCTGTGCCGCGACCCGCGCCACCTCGCGGAAGTACCGGGGCGGCCGGCCAACGAACGAACTGGTGGCCACCGGCGCCGGCGCCGCGACCTCCTCGGCAACGTCGATCCCCTCGCACGCCGGCGGGGTGGGCATGGCGGCCGTGGCCCCGGGATCGGGGTCGTCAGGCGGGACAACAGCGGTCGCATCTGAGGTGCCGCCGGTGCAAGGGCCGTCGGCCGGCGCGGCGAACGGGCCGGACGTATCGTGTGGCAGGTCGTACCGCCCGGTGAGCAGGCCACGAGCGACGATTGGGGTCTCGACGGCGTCGGCGGTCTCGCCCTCCGCCCGGAGGCGGCGGAGGTCGTCGAGGACGAGGTCGAGCGGATGGCCGCGGATGAACGGCATCGCGTAGTAGCAGACGCCGTTGTGCTCCCCGTAGTCGAAGACACCGACGATGTTGGTGTGGTGCAGACCGGCGGCGAGTCGGGCCTCGGCGCAGAATCGATCGAGGAACCTTCGCTCGCGGCGGAACCTCGGGTGCATCACCTTGAGCGCGACCCGGCTGCGGAGCGAGAGGTGCTCGGCCTCGTAGACGACGCCCATCCCGCCGCCGCCGATCGTCCGGAGGATCCGGTAGTCGCCCAGCCGTCCGAGGGGTGGGCGGCCCCCGTCGTCGTCCGGCCCCTCGCCCGATCGAGAGGGCATCTCGCCCCCGACCCCGCCGGCGCCCCCGACCTGCTCCAGCTCCACCAGCGCTGGCAGAAGCTCGCGGATCGGGCCGGCAAGATCAGGGTAGCGGGCGACCAGCTCGGTGAGGTCTGGCCGCTCGCCCCGACGATATCGGTCCAGGAACGATTCGATCAGCGGGCCGAGGCGGTCGTCCTCGATCGAGGAGACGGGCTCGGGTGAGTCGGGGCTCCGGCTCATATCCAGACCTCCTTCGAGCCGCCGGGCATCGCCGAGAGAGCGGCCTTCAATCGCCTCAGGGCCCGGAGGTGCCGTTTGGTCGCCGCCGACTCGCTCAGGCCGAGCACCCGGGCGCTCTCGCCGTTGGAGAGCTGCTCGAAGTGCCGGAGCGTCAGGATCTCGCGGTCGATCGGGTCCATGGCGTCGAGGGCCTCCTGGAGCCGACGCTTCCGCTCGGCCCGGATCGCCGCCTCGCTGGCGCGCGACTCTCGGCCGAGGAGCCGCTCGGCCAGAGCCGCCGAGGTCGTCCCCCGCGAGGCGACGGCGTGGATCGAGACCTCGCGAGCCACGTCGCGCGCCTGGGTGCCAAGCTGCTTCCGGTGCAGAATCTGCAACTGCTGGAGCACCAGGAACCGCAGCCAGAGGAACGGCGGCATCGGGTCGTCCTGCTGCTCGTACTCATCGCGACGATCGGTCGCCTCGAGGTACGCCTCCTGGATCACGTCGGAAGGGTCGATCCGCCCGCTCAGCCGACGGTCCAGTCGAAGCGCCACCATCCGCCGGAGTCGCCCGCGATGGGCGGCCAGCAGCGCCCCCCAATCGGGGCCGGCATCCGGGTTGTCGGATCCGCTGGTGTCCATAAGAAAGAAGACTGCGCGACGGGCCGTTCTCGGGACCGATATTCCCGGACCGCCCTGGTCAAACCGCCGCCTCACCCGCCGCCACCGGCGGCAAGATCTCGCGGAGCGGGCACCGAAACCCGGGCAGAACGTCCTCGCCGGTCAGCTCGTCGTGCCCCGTGACCAGGGTGATCGGGCCTTCCAGCCGAAAGACCCGGGCCTTGCGCTGCTCGGGATAGATCACCCAGATCAGCGGAACCCCAGCCTTCTGGTCATCTTCGAGCTTCTCCTCCAGCTCCACGACCGTATCGCCGGGCAAGACGACCTCAACCACCAGGTCGGGAGTGATCCGAATCCATCCCTTTGGCACGACCTCCCGCGGCAATCGTTCCTTCTTCACGAAAGAAATGTCCGGCTTGCGGACCAGCACCGGTGCATGGGCGAAGCACTGGTAGCCGTTCTCGGCTGGGAAGACGGTCCCCCGATGAGGCTCCCTGGAGAACCCGTGGAGACCTGCGGAGAGCTCCATCCCGATCAGGCTCGATTCCGCTCCCATCTTCCGCTCCACGAGTCGGCCATCGACCAGCTCATCGCTCTTGCTATCCGGCAGCGAGAGCAAATCCTCGGGCGTGTAAAGCCGGGCCTCCTCGGCCATGGCAGGAGTCATGGGATGGGCTCCCTGGAGCACGTGGATTCTCGTCCGTACCGGCACATTCTATCACCGCGGACGATCCCGAACGAGTCGAGGCCACCGACACGCCGGCCTCGGGTTACGGTTCATCCTTTCACTTGTTGTCGATAAAATGTGCGGCCGGCGCCGAATTTGCGGGATGATCGACCACCATTCGGCGCGTTCCCATGGCGGGATGCGTGTCGGAATCCTTCCCGGCGCGGCTGATCGGAACCGGCGGCGCCACCATTCTTCTTGAAATCTCACCGGTCTGCGCCTGCATTATGAGTCCATCCGCTGCAACCGACGTACAGACCGACGAAGAACTCTCCTGGCCCGCGCGTCTGGCCTGGCTGGTTCTGAACCTGGCCTTCGGGGTGATTCCGGCTCTCCTTTTCTTCGCCTGGGTGGAGCAGGACGCCTCGCTCGACCCGTTGGGGCGGCGGCTCGGATGGCCGTGGGGTGATCCGGCGATGAATTCGCTGGCCGGGCGATGTTTCTGGGACGTTGGGTTGTTCTTCCTCTTCGGGTTCCTGCATTCGACCCTGGCGCAGGTGGGCGTCCAGGAGAAGATTCGACGGGTCGTCCCGGCGGCGGCCATCCGGACGCTCTTCCTCATGGCGACCGGGACGGCTCTCTTCTTGATGATGAGTCTCTGGCAGTCGACGGGTCGGATGATCTGGAGACCGCCCGTAGAGTTACCAGAGTGGGCCGAGGCGGTGATCCGAGGGGCGATCTTCGCGGTGCCGGCGGTGGTGATCCTCGGGATGCTGGTGCGGCTAGGGTTCTTCGAGTTCCTCGGCTGGGCGCAGCTCCTCGGAACACCTCCGGCCTGGGAACGTACGGCCGGCATGCCGGAACTGCGGACAGGCGGGATTTATGGATGCGTCCGTCACCCGATCTACACCGGGCTGCTCGCGATGTTCGTGCTGGGCCCGACGCTCTCGCTTGATCGATTGACACTCTTCCTCGCGGCGACGGCCTACCTGTGGGTTGGTATTCCGGTCGAGGAGCGTAAACTGGTCCGGCTATTTGGCGAATCATACCTCGACTACCGGCGCCGCGTTCCGGCACTCCTGCCCGATGACGGATCGGGGCTCGTCACCGCTCTGGGCCGCGTGGGCGCCTCGCTTCGGCCCGATTTCGGGACGAACTCGATCTCCTTGCGGGACGGTTGAACATCGACGGGCAAGACGAATCATAAGAGATGCAAAACCGAACGAAATGCCCTGGGTGGACGGCACAAGGGAGGGGAACCGTTGGTGTCTCGGACGATCACGGTGTGGTTCCCGCGGGACACGACGCGTGACCGCTGGCGGGAGGGCCGGTTCTTCGCCGGTTATCGGATGCTCTGGCCGGACGGGCGCGAGGTGAACGTGGGACTGGAGGCGTTCTGCCGGTACAGAGAGCGTCTGCTGGGGCTGGACCAGCACCTGGCCGGTGCGTTCGCCGGGTCGCGGATCTGCCTCGACCTGGCCGCTCGTCCGGCTGCCGAGCCGCTTCCGGAAAGTATTCAAACCGAGGAGGGCCTGCACTCGTGAGCGAGATGATCCTGCTGACCGGGGCGACGGGTCTGCTGGGCCGCTACCTGCTCCGCGACCTCACTGCGCGAGGGGCCTCGATGGCTGTTCTCGTGCGTGGCGACCGTCGGCGATCGGCCGAGGCTCGCGTGGACGAAATCCTTTCCGACTGGGAGGCGGCCACGGGCCGGTCGATGCCGAGGCCGTATCTGCTCGACGGCGACCTGACGGCCCCTGGGCTGGGCCTCGACGGAGACGCGATCCGGTGGCTGGCTCGTCACTGCCGGGCGGTCCTCCATAACGGCGCCAGCCTGACCTTTCAGGGCGCCGACCGCGCTGGCGATCCCTGGCGCACCAACCTGGGCGGAACGGCGAACGTCCTGGAGGTCTGCCGGGCCGCCGGAATCGCCGAGCTTCATCACGTCTCGACCGCCTATGTCTGCGGCCGGCGCGACGACCTGGTCCACGAGGACGATCCGCCGCGCCCGTCCGCGTTCCGCAACGACTACGAGGCTTCCAAGGCTGAGTCGGAGGGCCTGGTCCGTGCCGCCGCCGCCGACTTTCGCGGCGGCGTCACGATCTATCGACCGGCGGTGATTGTCGGCGACTCAACCACCGGATACACCTCAACCTACCACGGCCTCTACCGCTACCTGCAATTCGTGGCCCTGATGAGCCGATATGCCCCTCGAGACGCCGAGGGCCGGATCCAACTGCCGATCCGCCTCAACCTGACCGGTGAGGAGCGCCGTAATCTGGTCCCGGTCGACTGGGTTTCCGCGGCGATCACCGCGATTGTCATGCGGCCTGAGCACCACCGGAAGACCTATCACCTGGCCCCGGAGCGGCCCGTCACGGCAGGCGAGCTGGAAGAGGCGATGGCCGCGCACTTCGGCTATAGCGGTGTGACCTTCGTCGGGCCCGGCCGTCTCGACGCGGCCGATCGCAACGAATTCGAGGCACAGTTTTACGAGTTCGTGGCCCAATACGAATTATACTGGGCCTCCGAACCCCGGTTCGACGCCGCGAACACCCGCGCGGCCATCCCGGAACTCCCCTGTCCGGCCGTCGACGCGGCGATGGTCGGCCGGCTGATTCACTTTGCCGACCGAGACGCCTGGGGCCGAGGCCGTCGCCGTCGTCCGGTCGCTGGCGCTGCTGCCGCGTCGTAGCACCCTTCCGACGGTCAGCAGGCCGAGAAATCCCGATTTCCGGATTTCGAAAGAATCGGAAAATTCTGATCTGTTGTCTGGAACGCTGGCCCGGAAACGGAAATCCCCGATCCCGGCCTCCGGCCGCGGCGCGGCCGATACGGAAAGGACTCAACTCGATATGCCGACCCGCCTGCTCTCTCGACCGATGCTGGCGACCGCCGCGTTCGTTCTGGGCTCCGTTCTGACGCTGGCGCTGGCCGGCGGAGCCTACTACGCGTACCGGCACGCCAACGGTGGCCGATCGCCGTCGCCCGGACCGACCGTTTTCACCCGCCCCGAGTTCTCGAAGCTGGTGATGGGTAAATCCGAGGACCAGGTGATCCAGACCGTCGGCCGGCCCGACGAAACCACGGAGGATAACGATTCCCGCTACTGGCATTTCAAGAATCGCACCCGAGACCCGCTTACCGGCGAGGAGGATACCGACGTGCAGGTCGTCCTCAAGGGGGGGAAAGTGGCGGAGATCAATTACTGATTGATCGCCTGAGACGCCCGGCTGTCTCAAGCCCGTGGGCGGGTTATGCCGATTTCTACATTCGAGGATCCGGCTCCGCGTGAGGCCCGGATGGTCTCTCGTCTCCGGTCATCACAGGAGGTCCCATGCGCGCCAGGCCCCTGATCCTCGCCCTCGTTCTGATGGGCTCGACCGGATGCGCCTCGTTCAAGGAGCGGCTGTTCTCGCCGCTGACCCGTCGGCTCGACACGGTCAGCAGCCAGCTTGCCGAGACAAACGGCCACCTCGCCCGGGTCAACGACCAGCTCGACGAGACCAACCGCCAGCTCGGGACGGTCAACAACAACCTCGAAGGGATCAAGAAGCGGCTCGACGGGACCAATGGCAAGCTCGACGTCACCAATGGCCGACTGGGCAAGGTCGACGATCGACTGGGCGAGACCAATTCCCGGCTCGCCGGCGTGCTTGAGGCGCTCGGGACGACCAACCAGAAGCTTGCCGGGCTCGATCGAGTCGACGCCAAACTTGGGACAACCAACCAGAAGCTCGAGTCCGTCGACGCCAGGCTCGCCGGGACCAATACCAAGCTCGACACGACGAACACGAGCCTTGGCGGCGTCGATGAGAAGCTCGGGACGACCAACCAGCGGCTTGAACGGGTCGAGACCCGCCTGGACGACACGAACAAGAAGCTCGATGTCGTTGTCCAGGGGGTCCTCAAGATTCCGGGCGTTCGGCCCCCGCAGCCGTGAGCCGGTCGGGCTGGAATCGCCTCCCGGCTCAGACTCGCAGGAAGATCCGGTTGCGGTAGAGGTGCCAGAGGAACAGCCACTCGATCACGATCACGCCGAGCGGCACCATCACCGGGCCGAAACTCCCGGAGTGCGCGGCCGCGCCCTTGAGGAAGAACTCGGAGATCTCGTCGAACGGGATGATCCGGCAGGCCATGTAAATCGTGATCGCGTTGGCTCCGATCACGACGAACGGGAACGACCAGGCGCGGAGCCTCAGCACGTCGATGATCGTGTAGAAGAGCGCCAGCAGCAGGAGGCTCCATCCACCGGCGACCAGCACGAACGAGCTGGTCCAGAGGTTCTTGATGATCGGGAACTCGCGGCCCCAGAGGATCCCCAGCCCCAGACAGGCGAGGCCCGCCGCCGTCAGGCCGAGCGCCTTGATCCATCGACCTCGGGCCGAGAGAAGCCACTGGCCCGCCAGGGTGCCGAGGATCGCCGTGGCGATCGCTGGGATCGTCGAGAGCAGGCCCTCGTTGTCGCCGTAGCCGTAGCAGCACCGCCGGGCGCCGGGGAGGTAATGGCGGTCGAGGTAGCCCGCCAGGTTGGTCATCGGCGAGTAATCGCCGGCCATGTGCGACTCGGGGGCGGGCACGAACCTCAAAATGGCCCAGTATCCCAGCAGGATCGCGACGAAGAGGATGACCTGGGTGCGGGTCCTCGCGAACAGGAAGATCAGCGCCGCGGCGCCGTAACCGATCGCGATCCGCTGCAAGACGCCGGCGACCCGCACGCCCCTGGGATCGAAGTTCAGCAGGCCGTTGACGATCATCCCGAAGATGAAGAGCACGACCACTCGCCGCCCGATCCGCCAGAGGGCGTGCGCCCGGGGATGCTCGCCGGTGAGGTACTTCCGTAGCGAGAACGGCAGCACCACTCCGACCAGGAAGAGGAACAGCGGGAAGATCAGGTCGTAGAATCGGAAGCCTTCCCAGTCGACGTGCTCGAACTGCTCGGCGAGCTGGCTGGCTTCGGGGGTGCCCCACCATTTGCAGAGGGCCGTCGCGGCGGCGTCGCCACCGGAGATCCAGAGCATGTCGAAGCCGCGGAGGGCGTCGATCGAGGTGAGGCGTTCGGTCGGAGGCGAGGTCTTCTTCGACGCGGTCTCGGCGGTCGGGGCGTCGGCGAGTTCGGGCATCGTGCTCACGCGAGAGACTCCAGATTGACGGGTTACCACTTGTCGATGGCGCCCGAAGGAACGGGCACGTGTACCTCATAATGCCCCGGCGGGGGCGAGTCGGGGCCCTCAACTCGGGCGATCGCCACCACCTCGTCGAACAGCGAGGGGCTCGACAGGTTGAGGAGCCGCCGGTAGAGCGGTTTGGGCATCCTCGTGAAGTGGAAGTACCACTTGAGGATCTTCCGGAATTGCAGGCAGCCGAATCGCTCGCCCCGGCGTGAGACCAGCCCGCGGAAGTGCCGCTCCATCAGGTCGATCCGCTCCTCGTAAGAGGGATTCGGTCCCGGGTCGCCGGTCCGCGCCCAGTGGTCGAGTTGCCGGAAGAAGAACGGGTTCGCCAGTGCCCCTCGGCCGATCGAGATCGCTGCGCAGCCGGTTTCGGTGAACATCGAGGCCGCGTCGACGATCGTCCGGATGTCGCCGTTGGCGACCACCGGAATCCGGTCGACCGCCTCGACCACCGCCCGGATGCCCTCGCGATTCACCGATCCCTTGAACCCCTGGGCGCGCGTACGTCCGTGGACGATCACGCCGGCCACGCCCACCTGCTCGAAGGCCCGCGCCAGTTCGGGCGCCGAGAGCGTCTCGTCGTCCCAGCCCAATCGCATCTTGACCGTCACCGGCACCTTCACCGACGCGACCACCGCGGCAACGAGGTCGACGGCCCGATCGACCTGGCACATCAGGGCCGATCCGCCGCCCCCCTTCACCACCTTGCGGACGGGGCATCCCATGTTGATATCGACGGCTGGAACGCCCTTCGCCTCGACGCAGCGTGCGGCGCGTTCCATTTCATCGATGACGGCACCATAGATCTGGATTGAGAGCGGCCGGTCTTCGTCGCAGGTCTCGGCCAGCTCCTGGGCGCGCGGCCGGCCCTCGATCAGCGACCGGGCGTTGACCAGGTCGGTCGTCGCCAGGCCGAGCCCGCCGCAGCCGCGGACCGCCAGGCGGAACGCCAGGCTCGTGTACCCGGCCAGTGGGGCCAGGAAGAACCGTGACGGAATTGGCAATGGGCCCAGCGACATCGGGCATCGTACAATGTCGGGGACGTCGGGGACGATCTTCCCGGAATTCTCTCGCAAGGCTGGCACCCCTCAGGCTTCGGCGGATGTCGCATCGACTCGAACATTCTAGCCCCGATCCCGCCCGCACAGGAACCCGGGACGATCGCTCATCCGTGGACGAGGAATACCGCGTCCTGACCACCGACGAGGGCCGCCGCCTGCTCACCGAGGTCGAGGCCCTCGGAACCATCAACCCGGCCGGGCTTGATCGGCTTCGGAAGCTCGCCCCGCCCTCGACGGTCGCCGCGGCACTCCGGCTCGTTGAGGCCCGGCGCAAGGGTGCTGCCAAGTTCGACCGCGCCGGCGCGATGTGGCTCGATCCGGTCGGTGTCGAGCAGGCGACCGCCGGTCCGGTCGCGTGCCACAAGGCTGCGCGCTTCGAGGGCTCGCCGGTCGTCGTCGACCTTTGCGCCGGGATCGGCGGCGACGCGATCGCGATCGCCGATCGGACGCCAGTCGTCGCGGTGGACCTCGACCCGGGGAACTGTCGGCGGCTCCGATGGAACGCGCGCGTTCATGGAGTCGCCGATCGGATCGTCTCGGTCCGGGCGCGAGCTCAGAATTTCGTCATTCCCGAGCGCGCCCGGATCCATATCGACCCTGACCGCCGGGCCGACCGCGACCGACGCGCCCGGTCCCTGGAGGATTACGCCCCCGGCCCGGCGTTCTGGTCATCGATGATGGAGTCTGTGCCCGGCGGCGCGATCAAGCTCTCTCCGGCCGCCGACTTCGCCCGCGTCGCCCCGGCCGGCTCCGGGCGCGAGGTCGAGCTGATTAGCCTGAACGGCGAGTGCAAGGAGGCGACCGTCTGGTTCGGCGACCTCGCCACCTGCCGGCGTCGCGCGACCGTCCTCCCCTCAGGCGCGACCTGGACCGACGCCGATGGCGAGGCCGGCCTCGCACCGATCGCCGAGCCGTCCGGATGGATCTTCGACCCCGATCCCGCGATCCTCCGCGCCGGCCTGCTTGACGGCTTCGCGAGATCCCACGGCCTGTCGCGAGCCGGCGACGGCATCGATTACCTGACGGCTCCCGAAAAGATCGATTCGTCATTCCTCTCGGGATTTTCGGTGATGGACAGCACATCTCTCGATCCGAAGCGGATGAAGGAGATGGTCCGCAGGCATGGAATCGGCCGGCTGGAGATCAAGGTCCGAGGGATCGACCTCGCGCCCGAGACGCTACGCGCACGCCTCGACCTGAAAGGCAACGAATCGGCGACGCTGCTGATCGTCGGTCGATCGTGCGCGGTGCTCGCACATCGGGCCGTTTAGCCGGAGAATTCAAAGACGCTTCCCAATCCACCCCTCCGGCCTGTTACAATCGGCCTAAATGTCCCCGCACCGACCTCATCCTCCCACCACGGTGCCCGACGATGATGCATCGACCCCCCTGCCCGCTCTCGGCGATCGTCGCGATCCTGGCTGCCTGGGCGACGGTGCCTGCCCTCGCCGATGACGCGAAGCTGCCGCCCTCCGTCTCGCGGCCGATCGACTTTGCCCGGGATGTCGAGCCGATCCTGGCGAAGAACTGCCAGCGATGCCACGGACCGAAGAAGCAGAAAGGCGGCCTTGCGCTGCACGTCGTTGATCGGGCCATGGCCGGCGGCGACGGCGGCCCGGCGATCGTCGCGGGTCGATCGGCCGAGAGTCGCCTGATCCGCTACGTGGCTGGGCTCGAAGACGAGCGGATGCCGCCCGAGGACTCTGGCGACCCGCTCTCGAACGAGCAGATCGGAATCCTTCGCGCCTGGATCGACCAGGGAGCGAAGTGGTCGAGCACGTCGGTGGCCTCGACGAAAACCGCCTCCGATCACTGGTCGTTCCAGCCCCCGCGCCGGCCCGATCCGCCGAGCCTGAAGGATCGTTCCTGGGTTCGCAACCCGATCGACGCGTTTGTCCTGGCACACCTCGAAGGCCGGGAGATGCGGCCGTCGTCCGAGGCCGACCGAGCCACCCTGATCCGCCGCCTCAGCCTCGACCTGATCGGCCTGCCGCCCACGCCCGAGGAGGTCGACGCCTTCCTCGCCGATAAACGCCCCGACGCGTATGATCGTCTGGTCGATCGCCTGCTCGCTAACCCACGCTTCGGCGAATGCTGGGGCCGGCACTGGCTCGACCGGGCCCGATACGCCGACACCAACGGCTACGAGAAGGACCGTGAACGCTCGATCTGGCCCTATCGCGACTGGGTCATCCGCGCCCTCAACGCCGACATGCCCTTCGACCGCTTCACCGTCGAACAGCTCGCCGGCGATCTTCTCCCGAATCCGACGGTCGACCAGCTCGTCGCCACCGGCTTCCACCGCAACACGATGACCAACGAGGAGGGCGGCATCGATGTCGAGGAGTTCCGGTTCGTCTCGATGATCGACCGCGTGAACACCACGGGAGCCGTCTGGCTCGGTCTGACCATTGGATGTGCTCAGTGTCACTCACACAAGTATGATCCGATCAGCCAGCGCGAGTATTATCAATTTTTTGCCTTCCTCAACAACGCCGACGAGCCTGAGATTGCCCTTCCCGATTCGGAGATCGCCTCGCGTCGGGCGGCCATCGCATCGCGGATCGCGGACCTCGAATCGGGTCTTCGCGATCACTACCCATCGGCCGGACCGGGCAGCCTGGCGTCGAAGCTGGAGGCCTGGGAGAAGACGATCCATCCGACTCGATGGAACGTGCTGACTCCCGCGAAAGTGACCTCGAAGAAGCACGCGACGATGACGGTGCAGCCGGACGGCTCGGTCCTCGCGACCGGCGACAAGCCGAATAATGACGTTTACACCGTGGAATTGCCGGTCGACCGCGAGGGGATCACGGCGATCCGGCTGGAGGTTCTCACGGACCCGAGCTTGCCCGAGAACGGTCCTGGCCGGGCGCCTTTGTTTCAGGTTGGCGATTTCCTTTTGACCGAGTTCCGGATGGAGGCACACGACGCGAACGGCCCGTCGCGTCCGATTCGGTTCGCCGGCGCGACCCAGGACTACACCGCGCCAGGGCGATCGGCGGCGATGGCGATCGACGGGATCACCGACACGGGATGGAGCGTCAACGGGGCGGTCGGCCGCGATCACGCGGCGGTCTTCGAGCTGGCCGAGCCGGTCGCGGGAAAGCCGAGGCGGCTGGTGGTCAGCCTGCATCAGGAATACATCCACCAGACGACGATCGGTCGGTTCCGACTCTCGGCGACGACCGATTCGAGGCCGGTCCGCGCCTCGGGGCTGCCGGCGGACGTCGAGTCGATTGTGCTGGTCCCCCGGAGCGATCGGACGGAGGATCAGATCCGGAGACTGCAAGATTATTACCTGTCGATTGCTCCCGAGCTGGCGAAGGCGCGCGAGCCGATCGCTGCCTTGCTGCGGTCGATGCCAGGGTTCCCGACGTCGATGGTGATACGGGAGCGCCGGCCCGAGCACGCGAGAACGACCCAGATTCACCGCCGAGGCGAGTTCCTCAAACTGGCCGACCCAGTCGAGCCGGGGGTGCCGTCGGTCTTGCATCCGCTCCCGAAGGGTGCCCCGCTCAACCGGCTGACGATGGCCCGATGGCTGGTGGATCCGGCGAACCCCCTGGTCGGGCGGGTCGCAATGAATCAGCTCTGGCAGGAGCTTTTTGGCCGGGGCCTGGTCCGCACAACGGAGGACTTCGGAACCCAGGGCGCCCAGCCCTCGCATCCCGAGCTGCTCGACTGGCTCGCCACCGAATTCGTTCGACAGGGCTTCTCCACCAAGGCGATGCTCCGGCTCATCGTGACGAGCGCGACCTATCGCCAGTCGTCGGGTGCCTCGCCCGATCAACACGCCCTCGACCCGACGAACGAGCATTTGAGCCGGGGGCCTCGGTTCCGGGTGACGGCCGAGGTGGTGCGCGACGTGGCGCTCTTTTCGTCGGGATTGCTGACCGATCGCCTGGGCGGCCCGAGCGTCTACCCACCGCAACCCGAGGGGGCCACGGCGCTCGCTTACGGCCAGTCTCGCTGGCCAACGAGCCGGGGCGCTGACCGCTATCGTCGGGGCCTCTACACATTCCTGAAGCGGACGGCTCCGTACGCCGCCTCGATCGCGATGGATGCGCCGACCTCGGAGACGACCTGTGTTCGTCGCGAGCGCTCGAACACGCCGTTGCAGGCGCTCACGCTGCTGAACGACACGGTCTTCGTGGAGGCGGCGAGAGCGATGGCGCGTCGATCGATCGTGGAGAGTCCTGATCGCTCGATCGAGTCGCGTGCGCGTCGGATCTTCCGCCTGGCGCTCTCTCGCCCGCCGACGGATGAGGAGCTATCGCGCCTGGCCGCCTTCTACCGAAAGCAGCTCGAGCGCTTCCGATCGGGCAAGCTGGACGCCTCGAAGGTTGCCGGCCTGGACGTGAAGGACGCGCCCACCCCCCTGCTCGCTCCGACGCCGCCGGCCGGCTCCGACGCCGCCGAGCTGGCCGCCTGGACGACCGTGGCCCGCGTGCTGCTCAACCTGGACGAGACGGTCACGAAGGAGTGAGATCGGACGGAAATCGATCTTCGCCGGATCGGCAACTGCTGCTAGGATGCGTCCGTGGGCGGTCGAAGGATTGGTCCGCATGGAGGAGCGCGACCCATGGACGCGAGGAAGTCCGCGTGTCTGGCGGCCGTGCTGGCGGTCTGGGCCTGGGGCACCGATCCCGCCGAGGGCGGGGACGACGGCTGGAAGGTGACCGTGGTCCGGCACTCGCGCCGGGAAGCGAAGAATCTGGGCCTGGTGACGTCCGTCCTCCACCCGCGCGTGGCCCGGCTGGCCCGAGAGCTTGACGAGGCGGATGACCTCAACGATGCGGCCAGCGTCGCGCGCGAACTACTGCGCCTGAGCTCGCCGACGGCGCTGGACGTGGTCGAGCGGTACGCCAGCGACCACGCGCCGATGACCGCATTCGACCGCGGGCACCGCATTTTGATGATCCTCGGCCCGTCGGATGGCTCGGTCCGTCAAGCGCTCGGGACCGAGCCGCCGTTCGAGATGCCCGGGGACGAGTCCGACTCGCTTCTCATCCGGGCATTGAAGCTCATGCCCGATCGCTTGGTTCGGGTGCGAACCGAGGCCACGTCGAGCTTGAAGATCGGGGATCCGACGATCCTGTGGTCGGGCGTGCATCGAGTGCCGGCCGAGGTACTCGCGCAGGACAGGGAAGGCGATGGCGTCGGTTTCCTCGCGCGGGCGAAGGATCGGCCCGAGTACGTTCTCTTCTATTTCGGCTTCCGTGACGGGCGACTGGACGAGAGTCGATGGGTCTTTTCCGACGTCAAGGAAGACCAACTCCGCCGATGGCAGGCGAGCGCCTGGTGGCCGAAGGAGTGGCGTTGATCGCCCGGCAGGCGCGATCCACACCCATCGATCCTTCCCCATCCGCCCCGCTGCCGGCTATCCTGGAAAAGGGTCGCTGGCGGTCGGCGTCCCGATCGACCCGGGGGACCAGGAGGTGGGCGATGTCGAAGGTAGACGCCGAGGCCGTCGTCCCGACGTCCGTGGAGCGGGACGCGATGCACGCCCTCTACCGGCAGGGCGGCCGGGAGAGCCAGATGGCTCCTCATATCGTGTACACAGAGGCGTCGTGCCCCCACGACGATTACGATCAGCCGATGCAGGCGATCGATTTTCGCATGGAAGACCACGGCCGGGCGGTGCATGATGCTCTGGTCTGGGCCTGGTGGGATGATACCGGCTTTGCGGGTCGATGTCCGCGGTGCGGCGGGTGGATTCACTTCACGATCCGGGGCAAGCGGGCGATCTCGCCCGACGAGGCGGCCGGATTTCCGCAGTTGCCGGCTGATTGGTTCGATCGGGCGACGATCCTCTGATAAGGCGACGATCGGGAGGGCATTCCGTGCAAATTCAGGTGTTGATCGAGCCCATCCCCGGCCAGGGCTTCCGCGCGATCGGCGGCGAGCCCTTTTCCCTGGTCGCCGAGGGGCCGACCCGGGATGATGCCGTCCGGAACCTCCGCTCGCTCATCGAGGGCCGTGTCTCGGCGGGCGCCGAGATCGTCACCCTCGATATCCCGATCGCCGGGCATCCCTGGCTCCCCTACGCGGGGATGTTCCGCGATGATCCGCTCGTGGAGGAGTGGAAGGAGGCAATAGCGGAGCGGCGCCGACGGGCGGATGACTCCGAGATCGATCGGGACGAGCCATGAGCCGGTATGTGCTCGATACCGACATGCTGACACTCTACGAAGAAGGACATCCCGGGGTCGTCGGGCGTGTGGCCTCCCATGCTCCGCAGGATCTGGCCACCACCGTCATCACCGTTGAGGAGCAGCTCACCGGCTGGTTCACCTTGTTGCGGCGGGCCAAGGGCCCGGAAACCACGGCGCGGGCCTATCGCCGGTTGGTCCAGACGGTTGGCTTCCTCGGGCGGATGACGGTCCTCGAATTCACGGAGGCGGCAATCGGCCGATTCGAGGAGTTGCGGGCCTTGAAGCTCAACGTCGGGGGCATGGATCTCCGGATCGCTGCGATCATCCTTGAGAACCGGGCCATCCTCGTGACCCGCAATGCCCGGGACTTCCGCCGGATCCCGGGTATCGTGATCGAGGATTGGGCCTCTGGATGAGCCCCGAATCCCGTGAAGGGCCCACATTCCGTCTCGAGAACCACCCCCTGGTGGACGCAGGAGTGGCGTGGTTCGGACCGGGTCGTCCCTACCCGTTGAGCGTCAGGCTGGCGACGTTCGTCTGTGAGGGGCTGAGGTTCAGGTTGATCGATCCGGTTTCGGTCGAATGGGCAATAATGCCCGAACTGCTGATGACGTGCTGAAAATGCTGATAATAGACCATCTTCCCAGTTCGATGGACAGGTCCGGATGAGGCGTTACTGAAGGCGATCGTGAAGGCTCCATGCGCGGCTCGGATGGTGATCGTGTCTGGACCGATGTATGCCCCTGAGCTGTCGGAGTTTTCGAGCCAGAGGCCATGCACGGGCCCGATTCCGGCGAGCTGGCCGCGGATCGGGATCGACGTGGAGGTGCCTCCGAGTTGGTTCGAGTTCGATGCAGACGCCTGGTTCTCCACCGTCAGCGTCCCGCTCAATGAGAGCGGTTTCTGGGCCATGGCGACGGCCGGGTGTCCTCGGTGAACGTGGGCCCATGGGTGGTGCATCCGGGAGAGCAATTCCCTCCCTTCGAGCGGATCGAACAGCAAGGTACGGCGGCGGCTCATTCCAGGACCTCCCGCGACCCTCGACCGGTCGAAAGCGTCGGACGCCGGCCCAGGTCGCGGGTCGACGGCCTTCCCTTCCCTGTTTCGGCCGTCGATCGAGTCGCGGGTGAGGATTTTGTCGGTCGCAAGGAATCGAGGGGCCGGTGGCTCAGCGGGATTCCTCGCGTCCCTTCAGGTTACGGAACTCGTCCAGCAGCCGGTCTACCTTCCGCTCGAGGTCGCGAATCCGTTCGTCGGAAGGTTCCGGGCGTGCCGGAGCTGGTCGGCGCTGGAGTTTCTCGATCCGCTCGTTGGCCGACCGAAGCTGGTCGCGTAGCTCTCGGATCTCGAGGCGGGCGGCGTCGAGGGACTCGCGATCCGACTCGGGACGGTCCTCGGGCCGCGATCGGGCGTCCTTCCGCTCGGCGCGTCGGGCGCGGAGCGCCTCGCGCCGGCGTTCCATCTCGCGGCGCATTTCGGATTGTCGGTTCTGCATTTCCTTGCGGATCTGCTCCATCGACTTGCGGTGCTGTTCGGCCTGCGACTGGGCCTCCTTGCGGTGCCGCTCATAATCCTCGTTCATCCGCTTTCGCATCTCGTCGGGGATACGAGCGGCGTCGTCGATGTTGCGTTCCATCGCCTCGGCCCAGTCTTTCCGTGCACGTTCGGCGGCCTCTCGCAGTCCCTTCTCGATCGCGCCGCCCTCACGAAGGGATTTCTCCATTTCGTCGCGCGACCGCTCCAGAGCCTTCTTGAGGTCGTCGGCGGTCATTTGATCCTTTTTCAGCGCGCCCTGGATTTCTCCGAGCGCCCGGGCGAGCGACCGACGGACGGCGTCGCCGAGCGGTTCCAGGTCCTTGCCGATCCGATCGGCCAGTTCGTCGGCCTCGTCCCTGTCGTCGTCGCGGTCGCGGGGCTCGTCCTTGCGAGCTTCCTTGCGGGGTTGGTCAGCGAGGGCCTGGCTCTTTTTCGCCATGCAAGGACAGCCGTCGGCGTGTTTGGACGCGGCCGGATCAGCGGGTGCGTCGTCCTTCTGCGCCCAGCTTGCCGACATGGGGAGCAGCAGCATCGAGAGCCCGGCGGCGGCGAGGCGCGGGGAGATCCGCATTCGCGCGTTCATCGGAGGCAACCTCCATCTTCCGGGGAGAGCGTCGGACGTTTCCGTTCGCTTCGAGGATAAATCCCGGATCGATCGAGTGTCCAGGGGTGGAACTCGTCGATGGGCGGGATCAGCGCGCCCAGGTGGGCAAAATCCGCCCGCTCCTTCCGCGATCGGGCGGAATACCCCCGAAAATCCCCAGGAAATCGTCGAGGATTCGGCCGGCATGCCGGTTGCCTCTGGCTCGATCGCGGCGAAGACTCATGCCATCACACGATGGTTCGTTCGAAGGATTTTCGACGATGATTGGCGCGAAGCGGACCCCATCCACCGAGAGCTTGCGGGCGCTTGACGCGCTCAACGTCTTCCTGGCCGATGTCCGAGACGGCCTCGGCCCCTATCTGGCGATCTATCTGACTCTCCGGCACTGGGACCCCGGTCATATCGGGATCGCGATGTCGGCGATGGGGATTGCGTCGGTCGCCGCGCAGACGCCGGCCGGCGCCCTGATCGACCGGACCCGCTCGAAGCGGGCGGTGATCGTTGGGGCAGCGATCGCGGTGGGGATCGGATCGGTCGTGATGGTGCTCCATCCGACCTTTCCTACCATCCTCGGGGCGCAGGTGCTGATGGGGGTGGCCTCCTCGGTCTTCGCGCCGGCGATCGCGGCAATGAGCCTCGGGCTGGTCGGGCACCTCGCGCTCTCGCGACGGACCGGCCGGAACGAGGCGTTCAACCACGCCGGTAACGTTGGGGCGGCCGTGCTGGCGATGATCATCGGCGACTACATCGCGTATGAGGGGATCTTCTACCTTCTCGCCGTGATGTGCCTCGCGACGATCGTCGCCGTTGGCTTCATCCGCCCCGGCGAGATCGACCACGACCTCGCCCGAGGCGCTGATGCCGTGATCGGCCCCGACGAGGAAATCGTCGGCAAGCGTCCTCTGAGGATCGCGTCCATCGGCGAGCTGCTGCGCGACCGTCGGATCGCGATCTTCTCGGCGTCGGTGGTGCTCTTCCACTTCGCGAACGCCGCGATGCTCCCGCTGGCCGGTCAGAAGGTCTCGCACGGACATCCCGAGGGAGCGGCCGGGGCGATGTCGGCCTGCATCATCGCGGCACAGCTTGTAATGGTTCCGGTGGCGCTGCTGGCGAGCCGGTTGGCCGTCTCGTGGGGCCGCCGGCCGGTCTTCCTTGTCGGGTTCGCGATCCTGCCGATTCGAGGCTTCCTCTACACCACGACGGCCAGCCCGTATGCGATGGTCGCCATCCAGCTTCTCGACGGCATCGGCGCCGGAATCTTCGGAGTGGTCGGGACGCTCGTCATTGCCGACCTGACCCACGGCACCGGCCGGTTCAACCTGATGCAGGGCGCCCTGGCAACGGCCACAGGGATTGGCGCCTCGGCCAGTAATCTGATGACGGGCTACGTGGTGCAAGCCGGCGGTTACGACGCGGGGTTTCTTGTCCTGGCCGCGATCGCCGCCCTGGCGCTGGCGTTCTTTGGCCTGGCGATGCCCGAGACCCGGTCCGAGATCGCGACAGCTTTGGATCGAGCGGAATCCTCCGTCTCCGCCCTGGTGCTCGATCAGGTCTCGTGAGCCGATTCAGGAGAAGATTCAAGGATCATGATTGGTCGGCAGGATCAGGCCGGGCCGGCGCCGGAGATCCCTCGGGATGGACTCTATGATGAAATCCCTCGCATGGGACGGCACCGTCCCGAATCGCAACCCCAGCAACGAGGTTCTCTCCATGTTCGACGAAGCAGTGATCGTGGCGATCCCAGGCGATCTGCACCTGACTGAGCCCGGGCTTCCGAATCATCGGGCGGCCGAGCGGGTGGTGGAAGAGATCAACCAGTGCATCCGCCCGGATTTTGTGCAATTCATTGGCGACAACGTCCAGGACGCGACCGAGGAACAGCTTCACCTTTTCGACGAGCTGCGCGGGCGGCTCTCAATGCCGCACTTCGCCCTGGTCGGCGACCACGACGTCAAGGACGACCCCGAAGCGAGCGGGTTTCGCGCGCACGTCGGTCCGACGTATGGCTCAACCTCTCTGCGCGGCTTCCGCTTCATCCGGCTCGACACCCAGCAGGCTCGGCCCCTGGGAATCTCGGCCGGTCAGATCGACTGGTTCCGCGCCGAGGTGGACGCGGCAATCGCCGCGGGTGAGCGAGTGGTGATCTTCCAGCACAACTTCCCGTACCAGATCTGGGAGACGTTCGACGGCCCTGGGATCGACGACTGGCGTGCGATCGTGCAGACGCGTCGGATCACGGCGATTGTTTGCGGCCACACGCATTATGGTCAGGTTGTGAACGACGGCCGGAACGCCTGCGTCGCGACGCGGTCAATCGGTGATCCCGAGGGGGGCCCGGCGGGATACACGCTGGCCGTCCTTCGCGGCGACGACCTGGCGATCGCCTTTCGCTCGATCGAGGACCAGGGGCCAATCGCGATGGTTCTCCATCCGCGTGAGTCGATCCTGGCGACCGCCCCTTCGCACGTCGTCCGAGGTCTCGACCGGATCGTGGTCCGTGCGTGGTCCACGTCGGCCCTGGAGCAGGTCCGGGCGCGGGTGGATGCCGGGCCCTGGATTCTGCTCGAGGCCGCAGGCAAGGAGTGGTCGGCCCCGCTCGACGGCGGCCGGCTCTCGAAGGGCGAGCACGACCTGCACGTCGAGGTCCGCGACCAGGACGGCGGCCTCGCCACCCAGACGATTCGGTTCGTCGTTGACTCGACCGGTCGATACACGGCCGTCCCCCGCGCCGAGCCGAGGGTCGAGCAAACGGCCTTCTGCTGAGCGATTGGCACGTGTCTTCAAAACCGCCAACGGCGTCGAGGGTGCATCCCCGGCGCCGTCGGTGGTCGTTCGTCTTTCGGAGCGAACTCCGCTCAGAAGAGAGTGCCGGTGCTGGGGACCGGGCTGGGGTTGATCGGCGAGCCGGTGTAAGGGAGCGTCCCGTTGACAGGCAGCGGGTTGGGGTTGATCGGCGAGCCGGTGTAGGGCAGCGTGCCGGTAACCGAGAGGGGCGAGGGATTCGCTGGGGTGCCGGTGTAGGGGAGCGTCCCGTTGGTTGGCAGCGGCGACGCGTTGATCGGCCCGACCGGGTAGGCCAGCGGGTTGATCGCGATCGGACTGTAGGCCAGTGGACCGAACGGTAAGGCACCCTGCACGCCGATCGTGCTCAGCGGGAAGGTCGCCGCGCTCCCGAGCACGGAGGTCGTGGCACCTGAGAGACCCGGCGTGGGAACCATTCCGCCGGTGTCCAGCGCCCCTAGCGGCGAGGTCGGCGTGACCGAGGTCGGATACCCGGTGCTGGCGAATCCGGTCGTGCCGTAGCCGAGCAGGCCCGTCGTGCCGAAGCCAGTCTGGCCGGTCGTGCCGAAGCCGGTGGTGCTGTAGCCGAGTCCGCTTCCCATGTTCGAGCCGATCGTCCCAAAGCCTGTGGTGACCAGCCCGGTCGGACTGTACCCGGGAGCGACGTAGCCGAAATTGCCGCCGGTCGTCACGGTCGCGGCCGGAGAGGTGGCGACGAGCGTTGGCAGGGCGCTGCCCTGCGAGTTATTCACGACCGAGTAGGCTGGTAACGCCGTGCCAATGACCCCGCTGGTCGGAAGCAGTCCGGTCGCGAGCGTGTTGGTCGCTGCCGATGTTCCGAAAATCGCCGTCCGGTCCGCAAGGCCGCGGGCCAGCAGGTCGGCCCGTGCGGTGACACCCCGGGCCAGGAGGTCGGCTCTTGCCACGGCGCCTCGGGTCAGAGCGGATGTCACCGGTACCCCGGACGTCGTCGAAACCCCGGTGCCCAGGTCGGTGACCGTCACGGCGCCGGTTGGGGAGACCGAAACCAGCGGATCCTTGGCCATCGCCGACTTCGAGAATGCCAGGGTCGCGACCCCTCGATGATGGCCCAGCGCCGCTCTGCCCGCATGGAGCCGATGATGAGCCGCGAAATGATGGTGAGCCGCACCATGATGATGGGCCGCGAATCGATGTTGGGCCGCGAGGCGATGCTCGACGGCAAGGCGGTGGTCGACCGCCGCGTGGTGGGCGACCGCGGCATGCGCCGCTGCTCCCATCCCCGAGAGCAACGATCGATCTTCCAATTTCGACTGGTCGCCGCTCATCGACGGAACGAACTGGTGACGACGACGATCTGAGCGAACCGTATCGACCTCGGTCCGGTGGATTTTCAGGGCGCGCAACATGACTGGATCTCCTCGGTGGAGTACGCGAGAACTCGTATTTTGATGCGTCCGGGCGGACGCTCGATCCCGGAAGGAGCCGCCTCATCCGATTGGGGAGGCGATCGCTTATTGGTGTTCTAGATAAGGCAAGTGGTGTGCCAGGCGGGTTTCAGTTTTTCAGTTTTCAGTTTTCGGTTCGGATAATCGGTCGATGATGTTTCGCCGCGATTCACCGCATCTCGACAGGAAAACGTTTTCAACAAACAATCACAAGCTCTACCACCGTAAGCGTAACGGCCTACAATCCCATTACTGAAAACTGAAAACTGAAAACTGAAAACGGAAAACTCTTCCCTAGGCCATATTCAGTCCCGAATAGAGGGAAGAAGCGGTGGTAAGGTAGGGATCGACGGATGCGACGGCGGCCAGCGACGGGTTGACCGAGGCAATCGCGCCAACGTAGGGGTTGTATGTGGAGATGGTTCCGACGTAGGGATTCATGGCGTCGATGGTGGCGAGATAGGGGTTGGCCGCGGCGATGCTGGCGAGGATTGGGGTGGTCGATTCGAGAGTAGCGAGGTACGGGTTCGCCAGGGTCGCGGAGGCCAAGTACGGGTTGACCGAGCGGATCTCGGCCAAATACAGATTGTTTGCGGCCCTCGAGATGGGGTAGACGCCAGCGGTTCCGATGGCGGAGGTGAGATACGGGTTGGCGGAGACGCTGCCGGTAAGGTCGGGAGTGATTGACGAGAAGGAACTCCCGGTAGCGGCCGTGGGCATATACGACGGTGCGGCGAAGGTTGTGAGCGGACCCGTCTGGCCGATGGTGGCCGACGGGATGGTCGGCAGGCCGGAACTGTCGATCATGGCCGTCGGCAGGCCCGTTCCGAAGCCTGAGTATGGTGTGAGGGTGGAGAGCCCTGCGAGCATGCTGCCTCCGCTGCCGGTGCCAAGGGCGACGATGTTTGGCCCGCTCGGGGTAAACGCGGTGCCGCTTGTGCTGTAGGTCCGGCCGGTCGCGCCGAGGGCCGTACCGGTGGCGCCGAAATCGGCGCCCGTCGTGCCGAGACCCAGCACCGACGCGGGGATGGCAGTGCCTGTCGCACTGGCTCGCGTCTCAATCGCCGGAAAGCTGTAGACCCCGCCGACCGAGACCGCGCCCATTGGTGAAACGGAGACGATCGGATCGTGGGTGATCGCCGCGCTCGCGCCTGGCATGACCGCGAGCTTCCCTCGATGCGAGCGAACCACTGCGCCCGTATGGGTCGCGAAGTTGTGTCTGGCGGCGAGCCGGTGCTCAACCGCGAGATGGTGCCGGGCCGCGAGGCGATGCTCGACCATGAGCCGGTGATCGACCGCGAGGCGGTGATCAACCGCGAGTCGGTGATCGACAGCCGCAAGATGGCCGGGGGTGGCGGGGGCTGCGGTGAGGAGCTTTCGATCCTCCAGTGGCGACGCGAATCCATCGAGCGACGGGCGGAACTCCCGCCGTGAGCGTCGCGACGAGACGGACGACAGGGACGGATCAAGGGCGATTCGGCGCGACATGATGAGACCTCCGTGGGTCGATGCCGGTCATTCCTGGAAGCCGAGAGCCCAGGCGGGCGCCCGGCCGTCGGATAGGTCCTCCGCGGGTCGGAGGGATCAGGTAGGAACATTCTGATGAGCCAGCAACCCCGATGCCGTTATCGCTCGTCGGACGAGGATGGTGGAGCCCGGTCGGACTCGTTTGGTCCTCGCTGTTGCCCCGTGCCGAGGGCTCGGGGGAAGATGGGTCGATCGGGCACTTCGATTTTTCCCCGGGAAAAGTTGGGACGCGCCGGCCGATCAGGTCCCAGTAAGAGGTAGAAGGCCTGAGAGCGGAGACGCGGGAGGTTCGTCGATGGCGACCGGATCGGGATCGGCGCGAGACGTCTGGAAGGGGCTCGAAGGGCTCTTTCGCTTCGGCACGTTGGGGGCGGTGGATGACGCCGAACTGCTCGGCCGGTTCGTCGACGCCGGACGCGGCGAGGCGGCCGAGGCGGCGTTTGCGGCGATGGTCGAGCGGCATGGGCCCATGGTCCTGGGCGTCTGCCGTCGCGTGCTGGGCGACCGCCACGAGGCCGAGGATGCGTTTCAGGCGACCTTTCTGATCCTGGCGCGGAAGGCCCGGTGGATCGCCCGGCCGGAGCAACTGGCGAGCTGGCTGCACGGGGTCGCCGTCCGGACCGCCCGCGACGCCCGCCATCGCGACGACCGCCGCCGCGCCCGCGAGCGGAAGGCGTCGCTCCCGGCCGACGCTGCCGTCCCACCCGACGATTCCGCCGATCGCGACGAGCTGCGGGCGATCATCGACGAGGAACTGACGCGGCTGCCGGCGGCCTATCGAGGGCCGGTGATCCTCTGCGAGCTGGACGGCCTCTCGCGAAGGGCGGCGGCGGTCCGGCTTGGGATCTCGGAGGGAACGCTTTCGAGCCGATTGGCCCGGGCGCGTGGACTGCTCCGCGACCGGCTGACCCGGCGAGGCCTCTCGCCCTCGGCCTCGACGCTCGCGATCCTGGCGCGGCCGATCCGCGCCGTTCTGATCCCGCCGTCTCTGGCGGAGGTCACCATCACGGCCGCGGCTCGGGTCGCGGCCGGCACGTCTCTGGCCGGCGCCGCGGCGGCGCCGGTCGTCACGCTCACCCAGGGAGCCCTGAACGCCATGTTGTTCGCGAAAGTCAAGGGCGTCGCTTATGCGGTCGCCTCGATCGCCGTCGTGTCGACGGGGGTTGGCGTGCTCGCTCAGGCGCCGGATCGAGGCGGACCGCCCCGGCCGTCGCCTTCGCGGGACGCTCGTCCCGAGGTCGTGGAGCAGAAGGTCGAGCGTCGCGATCGGCCCGGCCGGGGCTCGTCGCGGGAGGACCGCCTCGACGCCCTGGAGAGGAAGCTCGACCGGATACTTGAGGCCCTCGGCGACGGCCGACGAGGCGAGGGTCAGGGCGACTACTGGAAGAACCCGACGTTCGGAAAGGAGAAGAGTTTCGACACCTGGTCGGCCTCGGCGTCGCGGACGAATCCGGGTGCGCCCGCCCCGCCGCCGGCCGCGCCCCGACCACCGGTCCCGCCGTCGCCGGACGTGGCGGTTGCCGACCTTCCGCCGGACGCGCCGGCCGTCGCCCCGGCCCCGCCGCTGCCGCCAACGGTGACGATCCCCCACGCGGGCATGGCCGCAGCGGGCGTCTTCGCCGTCCCCGAGCCGAACTCGCTCGAAGGGCGCGTCGCCGAGCTGGACCGTCGGCTGACCGCTCTGGAGAACCGCCTCAATTCGCCGACCGGCTGGATCCGACGGCTGGACCAGCGCCAGCGTCCGGATCAGGTCCCGAATCGCGCGGCTGGCCAACCTCCCATCGAATATTCGTACTACGAGGATGTCACCTACGAGGATGTCACCACGGTTGCTGAGCCGACACCGCCTGTCGCGCCCCGATCCTCGGCCCGGCCGAGTCGAGCAGCCCCCGAGACCGACGGCGATTCGCCCCGGCCTTCGGCGAGGCCTCGCAACAACAGCAGGCCGGCGCGCTCGGCCCCCGAGGCCGATGTCGAGCCTTCCGAGCCGAAGGCGGGTGCCCATAGCGAGGCCAGCAGGCCGGTCGTCCGCCCCGGGCCCGAGAACCAGGAGGACAGCGAGACCTCGCCTCGCCGATCCTCGTCGAGCGACCGGGATGACGGTTCGACGCAACGCACAACGGACAGCGAGACCTCGCCTCGCCGATCCTCGTCGAGGCCAGCGGGCGACCCGAACCGGGCCAATTCGTGGCCAGCGGGCGACCCGAACCGGGCCAATTGATCCACCCCGGAAGATCGATCCTGGGACCGCGAGACGAACAGCCTCGTTCGCGCCCAGGATCGTCGGCGAGTCGGAGCCGGCTCCAGCCGGCAATTCCGCGCGTCACCTCTGGCTTCGTCCGGATCGATCCGTTGTAGGAGCCGGCTCCAGCCGGCGATCTTCGCGCCGCTTCGGCTTCGTCCGGGTCGCCAGCTGGAGCTGGCTCCTACATTGGTGTCCGCTCTGGTCCGACGCGAAGGACATGGCGATCACCCCTGTAGGAGCCGGCTCCAGCCGGCGATCTTCGCGTCCGGTTCGACTCCGATTCGATGGCCGCTCGGTCCCCCGCCTTATTCCATCGCTCCACGGCGATCTCATCTCCGGACGGGCACTTCAACAGGAGGGCCCTGCGAAAATCCTGATCCTCGATTTTTCGTCCCGGGTGTCTGATCCCGACACGATCCGGCAATCCACCGAGTGGGGCGAGACGGACGCGAGGCCCAATCTCATCGGCCTCTCGTCTCCCAGCGATCTCGGCGAAAACGGAAGCGGCCCGCGAATGCGGTGTGGTGGTCGAGCGACGGTCGTTCGACCTCTCCGATAGGGGTGCGCTCTCAAGCAATCGAGGATCTACCGCCATGTCTACCTCCTGGTTCCGCAGCCTCCGCAAGAACAACCGGGCCACTCTTCGCCAGCAGGAGCGCCGACGCCGCTTCCAGATTGAGTCGCTCGAGGGCCGCCAGGTGCTCTCAACCTTCACGGTCACCAGCCTCGCCGATAGCGGTCCGGGCTCGCTTCGCTCGGCGATCGTCGCGTCCGACGCCACGCCGGCCACGGCCAGCACTCCGAACTCGATCGTCTTCGATTTCAACACCTTGAGCGGTGGCAACGGCGACCAGCAGGTGACGATCAACCTGAACTCGGCCCTGCCCACCATCACGCAGCCCGTCCACCTGCTCGGAACCCTGCCGAACGCCACGCCGGGCGTCGTGCTCAACGGGACCAACGCCGGCTCCTCCGCTGTCGGCCTGCAACTGACCAGCACGGCCGCGGGCAGCGAGGTGACCGGATTCGTGGTCGATGCCTTCAGCGGCGGCGGCATCCTGATCGACGGGGCTCACGATCAGATCAGCGGCGATTTCATCGGCGTCAACGGGGCCGGCACCACCGCGGCCGGCAACGGCGCCTTCGGTGTCCAGCTTACCAGCAACGCGACCGGGTCCATCGTCGAGGGAAGCACCATCTCGGCCAGTTCCTACGGCGTCGAGATCGACGGAACAACAGGCGCTCTCGTTACGGCCGACAACATCGGCACCGACTCGACCGGCACCCACGCCCTGGCCAACAACATCGGCGTCTACGTCTTCGACGGCGCGACGAACAACACAATCAGTAGCGACCTCATCTCGGGCAATACACTCTACGGCGTGGAAATCGCCGACGCGGGCACAACCGGGAACGTCGTCGAGGGCAACGATATCGGTACCGACAGGACCGGCGCCGTTGCCCTTGGTAACGGCGATATCGGCCTGCTCATTACCAACGGCGCGTCGGACAATACGGTCGGTGGAACTGTCGCCGGGTCGGCCAACGTCGTCTCCGGCAACGGGGTTTACGGTGTCTACATCTCCGGCACGGGGACAACCGGGAACGTCGTTGAGGGGAATTTCGTCGGCACCAACCCCGGCGGCACCACGGCCATAGGTAACGACGGTCGAGCGCTGGGCAACGACGACGGCGTGGAGATCGCCTACGGGGCCGCCGGCAACATCATCGGCGGAACCACGCCTGCCGCACGCAACATCATCTCCGGCAACCTCGGCGACGGCGTTCAGATCAGCAGCAGCGGCGGGAGCAACCTCGTCGAGGGCAACTTCATCGGCACTGCGGCCAGCGGTACCTATGCCCTCCCCAACGGCCGCAACGGCGTGACGGTCCAGTACGGGACGAATCAGGACATCATCGGAGGCACAGCCCCCGGCGCAGGCAACGTCATCTCCGGCAATCGCAACGACGGTGTCTGGATTCTCAGCGCGAGCGACGCCACCGTCGAGGGCAACCTCATCGGGACGAATTCCGATGGGACGGGCGGACTGGCCAATCTTTCGGGCGTCTGGATCGAGGGCGGGTCGACGAACAACACCATCGGTGGGAACACGGCCGAGGCTCGCAACGTGATCTCGGGCAATACTCAGTGGGGCGTCTACATTACCGGATCGGGCACGACCGGCAACGTCGTCGAGGGAGATTTCGTCGGCACCGACATCACCGGAAATGCCGCCCTGCCCAACGGCTACAACGGTGTTGATATCACCGCGGGAGCCCAGTACAACACCATCGGCGGGGCCACCGCCGCGACCCGAAACATCATCTCGGGCAACTCCAATAACGGTGTCGTGATCGCCTTCGCCGGAGCCTCGTACAACACGGTCGAGGGGAACTGGATCGGCCTCGGCGCGGCCGGAAACGACCTGGCGAACGGGGCCAACGGTGTGGAGATCCTGGGCGGGGCCACCTCCAACACCATCGGCGGGACGCCGAACGTGATCTCGGCCAACGCCCAGCAGGGTGTGTTGATCACCGACTCCGGCACCACCCACAACATCGTCTCGAGTGACCTCATCGGAACGGACCCCACGGGCAATCTCGCGCACGATGCGAACAACAATTCCTTCGGCAACCGCGGCCACGGGGTCGTGATCACCAACGGGGCTCAGTACAACCTGATCGGCGGGGTCACCGCCGCGACCCGGGACGTCATCTCGAATAACTTCAACAACGGTGTGGCCTTCTCCGGCTCCGGCACGGCGTACAACTTGGTGGAAGGAGACTTCATCGGCACCAACGCGAGTGGAACCGGCAGCCTGGGCAACGGCGGCAACGGCGTCTTCTTCTCAGGAGCCCCGGGCAACACGGTTGGCGGGACCACCGCCGCGACCCGAAACATCATCTCGGGGAATCAGTCAAACGGCCTCTGGCTCACCTCCGGCGCCTCGTCCGAGGTCATCGAGGGCAACTTCATCGGCACCGACGTCTCCGGCACGTACGCCGTCCCGAACCGCAACGATGGCGTGCTGATCAACGCGGCCTCGACGAACAACATCATCGGCGGGACCGACACGGGCGCGGGCAATGTCATCTCGGGCAACGCAAACGCGGGTGTGACTTTCTCCGACTCCGGCACAGCGTACAATGCTGTCTACGGCAACTTCATCGGCACCGACGCCACCGGGAATTCCGCACTGGGCAATCACTACGGCGTCCAGGTCTTCTACGGAGCGTCGGCCAACACCATCGGCACAGCCTCGGGCCGCAACGTGATCTCGGGCAACGGCTGGGACGGCGTCCAGCTCTTCTACGGGGGCACCAGCAACAACACGGTCCAGTACGACAACATCGGCACCAACGCCGCCGGAACCGCCTCCGTGGCCAACGGCGGGAGCGGTGTGGCCATCGCCGGGTCGGCGAACAACAACTATGTTCAGTACAGCCTGATCTCGGGCAATACGTACGATGGCGTCTTCGTCAGCGACCCCGGAACGACCAACAACTGGATCTATGTGGACGACATCGGCACCGGTCCGGGCGGCTTCGGCGCCGTCTCCAACGGGACCAACGGCGTGGTCATCCAGTCCTATGCCTCCTCGAACTCCGTCGAGTACTCGACCATCTCGGGCAACCTCGAGAATGGCGTGCTGGTCCAGGGCTACGGGACCAACAACAATGACGTGAAGTTCAACAACATCGGCGTCAACGCCGCGGTGTCCGGAGTCATTCTTCCGGTGGGTCGGCCTTACAGCAACTTTATCGGAGTGGAGATCTCCGACTCCGCCTACGGAACCGACGTGGCCGGCAACTCGATCTCGGGGAACGATGTCGGCGTGCAGATCGACGGATCGGCCACGGGAACCTCGGTCCTCTACAACGCGATCGGGACGGTCACCTACAGCGTCGGCGGCGGCACTTTCGGCAACGCTCAGTACGACGTCTATGTCATCGGGTCTTCGGGCAACAACATCGACAACAACACGATCGCCAACGCCGGCGTCGTCGGAATCCTGTTCCAGGGCTCGCCCAACCAGGATGGAGGCCACAACACCTTCAGCAACGATCTGACCAACGAACAGTTCTGATCGAGCGCCGGCTCGTGGCGCCCAGTGGCAATGCATGGCACAATTCCGACCTCAGTCTGCGGAAAATCCGACAGGCGAAAAGCCGGAGGCGGCGTCGAGGTTCAACTCGAAGCCGACTCCGGCTGTTGTTTCGGCGGACAGCAATCGCATCAGCAGAATCATGAATTAACGGCGCATCGCTCGCAACCGCGCGAGACCTGTCATCGGCTTCGCGCTGAACGTCAGCATCACCGGCTGACTCGTCGACGCCGCCTGCTGGCTCAGCACGAACTGGTTCTGGTCGATGATCGCGGTCGCCGCCAGATTCGTCCCGGGCTTGATGCCTGGCCCGTAAACATAGGCTCCCACCACCGAGTTCGCCGGATCATTTGCCGAGAGCTGGTTGTAAACCGTCGGGTCCTGAAGCGAGATCACCGACTCCGTCGTCCCCTGCGGGGTTGTCACCTGCGAGATCGTCGCCAGGCTCGACACCGTCCCCCACTGGGCGCTGGCCCCCCATTGTGACGGATTGGGAAGCCCTTTCAGTCCGCCCACCGCCACCGAGAGCGTGCTCGTTCCGTTCGCTCCCACGTCGGCCGTGTCGTCGTCGAACGAGAAGCCGTACCCCGAGAGGCCCAGCTCCTTGTGGACGAACCAGACGTATGGGTCGAGGTTGTACACGTTGTAACCCTGGCCCCCCGTCGCCACCGACGGATCCGGATACCACTGCGACTCCGGCGTCGTCGTGAAATCCGCGACGCCCCGCAGCGCTGACTTTACCAGATCGCGAACATTTGCCGAAATGTTGACGTAGTTGGTCGGCGTCGCGGTCGGCAGGAAGCCCACGTTCCCGCCGATCGAGTTGCCGACCACCTCCATCGACCCCGGGAGCGCCGGGACCTGGCGGGGCGCGGTGCTGAAGACGCTCAGCACCTCGTAGACCGTCGCCGCGAAGGCCTTCGCCTCCGCCTGATGCGCCGGCGCGAACGAAAGCGGGATATTCTGCGTCTGGCCGGCGTACTCGATCGGCGGCGGCGGCGAGAAGGTCAGGCTCGCCTGCGTCGGGGCCGAGACCCCTGGCAGCGGAGCACTCAGGTAATAGGTCATCACCCCGTTCACGTCCTGGATCTTCACGATCGTCGTCAGCGCGTTGATTCCGCCGCCGGTCACCTGCATTCCCACGGCCAGTTGCGGCTGCGGTGTCGCGAAGGTGAGCACCCGGTAGTCGTTCCCCTTGTTATCGGTGTCGCTGGTGACGTTCGCCGTGAGCGTCTGCGGCGCCATGCCCTGGAAGAGCGACTGATAGTAGCTCGCCCATGAATACCAGAGGTTGGTCAACTGCGTCGCATACGGATCCGACGCGGGATTGAAGAGCACGAATGTCTCGGGTGTTCCGTTCGGGATGTTTGGGCTCTCGCTCAGCGTGACGGTTCGCGCCGCGACGTCGACGCTCTGAATCACACCCACCGGGGCCCCGTTGGCCGTGACGGACATCCCCGGCTGCAATCCTTGCAACACCTTGTCGATTCCCGGGACCGCGACCAGAACAGCCTGATTCGGCGCGACGAAGTTGCCTCCGAGCGCGTACTGGATCGGTCCGGTCCCGCCGCTGGAGAGCATCCAGTGATTGTTCGGGCCGTATGGGTCGGAGTACGACGACCGGATCCCCGCCAGCGGGCTCTCGAAGAGGATGTTCGCACCTCCCGGGATCCGGATCCCCGCCTGCGGGTTCGTCGCCGAGTAACTTGGGTTGAAGTACGTCGGCCAGCCCAGGCCCCCGAAGTACTTCCCCAGCCCGTTGGCCGGTGTGTGGCTGGTGAATTTCCCGATCGCCGCCTGGAGACTTCCCGTCCCCAGATACGCCTGCCGGGCGCCGATCCAGCCGTAATCCTTCTTCACCTTCGTGTTGGGCACCGGGACGCCCGTCGCCTCCATCGCGACCGGCAGCACCAGGTGATCGACATAAGAGACGTCGTAATTGATCAGCGTGACGAGCTGCGAGGAATCGAGCTTGTTGACGTACTGCGAAACGTTTGTCAGGAACGCCTGGTCCCGGATGGTGAACTCGATCAGTTGCGCCGGCGCGTCGGACCCCGGCCCGACCCCGGCGTTCGGGTCGCTGGTGTGATAGTACATCACGATCCCGTTGCCGCCGGTGCTGCTCGCCGCGTTCTCGACGAAGCGCGCTGTGTTCGTCCCGTTGAGGTTCTTGTAGAAGAAGAAGAATGGATTGGTGACCGGACTGGCCTTGCTCGTGTTCAGGTCGGTTGGCAGGTAGTGGCTGGCGTCGGTCGCGATCGCCGCCCGGCCCGAATCCCAGAACACCAGCGGCACGTCGATCGTGATCGAGTGCCCGGACTCCAGGCCCATGTAATCGACGCCGTTCTGCGTGTATCCGATGTAGGCCCGGTATTGCTGCCCGTGGCCGTCGAACGGGTCGTAATAGCCGCCTGTTGTCGACCGCCCCGTGTTCGGGTCGTACAGGAACGGATAGATCGTGTGCTGCGTGTTGTTGTAGAGCGTGATCTGCTTGACCGGCACGTTCCCGACCGTCGCGTTGCCCGTGAAGAGCACGTCGCTGAGGCTGCTCACCGTGTTGTACGGTCCCGGGGAACCCGGGGGCGCCAGGGGCATTTGCACGCCCGCCGTCGCCATCAGCTCGCGCCCCTCCAGGCACGTGACCTCGGCCACGAGCCTCGACCTTGCCCGCCGTGCTCGCCTCGGCTGTCTCCCGAACCGGGACCAAGGCAAACTCCCCAACCGTTCGCTGGCCGTGGACCTGGGATCGATCATGGTGTGGAATCCTGAGATCTTCGGCATGTCCTCGGACGGTTGCTCTGAAGATCGAGATCGTCCGGACAATCCGATATATTATCCACTCGGCAAGGTCCGGCAATGATGGCCTGGATGTTCCCAGGCGACGATTGACCTTGCCGACACCCGTCCGCTTGCCCACGATGTGAAGTCGACGCCCGAGGCGGGCCGGCACGATGGGAGGGCTGGCCGCCTCGGCGCGACCTTGCAATCCGAGACCGGCATCCATGAGAACTTTGACTGGGAAAGCCACGCTCGCGGCGGTGCTGGCCGCGGGGCTGCTGGCCGCCGCCTTCGCACCCGCCGCCGACCGCGACCTCCGCTCCGGCATCACCAGCGATGGGATCGACGCCAGGGTTCGCCCCCAGGACGACCTCTTCCGCCACATCAACGGCGGCTGGATCGCCCGCGCCACCATCCCCCCCGAGTACGGCCAGTTCGGCAGCTTCATGCTGCTGCGCGACAACGCCCTGAAGGACCTTCGCGCCATCATCGAGGACGCCGCGAAGCAGGATGCCCCCGCCGGCTCCGACGCCCGGAAGATCGGCGACCTCTACAACGCCTTCCTCGACGAGGACCGCGCCGAGAAGCTGGGTATCGATCCCATCAAGGACGACTTCGCGAAGATCGACGCCGTCTCTGACCGCACCGCCCTGCTCCGCCTGATCTCCAGCCTGGAGCCCGAGGGCGTCGGCGGGCCGTTCCGCTTCTATGTCTCCCCCGACGCCAAGCAGTCCGACCGGCAGACGATCTACCTCAGCCAGGGCGGCCTCTCGCTTCCCGACGAGTCGTATTACCGAGACGAGCAATACAAGGAGATCCGCGAGGCGTTCGTCGAGCACGTCGCGAAGATGTTCGAACTGGCCGGGCGCAAGGATCCCGCCGGCTCGGCGAAGCAGGTGATGGAGCTGGAGACCCGGTTGGCGAAGCACCACTGGGACCGCGTCAAGAGCCGGAACCAGACCCTCGCCTATAACAAGAAAGATCGCGCAGCGCTCGATGCCCTGACGCCGGGCCTCGACTGGGCGGTCTACTTCGAGGGCGTCGGCGCGAAGGACGTCGCCGAGGTGATCGTCCGCCAGCCCGACTATTTCCAGGCGATGGCGAAGGCGCTTCAGGAGGTCCCGCTCGATCAGTGGAAGACCTGGCTGGCCTGGCACGCCCTCGACGGTGCCGCCAGCTATCTGAACAAGGCGATCGTCGATGAGGACTTTGCCTTCGCTCGCAAGCTCACCGGCGCCACGGAGCTTCCCCCGCGATGGAAGCGTGGAGTGCAGGCCGTCGAAGGCGCGCTGGGCGAGTCCGCGGGCAAGCTCTATGTCGCGAAGCACTTCCCGCCCGCGGCGAAGGTTCGTATGCAGCAACTCGTCAACAACCTGATCGAGGCCTACCGCCGCGATATTCAGTCGCTCGACTGGATGAGCCCCGAGACGAAGAAGAAGGCGCTCGAGAAGCTGGCGAAGTTCACGCCCAAGATTGGATACCCCGACAAGTGGCGCGACTACTCGAAGCTGGAGATCCGCCGCGACGACCTGGTCGGCAACATCCGGCGGGCGAACGCTTTTGAGTTCAACCGCGACCTGGCGAAGCTGGGCAAGCCGGTCGATCGCTCGGAATGGGGAATGACGCCACAGACGGTCAACGCCTATTACAACCCGCTTTTCAACGAGATCGTCTTCCCGGCCGCGATCTTGCAGCCGCCCTTCTTCGACATGAAGGCCGACGACGCGGTCAACTACGGTGGGATTGGCGCGGTGATCGGCCACGAGATCGGCCACGGCTTCGACGACCAGGGGTCGAAGTACGATGGCGACGGTAACATGAAGAACTGGTGGACCGACGCCGACCGCGGCGAGTTCGAGAAGCGTGCGAAGATGCTGATCGAGCAATACAACGGCTTCGCGCCGGCTCAGCTTCCGGACAAGCACGTCAACGGCGCTCTGACGATCGGTGAGAATATCGGCGACCTCGGCGGCCTGACGATCGCCTACAAGGCCTACAAAATCGCGTGTGGCGACAGCCCGGCGCCGGTGCTCGACGGTCTGACGGGCGACCAGCGGTTCTTCATCGGCTGGGCGCAGGTCTGGCGGACCAAGTTCCGCGACGCCGAGCTGCTCCGTCGCCTCACCATCGATCCGCACTCGCCGGCCGAGTTCCGATGCAACGGCGTCGTCCGGAACCTCCCCGAGTTCTACGAGGCGTTCGGGGTGAAGCAAGGCGACAAGCTCTGGCTCCCGCCCCAGCAGCGCGTTCGGATCTGGTAAACGGTTTTCCGTTTTCGGTTTTCAGTTTTCAGTTTTCAGTTTTCAGTTTTCAGTTTTCAGTTTTCAGTTTTCAGTTTTCAGTTTTCGGTTTTCAGTTTTCAGTTTTCGGTTTTCGGTTTTCGAGATCCCTCGCTCAACACCACCCCGAGCGACGGCCGGCGCCCCCGCGCACTGGTTTGGCCCTCGGGTCGCGCACACCAACCCGAAGCGCCAGCGAGGGGCCTCTCAGCTCGGTCCGCCGCGATCTCCGGAACCCTCGCTGGCGCTTCGGGTTAGTGTGGTGTGGTGAGCGAGGAGTCTCGAAAAACTGAAAACTGAAAACTGAAAACTGAAAACCGAAAACT